>NZ_SOFA01000019.1:0-50035 GCF_004402835.1 Cryobacterium sp. Sr3 | reverse complement strand
GGGGCCGCCGCCGGCGCGGCAGCCGGCGCCGCGGCCGGGGCCCGAGCCGGTGCGGCAGCCGCATCAGCCGCAGCTTCAGCCTCGGCCGGTGCGGGATGGCAGACCGGCCCAGCGGAATCAGCAGCGAGCGGCAGCACATCGGGAACCACATTCGACGGAACAGGTGCCCGCGCCGGAACCGTCGAAGGCGATTCGGGATCCACCGCCGCCTCGACGCCCGACCCGCGTCTCGAGTCCAACCGGGCGCTGCATGAGGCCGACCTGGTGCTGAACGAGTTCCGTCAGCAGCTGCGCGCGGACCTGCGCCAGGCTGCCACACGGTCCGGCGTGCCGACCACGCTCGTGCCGGAACTTCGGGCTCGCCTGGTCGAGGTGCGCGCGGACATCCTCGCCGCCCTGCACCGGCAGCGCGGCCACTAGCCCGGAGCGGTGCAACAGCACCCCCCACACAGAACACCCTCGCCAGCTGCGCGGGTGTTCTGTGTGTCACCGTCGCAACCGGGTCAGACGGTACGGGCCGCGATCTCCTCGGCGGTGGGGTGGCGCGGTCGGCGCATCCCCCCGAACGGTCGATCGCGTGCAGGGACATCAGGGCGCCGCAGATCGGGCAGACCGGGCGCACCCGACACGCCCGCACGGCGGCCGACTCCCCTGGATTTGACAGAGGAATCCAAGGGAGTAGTGTCGTCCCTCGTGACACCAGAGGGAACCCCCCAGGCACCAGAAACACGTTCACCGAAAAGGTGGATCATCGGCGACCCGCTCTCGACCGAAAAGCTCGACGGCCAGTTGCTGCCCAAGCACCTCGCCCTCCCCATCTTCGCGAGCGACCCGCTGTCGAGCGTCGCGTATGCGCCGCAAGAGCTCCTGATGATCCTGACGCTCGGCGGGCTGGCCTTTCTCAGCTTCGCGCCCTGGGTCGCGGCGTGCGTCGTGCTACTGCTCGTCGTGGTCGTCGCGTCGTACCGCCAGCTGATCAAGGCCTACCCGTCCGGCGGCGGCGACTACGAGGTCGCGCACAAGAACCTCGGAGAGAAGGCCGGCCTCGTCGTCGCGTCCGCCCTGCTCGTCGACTACGTGATGACCGTGGTCGTGTCGGTGGCCAGCGGCGTGGACAACATCATCTCCGCACTGCCGGGCCTGGCGCCGTTCCGGGTGGAGTTCGCGGTCTTCTTCGTGATCCTGCTCGCGGCGGTCAACCTGCGCGGCGTGCACGAGTCGAGCAAGGCTTTCGCCATCCCCACCTACCTGTTCATCGCCAGCGTGCTGCTGATGGTCGTCGTGGGCCTCGCCCGGGTCGCCCTCGGCGATACCCCGATGGCCGAGTCGGCGAACTACGACGTAGAGGCCCAGAGCCTGGCCCAGTCGGCGTTCATCCTGCTGCTGCTGCGCTCCTTCGCGAGTGGGTGCAGCGCGCTCACCGGCGTCGAGGCGATCGCCAACGGGGTGCCCGCGTTCAAGCATCCGAAGGTCAAGAACGCCCAGCGCACGCTGGTGCTCATGGGCGGCATCGCCATCACGCTCTTCATCGGCCTGACCGCGCTCGCCCTGTTCTCGAAGGTGCACTACGCGGAAAATCCCTGCGACCTGATCGGCTGGGAGGAGTGTGCGACTTCCCCGCAGCGCAGCCTGATCGCCCAGATCGCGGCGGCCACCTTCGGCAACAACTCGATCATGTTCTTCGTGCTGCAGGCCGCGACCGCGGCGGTGCTGCTGCTGGCCGCCAACACGGCGTTCAACGGCTTCCCGCTGCTCGGCTCCGTGCTCGCCAAAGACTCCTACGCCCCGAAATCGCTCAGCACCCGCGGCGACCGCCTGATCTACTCCAACGGTGTGCTGCTGCTGGCCCTCTTCGCCTGCATCATCCTGGTCATCTACCAGGCCAACCTGACCGTGCTGATCCAGCTCTACATCATCGGCGTCTTCGTCTCCTTCACACTCGGGCAGACGGGCATGGTGCGGCACTGGCTGACCCTGCTGAAGACGAACCCGCCGAACCGGGCATCCATCATCGCCAGCCTCTCGATCAACGGCTTCGGCGCGCTGCTCACCGGCGTGGTGCTGATAGTGGTCACCATCACCAAGTTCACCCACGGCGCCTGGCTCGTCTTCGTTTTGATGCCTGTGCTGTTCACCCTCATGCTCGGCGTCAACCGGTACTACCGCGACGTCGCCAAGGAAATCGAAGTGGATGCCGACACCATCTTCGGCTCGTCGGGCGACCACGCGATCGTGCTGGTCGGCAAGATGCAGAAGCCCGTGCTCAAGGCGTTGGACTACGCGATCGCGGCCCGCCACGAGAGCATCGAGGCCGTACACATCTCCGTCGACGTCGACGAGACCAAGACGCTCAAGCGCGCCTGGGTGCAGCAGAATATCCAGGTGCCGTTGCGCATCGTACAGTCGCCCTACCGGGATATCAGCTGGCCTCTGATCAGCTACATCAAGGATCGGCGCGAGGACCACGGCTCCGAGGTCGTCACCGTGTACACCCCGATCTACATCGTGGGCCACTGGTGGGAGGGTCTGCTGCACAACCACAAGGCCCGGCGGCTGCGCCAGAAACTCATGCTCGTGCACGGCGTCACCATTGCCCTGGTGCCGTGGCTGCTCGACTCCTCCGAGCTCATCTACGGCCGGCGCTCCCGGCCCGTGCCCGGCCAGGACCGCCGCGGCGAGCCCGTGCGCCCCCGCCCGATCCCGCGCCGCCCGCTCGCTCCGGCGACCAAGGACATCTCGATCCGACCCACGCCGGTCGTCGGCACGGTTCCGCCGAATTCCCGGCCGTCCGCCGCGCGGCGCCGCAAGAGGAAGTAACGGATGCGCCTTGCTCCCGGCGTCCTTCTCGGCGGCATGGTCGGCACGGGCCTTCGACTCGGCATCGATCAGGCTCTCCCGCACGCCGACACCGACTTCCCGGCGAGCACGCTGATCGCCAACACGATCGGCGCGTTCATGCTCGGCTGGCTGGTGGCCGGCCTGTGGACCCGCCCGGGCCTGCCGGCCTGGGTCAAGGCCACCCTCGGCACGGGGGTGCTCGGGTCGTTCACGACCTACTCTGCCGTCATGGTGTCCCTGGTCGCGCTCGGCGCGGCCGGATTCCCGACTCTCGGCTGGATCTACCTGACGGCCACTCTGCTGCTGGGGTTCGGGGCCGCGGCCCTCGGCCTGCAGCTGGGGGCGCAGCTTCGGCACCGCGTGTTGCCGGACATTCCGGATGCCGGGAGCACTCTGTGAGCACCTGGCTGGTCCTTGGCGTACTCGTCACCGGTGGCGCGGCGGCGGTCATCCGTTACTTCGTCTCGCGTGCCCTCCCCGTCGGCCCCGGGCGGCTGCCGCTCGGCGTGTTGATCGTGAACGTGGCCGGATCGTTGATCGGCGGCGTGGTGCTCGGTCTCTCCGAGCGTGCCGCGGTGTCCGCCGACGTGCAGCTGATCCTGTTGACCGGGGTCTGCGGCGGCCTGACCACGTTCAGCACCTGGAGCGTCGAGACCGTCGAACTGACGCTCACCGGGTGTCGGCGAGCTGGCATTGTCAACCTGATCGGCACTCTCCTGCTCGGGTTCCTGGTCTGTGGTGCGGGCTACCTCCTCTCCCGCTGAGGTACAGTGAAGGAACGCTGATTGTGAACGTGCTCGGCGAACCGCTGCTCAGGATTTGCATCCTCGGCCCGTTCGGCCCGCCATGCTAAACTGACGGCTAGTTTTCACAATATTCGGCAACTCCCGGGAGACGTTCCTCTCACCCGGCCTGGCATCGTTAGGGGGTCTCGCATGGGGCGCGGCCGTCAAAAAGCAAAGCACACCAAGGTTGCCCGCGAGCTGAAGTACTTCAGCCCGGACACCAACTACAACGCGCTTGAGCGCGAGCTCACCGGGCATCCGGCCAACGACCCGCGCCTCGATGAGGACCTGGCGAAGTGGCCGGAGTACGAGGCCGGCAAGCCCGGCAAAGACGCAGACACCGACGACGAAGCCGACGCCGACGCCGACGCCGACGACCAATACGTCGACCATTACGCCACCGAAGACGAGCAGAAGCGCGCCTGACGCTCGGCTCGGCTCGGCTCGGCTCATCTCGGCTCGGCTCATCTCGGCTCATCTCGGCTCGGCTCATCTCGGCTCATCTCGGCTCGGCTCATCTCGGCTCGGCTCATCTCGGCTCGGCTCATCTCGGCTCGGCTCGGCTCATCTCGGCTCGCCGAGCTTCGCTCCTCCGCGGCCCCGTGCCTCAGCGGGTGCGCGCAAATGGCCGCCATCGTTTCACCGATGGCGGCCATTTACGCGCACGGGGCGCTCGGCGGGGCGCCCCACGAGGCGCCCCGCCGGGCGGCCTGGCTAGAGCGCGTAGCCGCCGACCAGGCGCACGGCGCCGCCGTTCACGCCCTTGGCACCCTGCTCAAAGCCCGCGAGGTCGTGCGGGGCGGTCGAGACACGGCCGGCCACCCAGGCCGGCACTCCCTCGGTGGCGAGGCGCGCGATGACGGATGACGCCGATTCGGCCGCGACGACGGCGAACATGCCGACACCCAGGTTCCAGGTGCCCTCCGCGCTCTCGAGCGAGGAGCCGGCGAGTTCGCTGAGCACCCGGAAGACCGGGGACGGCGACCAGGTGGACCGGTCGACCTCCACCCAGGCGCCGAGCGGGAGCACGCGAGCGAGGTTCGCCGCGATGCCGCCGCCGGTGACGTGGCTGAGCGAGTGCACGACGCCGGCGAGCTCCGGGTCGGAGATCACGCCGAGCAGCGGCCCGGTGTAGAGCCGCGTCGGCTCGAGCAGGACCTCGCCGACCACGCCTCCGAAATCGGCGGACGTGTCGGTGTAGCCGATGCCGCGGTTGGCGAGGATGTGCCGCACGAGCGAGTAGCCGTTGGAGTGCAGGCCGGAAGAGGCCAGCGCCACGACGACGTCACCATGGCGGACCTTCTCCGCGCCGAGCACCTGGTCGGCTTCCACCACCCCGGTGGCGGCGCCGGCCACGTCGTAGTCGTCAACGCCGAGGAGGCCGGGGTGTTCGGCGGTCTCGCCGCCGACGAGTGCGGTGCCGGTGGCGGCGCAGGCGCGGGCGATGCCCGCGACGATGTCCGCGATCCGCTCGGGGACGACCTTGCCGCACGCAATGTAGTCGGTCATAAAGAGCGGGCGGGCCCCGACGACGATGATGTCGTCGACGACCATGCCCACAAGGTCCTGGCCGATCGTGTCGTGCTTGTCGATGGCCTGGGCGATCGCAACCTTGGTGCCGACGCCATCCGTTGACGTGGCCAGCAGCGGGCGCGTGTAGCCGGTGAGGAAGGAGACGTCGTAGAGGCCGGCAAAACCGCCGAACCCGCCGAGCACCTCGGGACCGTGCGTGTTCGACACGGCCTCCTTCATCAGGAAGACGGCGAGGTCGCCGGCCGTGGTGTCCACTCCGGCCGCCGCATAGGATGCGTTGCTCATTCTTGTCTTCCTGGGTCGCCGATCGGGGGCTTACCCTGTGTGACCAAGGATTCTTCGCGCAGTGCTTCCTGGCGCAGTGAGGTGGGGGCGAGCAGAGGCTCGAATTCCGAGTCGGGGCCCGGGTCGCATCCGTTCGAGGCGGCGGCCGGACGTTCCAACAGGTTCTTGCCCAGGTGTGCTGAGTCGGGCAGCGGGATCGGATAGACCCCGGTGAAGCAGGCCGTGCATAGGCGTTCGGGCGGCTGCTCGGTGGCGGCGATCATACCCTCCGGTGAGAGGTACCCGAGCGAGTCGGCGCCGATGGCCTGGCGCACCTCGTCGACGCCGAGGCCGGTCGCGATCAGTTCCGCGCGGGAGGCGAAGTCGATGCCGTAGAAGCAGGGCCAGGTGATCGGCGGGCTCGAGATGCGCACGTGCACCTCGGCCGCACCGGCCTCCCGCAGCATGCTGACCAGGGCACGCTGGGTGTTGCCGCGCACGATCGAGTCGTCGACGACGATCAGCCGTTTGCCCTTGATCACGGCCTTGAGGGGGTTGAGCTTGAGCTTGATTCCCCGCTGGCGGATGGTCTCCGACGGCTGGATGAAGGTGCGCCCCACGTAGGAGTTCTTCACCAGACCCTGGCCGAACGGAATTCCGGATGCCTGCGCGTACCCGATCGCGGCCGGCGTGCCGGACTCGGGGGTCGGGATGACGAGGTCGGCCTCGACGGGGTACTCCTGGGCGAGGCGACGGCCCATCTCGACCCGCGCCTCGTGCACGCCGCGGCCGGCGATGGTGGTGTCGGGCCGGGCCAGGTAGACGTACTCGAACACGCAGCCGGCGGGCTTCGCTTCGGCGAAGCGCTGCGTGCGCAGGCCGTCTTCGTCGATGGTGATGAGCTCGCCCGGCTCGACCTCGCGCACGAAGCTGGCGCCCACGATGTCGAGGGCGGCGGTTTCGGATGCGACCACCCAGCCACGCTCGAGGCGGCCGAGCACCAGCGGGCGCACCCCCTGCGGGTCGCGGGCGGCGTAGAGGGTGGTCTCGTCCATGAAGACGAGGCTGAAAGCGCCGCGCAGACGCGGCAGAACCTCGAGCGCCGTGGCTTCGAGGGTGTGGTCGAGATCGCCGGTGAAGAGGGCGGTGATCACTGCGGTGTCGGTGGTGTTGCCGCGGGCGAGCTCGCCCTCCACCTTCGGGTAGCGTTCGTGCACGAGCTGCAGGAGCTCGGCCGTGTTGGTGAGGTTGCCGTTGTGGCCGAGGGCGACCGTGCCGCCCGAGGTTCGGCCCAGGGTGGGCTGGGCGTTCTGCCAGCTGGACGATCCGGTGGTCGAGTAGCGGGTGTGCCCGACGGCGATGTGGCCGATCAGTGTGCTCAGCGCGGCCTCGTTGAAGACCTGGGAGACCAGGCCCATGTCCTTGTAGATCAGGATCTTCGAGCCGTCACTCGTGGCGATCCCGGCCGACTCCTGGCCCCGGTGCTGCAGGGCATAGAGGCCGAAATAGCTGAGCTTAGCCACCTCCTCACCGGGAGCCCAGACGCCGAAAACGCCGCAGGCATCCTGCGGCCCCTTCTCTCCGGGGAGTAGATCATGGCCTAAAAGTCCGTCGCCGCCAGCCAAATCGGTGCCTCTTCTACTATCAGTGCTCGGGGAAGTGTGTGCTGAGAGTTGTGGGGTAACCGGGAGCTTCTCCGCTTCGGTCCGGTGAGCCGTGTTGTTGGGACGGGCGGGTTGAGCTAGCCCCGATCAGAATTCGACGAGTCGGATACGGCATCCGGAGACTCGGAATCGCTCGGACCGACAGCTGCCATTCTATCGACGACGACCGTCTTCCCGCGGCGGGAGATGACACGGTCGATGATGATGGCGACGACGGCACCCAGGGCGACGCCCAGCGTGAGGAACGCGAGCAACAGGAATCCGAAGACCTGGGTAGCCCCGAACTCGGCGTTCTCGGGAAACACGACCGTGAGAACCAGGGCCGCGATCGCACCGATCAGGGCGCCGAGGAGCATGAAGTTGAAGAAGCGGGGCGAGCGCCGCACGGTGACGGTGGACTTGTCGACGATCGATTCGCCGGCACTCTCAACGGTGCCGGAATCGGACTCCTGCTCGGGCTGTTGGTCTGAGATCACGCTTTCATTCTCGCACGCCTGGTCGGTCCTGCGGCTGTGTGTTGGCTCTGCCCGGCGGATGCCAGCCTGCCCGGATGAATGAGATTGCGGTACGCGGGAGCGCGAACATCGACCTCGTCGTGCGGCAGCCGCGGCGGCCGGTGGACGTTCCACCACGGCCGAGCCGAGCGCCCCGGTCGCGCCTGTCACAATGACCGCACCTCTCAGGATCCCTTGACCTGTGCGAGCAGTCCAGCGAGCTCGGTCAGTGAGTCATCGGTCAGCGTGTCGAACCATGGTGCGGAGCGTTCTATCGCGAGAGTTTCGAACGCCTCGACCTGGGAACGCGCGAATCCGGTGAGCCTGAGGAGCCGCACCCGTCCGTCCTGGTCGGATGCGAACTGCTCGACCAGGTCATGCTCGCGCAATTGGTCGACGAGTTGAGTGATGGCCCCCGGTGTGACGTGCAACAGTGCGGCAAGCCGGCCCGGAGTGACAGAGTCCTGCGCGTGAGCGAGGACGAAGAGGACATCCAGCTGGGTGCGTGTGAGGACCGTGCTACCGAACGGAGTCGATCGCGGGCTCGCGATCGACCGCGACAGACGAACGACCGCCGCCAGGACCTCCCCCATCTGCCTGGACCGGTGCGAGGTGAGCAGGCGCGCCGATTGTGTCATGCGCTGATAAACGGCATCTGCCCGATGAAGGTGCGATCCTCCACCTGGGTGAGGATGAAGTCCGCGAGATCATCTCGACTGATCTGGGTGCTCGCGTCAACGCCCACCCATCCCACCCGGTAAGTTCCAGCACCCGGCTTCTCGGTCAACCGCGGACCACGAACGACCGTCCACTCCAACCCGGACGCCTCGAGCACCCGAAGGTGCTGCTCCGCGTCGGCGAGAACATGCCCGGACAGGGTCTTCAGCAAGAACCTGATGACGCGGTCTGCGGGCCCGGGCCGGTCCAGTGGAGCGGTTAGCCCGCCGCCCGACAGGGTGACGATCCGCTTTACTTCGTGCCGCCCCATCGCGTCCACGATGAGCTGGTTGCCCTCGGTCTGCAGGGTCGGCGGCGACCCCTTGACCTGCCCGAACAGGCTGAGCACGGCGTCTGACCCCGCCACCGCCTGATCCACGGCGCCCGCGTCCAACACGTCACCGCGAATAACCGTCAGAGCCGGCGACGTGGTGACGAGCTTGGCCGGATCACGCACCAGAGCCCGCACCTCGCATCCCGCGGCAAGAGCTCGCGTCAGCACGCGATGACCGGTCTTACCGGTCGCACCGAACAAAGCAATCACTGTCATGAGAATTAGTTTAGTCGCTAAATGTTGTGATCGGATGATGCTGCCACCGAACCACAACGACGGGGAAAACTAACGAGGGAGAAAAGGGGGAGTCGCGTCCGAGACGGAGGTGGGAGGCGTCAGAGAAGCGGTAGGTGCCCGACCAGGTCGGCGCGCTGGCCGGAGGCGGCGATGCGACCGGATGCGATGCCATCAGCCCACGAGAGCGTACCGGTGGCGAGGGCGAGCCAGGTGGGGGCATCCGTCTCAATGACGTTCGGCGGTGTGCCGCGGGTGTGGCGCGGACCGGCGATGCACTGCACGGCCCCGAACGGCGGCACGCGAACCTCGAGTGTGTTGCCGGTGGCCTTCTCGGCGAGCAGCTGCAGCGTGTACCGAACCGCCAGGGCACGGATGTCCCGGCTCGCCTCACCCTGCTGCGCCGCGTATTCGCGCACCGCCGCGCGCCCCACGCCGTCGTCAATCCTCGCTCGTGCCACGCCACCAGTCTGCCTCCTGTCTGCGGTCCGTGCCGGCCGCCCGCTCCTTGCGCCGCCAGCCCACCTCGCGCGCATGCTGCGCCAGTGCCCGCTGTCCGCCGCCCGCGCGGGGCTACGCGGCATCCGCTAATCTGACGGGGTGAAGATTCTGGTCCTCGGTTCCGGTGCCCGCGAGCACGCCATCATCACCGCGCTGCTCCGCGAGGAGCCGCGCCACGACATCGTGGCGGCGCCAGGCAATGCCGGCATCGCCCGGGATGTGCCGGTGATTCCGCTCGACCCGGCCGACCCCGAGCAGGTCACGAACTACGCGAACCTCAACGGCATCGAGCTCGTCGTGGTGGGGCCGGAGGCGCCGCTCGTCGCCGGGGTCGCCGATGCGCTGCGCACCCGGGGCATCCCGGTATTCGGTCCGGACCGGGCCGCAGCCGCCCTCGAAGGCAGCAAAACCTTCGCCAAACGCATCATGGACGCCGCGGGCGTGCCCACCGGACGCGCCGAACGCGCCGGGTCGCTCGCCGAAGCCACGTCCGCACTCGATGAGTTCGGGGCGCCCTACGTGGTGAAGGCCGACGGCCTCGCCGCCGGCAAGGGCGTGCTCGTCACCGTGGACCGTACGGCCGCGATCAACCACGCCATCTACTGGCTTCAGCACGGCAGCGTGCTGATCGAAGAATTCCTGGACGGGCAGGAGGTCTCCCTCTTCCTGCTCAGCGACGGCCACAGCGTGCTGCCGCTCTCCCCCGCCCAGGACTACAAACGCCTCGGTGACGGTGACCTCGGCCCGAACACCGGCGGCATGGGCGCCTATTCGCCGCTGCCCTGGCTCGACGCCGAATTCGGCAGTGAACAGGCTTTCATAGACGAGATCATCGAAACGATCGCGTTGCCCACGGTGCGCAAGCTCGCCGCCGAGGACACCCCCTTCATCGGTCTGCTCTACTGCGGCCTCATTCTCACGACCGAGGGCATCCGGGTGATCGAATTCAACGCCCGATTCGGCGACCCGGAGACCCAGGTGGTTCTACCGCGCCTGGTCACGCCACTGTCGGGTCTGCTGCTCGCGGCCTCCACCGGCGGCCTTGGCGGCCTGGCCCGCCCGGTATTCTCGGCTGACGCCTGCGTCACGGTCGTGCTCGCGAGCGAGAACTATCCGGATGCGCCGGTCACCGGACGCGCTCTCACCGGCCTGGCCGCGGCATCCGCTGTGCCCGGCGTCAGTATTGCGCATGCGGCGACAGCCGTCGTCGACGACACCCTCGTGTCCACCGGCGGACGCGTGCTCAGCGTCGTCGCGGTCGGCGACGGCTTTGCGGATGCCCGCGCCCGCGCCTACGAGGCGCTCACCCTGATCACGCTTGAGGGTTGCCAGTTCCGCACCGACATCGCGGCCCGCGTCGCCGCTGTCGCCCGCTGAGCCCGCGTCGCCGGTGTCGCCCGCTGAGCCCGCCGAACCCTCGTCTCACTGGCCCGGCTGAGCTGTCGCCGCCCGCCGTTTCCGTGGCCAACTCAGGAGATCCATTCGGCGAGCGCTGAGAACACCCGAGAACACCAGGCCGGATGACACCGGCAGCGCAGATCTCCTGAGTTAGCCCCTCCCCCTGGGATCCTCGGCGCGGAAGCGCGGCACGCCGCGGGCGGCACGAACCCGGCACGAGCCCGGCACGAGCCCACGCCGGCACCGCGTTGGCGCGGGCACCGGCCGGTGCGCAAGAATATAGCCGTGACCGCACTAGACCAGCCCGCCGCATCCGCTCTGCCCGACCTGCCGGGATGGCGTCACGCCTACTCGGGCAAGGTGCGCGACCTCTATGTTCCGGATGCCGCGGCTGACCTCGCGACCGCCGCACGCGTGCTCGTGGTCGCCAGCGACCGCGTCAGCGCGTTCGACCACGTTCTCGAGCCCGGCATCCCGGGCAAGGGCGAACTGCTCACCACTCTCAGCCTCTGGTGGTTCGACCAGCTCGTGGGCTTCCCCAACCACCTCGTGCCGGACCACACCGTCAACGGGGCTGTGACCAGCCTGCTCCCGTCCGCCGTTGCCGGGCGCGCCATGCTCTGCAAGACCCTCGACATGTTCCCGATCGAATGCGTCGTGCGCGGGTACCTGACCGGATCGGGCTGGAAGGAATACCAGTCCACCCAGACGGTGTGCGGCATCCAACTGCCTGCCGGCTTGCAGAACGGCGACCGCCTGCCCGAACCCATCTTCACCCCGGCGTGGAAGGCCCCGATGGGCGAGCACGATGAGAACATCTCGTTCGAGCGCACGGTGGAGCTGGTCGGGGCCTCCGTTGCCGACGAGCTGCGCCGCCTGTCGCTGGAGATCTTCGGCCACGCCTCGGCGATCGCCGAGAAAGCCGGGGTCATCCTGGCCGACACGAAATTCGAGTTCGGCGCCGACCGCCTCACGGGCGCCATCACGCTCGCCGACGAGGTGCTCACCAGCGACTCGAGCCGCTATTGGGACGCCTCGCTCTGGCAGTCCGGCACGACCCCGGAACAACGGATGGCCAGTTTCGACAAGCAGATCGTTCGCGACTGGCTCGCGGCCAACTGGGACCTGACCGGCACACCGCCGGCACTTCCGGCGGAGATCATCGGGCAGACCGCGGCCCGTTACCTGGAACTGCTGGCGCGGCTGACGCACGCGGCTTCCGCGGCCGGCGCGGCGTAGGCGAGGCCGCGGTGGCCCGCGTTTCTCCGCGGGCACCGCACCGTCGCTGGGTTTCCCCGCAGCCGGGCGTGCCGTCGCGAGGCGTCACGGCCCGGCGGCCACGGGCCGCAAACTGATACGCTCCGGCCATGCGAATCAAGATGTGCAGCGTCCACGTGAACGATCCGTCCGCCGCGTTCGACTTCTACACGTCCGTGCTCGGATTCGAGAAGCTGATATCCATGCCGGAGCACCAGCTGTACATCGTGAAGTCCCCGGAAGACCCCGACGGGGTCGGCCTCCTCCTCGAGCCGAGCGACAACAAGGTCTACCAGAAGTACGCTCAGGGCATCCGCAGCCTCGGGCTGCCGGCCATCGTGTTCGGCACACCGGATGTGCAGGCCGAGTACGAGCGACTCCGCACCCTGGGCGTTCAGTTCGCCGGCGCCCCCAGCACGGATGCCTACGGCACCTCCGTCATCTTCGACGACACCTGCGGCAACCTGATCCAGCTCCACGAAGACGAGCAGTAGCGAGCGCCCTGACTGCCGGGTCGCGTTCTGCGCTCCGACCCGCTCCCGACTCCCGATCCCCCTACAACTCCCGACTCCACCTCCCGACTCCAATCTGGGGCTAACTCAGGAGATCCCGACCAAGGCCGTCCCCGGGGCCACTGTTTCCGCGGCGGATGGCGTCCGATCGCGACCGTGCCGCCGGATCTCCTGAGTTAGCCCCCGCCACGCGGCGCACGGCCGGAATACCGGGCCCGGATCATCCGTTGGGGCCAGTGTGAATCGATTTGCGAACGATCTGCTGCCCGCATCCACCGGCATGGGCGCGGTGACCCTGCGGGTGGGCGACCTCGACGCCATGATCACGTATTACCGCGACGCGGTGACCCTCGAGCTACAGAGCCACGAGGGGCCGGTCGCCGTGCTCGGGCGCGGAACCACACCGATCGTTGTTCTGCAGCACGCCCCGGAGCTGGCCGCCGCCGAGCCCCGCTCGAGCGGGCTGTTCCACACCGCCATCCTCTTCGATACGCAGGCGCAGCTCGCCGCGGCCGTCTACTCGGTGGGCACAACGCATCCGGGATCGTTCACCGGCAGTGCCGATCACCTGGTCAGCCAGGCCTTTTACTTCACCGACCCGGAGGGCAACGGCATCGAGCTGTACTGGGACCGCGACCGCACCGAGTGGAGCTGGACCCACGGCCAGGTCGAGATGGCCACCCTATACCTCGACCCGAACACCTTCATCGGCGAGCACCTGACCCGGGACGGTCAGGCGCATCCGTCGGTCGGCAACGCCATCGTCGGGCACGTGCACCTTTCCGTCGGCGACGTGGGCACGGCCCGCGAGTTCTACGTGGACCGCCTCGGCTTCGAGGCGACGGCGACCCTCGGCGGCCAGGCCCTGTTCGTCTCGGCCGGCGGCTACCACCACCACATGGCCATGAACACCTGGAACAGCGCCGGCGCCGGCAAGCGCCGACTGGCCCTCGGGCTCGGCGAGGTCGATATCATCCTGCCGGGCTCCGACGACATCGGCGCCCTCAACGAACGGATGTCCCACTTCGGCGTGCAGACCCGTCACGACGGGCAGGCCCTCGGCTTCGACGACCCGTGGGGCAACCAGATCGTGGTGCGCACGAAGTAGCCCGCACGGCGTCAGCGCACGGCGTCAGCGCGGCGCACCCCGCCGACGCCGAACGCAGATGTCCTATGCGCCGGCTCCCGGCGCCGCACCGGCTCCCGGCGCCGCACCCGTGCCGCGGGAGGCCGCCCGGGTGGCACGGCGGCTCAGGCCGTGCACGGCCGCCTGGTATTCCTTGGCTCCCAGCGGACGTCCCGGCAGCTTGGGCCGGCCCCGGTCGACGGCCCGCAGCCCGTCGAGCACGATCGACAGCTGGCGCCGCCACTGGCCGGTGTAACCGCCGCCGAGGGTGCCGAGCGAGCCCACCATGGTGACGAGGACCGCGAGGTCGACCGCATCGACATCCGTTCGGAGGTCGCCGTCGCGTTTGGCCTGCGTGACGAGGGCCGACAGCACCGCTTTGAACGAGGCCGCCTTGCCGCGCGCCGGGTCGACCGTCTCCATGCGCTTGAGGATGGGCGGCAGCGACGGGTCGGCGACGAGCCACTCGGCGACGCGTTCGGTGTAGACGACGATGCCGTCCCACGCGGTGGGGGCAGCCGCGATCTCGTCGCGCACCGAGGCCAGCTCGGCGAGGGAGATGTCGTGCAGGGCCCTGACCAGGTCGTCCCGGGTGGAAAAATTGCGGTACAGCGTGGCTACGCCCACGTCGGCGCGGCGAGCGATCTCCTCCAGCGAAGCGTCAACGCCGTGCACCGCGATCAGTGCCCGCGCCTCAATGAGGAGACGCTCACGGTTCTGCCGGGCGTCACGCCGTCGAGGCTGCGCCCCATCCTGCGGGGTCGATTCGGGCGAAGTCATGACCCTGAGTCTAGGTCCCGAACCTTGGCATCGCGGAGGCTCACCTCCACGCCTCCCCCTGGCAGGTGTCAGCCAGTTGCGCCGGGCCGGGGCTGTCCCGCACAATGCAGTCAGCACCCGAACGAAACGGAGCACCATGTCGGTCGAGCACAACACCCGCGAGTTCGATCCCGAGATCGTGACGGATTTCCGGGAGCGGATGAGTTACGGCTCCTACCTCGATCTGGACACCCTGCTCGGTGCGCAGAAGCCGGTCAGCTCACCCGAGCATCACGACGAGCTTCTGTTCATCATCCAGCACCAGACCACCGAGCTCTGGCTGAAGCTCGTGCTGCACGAGCTGCGCGCCGCGACCGCGTTCCTGCGCCAGGACCAGATCGCCCCGGCCCTCAAATGCATCGCCCGGGTCAAGCACATCCAGCGCACCCTGACCGAGCAGTGGTCGGTGCTGGCCACGCTCACGCCCAGCGAATACGCCGAGTTCCGGCATTTCCTGGGCAACTCGTCCGGGTTCCAGTCGTATCAGTACCGGGCCGTCGAGTTCGCGCTCGGCAACAAGAACCGGCGCATGCTGAGCGTGTTCGAGAGCGATCCGGATGCTCACGCGCTCCTCTCCGAGATGCTTGCGGCCCCCAGCATCTATGACGAGTTTCTGCGCTACCTGCACCGGCAGGGGTTCGCTATCCCGGCATCCGTGCTGGAGCGCGACGTCACGGAGGCGTGGGTGCTGCATCCGGAACTCGTGGCCACCTTTCGCGGGATCTACGAGAACGCGGGCGAGCACTGGGGTGCTTACGAGGCCTGCGAGGAACTCGTCGACCTGGAGGACAACTTCCAGCTCTGGCGGTTCCGTCACCTCAAGACCGTGCAGCGCATCATCGGCATGAAGACCGGTACCGGTGGGTCGAGCGGGGCCGCCTTCCTGCAGAAGGCGCTCGAGCTGACCTTCTTCCCCGAGTTGTTCGCCGTGCGCACCGAACTCGGCACATGAGGCACGGATGACCGGCGGCCGGCCAGGCGGATCGGTGCCAGGCGGATCGGTGCCGGGCGGATCGGTGCCGGGCAGGACGGTCGGCAGGACGGTCGGCAGGACCGTGCTCCCGGGCTTCCTCGATGCGCATGTGCACCTCGCGCTGATCGACCCGGCCCCGCTCACCGCGGCCGGCATCGCCCGCGTGCTCGACCTCGGCGGGTGGACGCCGCCGAGGTCGACGCTTCCGGTCGAGTCCGACCCGGGTGCTCGACCTCGGCGGGTGGAGGTGGGCGCGGGAGAGCCCCAGCGAGCGGGGCGTCAGGCGAGCGCGGTCCTTCCCGAGACCGTGTTCGCGGGGCAGTTTCTCGCCGCGCCGGGCGGCTACCCGAGCGAACGGTCCTGGGCCCCGGCAGGCAGCGTGCGCTTCGTGGCCCAGGCAACGGATGCCGCGGCCGCCGTCGACGATCAGCTGGCGCTCGGGGCATCCGTGATCAAGGTCACGCTGAACGGCGACGCCGGGCCAGTGCTGCCGCGCGCGGTTCTCGCGGCCATAGTCGGGCACGCCCACGATCGCGGGGCCCCCGTTCTCGCCCACGCCGAGGGGGCCGGCCAGGCGCTCCGCGCGTTCGAGGCCGGGGTGGACGCCCTGGCGCACACGCCGTTCAGCGAGCGGCTGGGCGACGAGGTGATTGCGGCCATGGCCAGGCGAATGGCATGGATCAGCACCCTCGACATCCACGGCTGGGGCGAGCCGACCGACGACTTCGATCGCGCGGTCGACAATCTGCGCCGCTTCCACCGGGCCGGCGGACAGGTGCTCTACGGCACCGACCTCGGCAACGGCCCGCTGCCGCTCGGGCTGAACCGGCGGGAGATCAACGCGCTGCTCGGCGCCGGCCTGAGCGGCGACGACGTGCTGCGGAGCCTGACCATGGGAAACCTCGGCGGCTTCCGGACCGTGCTGCGCGGCCCAACAGGCAGCGAGCGCCTGGTCACGGTGCTGCGTGGCAAGCGCCCGGCCGACCCGGCCGCGTTCAGCGCCTGGCTCGGCACCGCCCGGGCGATCAGCCCGGCCGACCTCGGCGACCTCGGCGACCTCAGCACCCTCGACCCGCCGGATTCCTGAGCGCACCCCCGACCGCATCCACCGCCGCACGGCCGTCCGCGCTTTCCGTAGTCGCGCGGTCACCCGCGTGGGTGGGATACTTCCAGCGCGGCACGGTGTCGGCGAGTCCCCGGGAAGCGCGCATCGCTGCGAGAGATGGCTGCCCATCATCCGTTCGACCTCGAGGAATCCAGATGACCCCCCACACCGACACCAGCCCCTCCGGCAACGGCAGCCAGGATGCCCAGCTCGCCTTCGCCCGCCGGATGGACCGCATCGACGGGCTCGGACACTACCGGCGGCAGTTCGTCGGCATCGAACCCGACAGCGCGACCGGCGCGACCGGGCACACCCCGAGCCTCGTTGCCTACCTCGACGGCAACTCCCTCGGCCGGCCCACCCGGGCCAGCGTGGCCCGCATCACCGAGTTCCTCACCCACGACTGGGGCACCCGCCTGATCCGCGGCTGGGACGAGGCCTGGCTGGACCTTCCGCTGAAAATCGGCGACGACATCGGCCGCGCCGCCCTCGGTGCCGCGCCCGGCCAGGTCTTCGTCGGCGACTCGACCACCGTGCTGCTCTACAAGTTGGCGCGGGCGGCCGTCGACTACCTTCGCGTCGACGCGGAACCGACGCGCACCGAGATCGTGCTGGACACCGACAACTTCCCCACCGACCGCTACTTGCTCGAGGGCATCGCGGCCGAACGTGGCATGACGCTGCACTGGATCCACTCCGACCCCGCGAGCGGCGTCACAGTAGAGCAGGTGCGGCAGGCCGTGGGCCCGCAGACAGCGCTCGTGCTGCTCAGCCACGTGGCCTACCGCTCCGGTTTCCTTGCCGATATGCGCGAGATCACCGCGGTGGTGCACGCCGCGGGCGGCCTCGTGCTCTGGGACCTCAGCCACTCGGTCGGCTCCGTGGTGGTCGAACTCGACCTGTGCGACGTGGACCTGGCCGTCGGCTGCTCCTACAAATACCTGAACGGCGGCCCCGGCGCCCCCGCGTTCGCCTATGTGCGCAGCGACCTGCAAGACGTTCTCACCCAGCCGATTCAGGGCTGGATGGGAACGAAGGATGTCTTCACGATGGGCCCGGGGTATGTGCCGGCCGACGGCATCCGTCGTTTCATGAGCGGAACCCCGCCGATCGTGGGGATGCTGGCCATGCAGGATTCGCTCGCGATGATCGAGGAGGCGGGCATCGACCAGGTGCGCGCCAAGTCGGTGGCGCTGACCGAGTTCGCGCTGACCCTCGTGGATGTCTGGCTTGCCCCGATGGGCGTGACTGTGTCGTCGCCGCGAGAGCCCACGCACCGCGGCGGTCACGTGACCGTGAACCACCCCGCCATGCGGCAGGTGACGCAGATTCTGTGGGAGCACGATGTGATCCCCGATTTCCGCATGCCCGACGCACTGCGCATCGGCCTGTCCCCGCTGAGCACAAGCTTCGTCGAGACCTTCGAGGGGGTCGCGGCGATCCGGGACGTGCTGCGCGGTGTGCTGCTCGGGCAGAGCGGGCTTGCCGGCGGAGCCAACGGTGGTCTCGGCACCGGCCTGGGCACCGGCCTGGCCGGTGCGCTCGGCGGCCCGGGGGTCGGCCTGTAGGATCGTGGAATCCACCCCCCGACGCCTCCGGAGTGAGCTATGCCAACAATCGTCGTAGAAGTTATGCCCAAGGCCGAGCTGCTCGACCCGCAGGGGAAGGCCGTCGCCGGCGCCCTGGGTCGCCTCGGCAAGACCCGTTTCACCAGCGTTCGCCTGGGCAAGCGATTTGAACTCACCATCGACGGCCACGTCGACGACGCCGTGCTCGCCGAGGTGCAAGAACTCGCCGACACCGTGCTGTCCAACACGGTGATCGAGGATGTCATCGGCATCCACGTGCTGGAGGCACCCGCCGGAGAGACGCACTGATGCGCATCGGCGTCGTCACGTTCCCCGGTTCGCTCGACGATCGCGACGCCGCGCGCGCGATCCGCCTGGCCGGCGCCGAGCCCGTCGCCCTCTGGCACGGCGAGCACGACCTGCACGGCGTGGACGCGCTCGTACTGCCCGGCGGCTTCAGCTACGGCGACTACCTGCGCTGCGGCGCCATCGCGAGCCTCTCTCCGATCATGGCGGAGGTCATCAGCGCGGCCAACAGCGGCATGCCCGTGCTCGGTGTCTGCAACGGCTTCCAGATGCTGACCGAGGCGCACCTGCTCGAGGGCGGCTTGATCCGCAACGACCACGGCTCGTTCATCTGCCGCGACCAGAAATTGCGCGTCGAGAGCGCCCTCACCGACTGGACCGGTGGTTTCGCGGCCGGCCAGGAGATCACCATCCCGCTCAAAAACGGCGAGGGCGGCTTCATCGCCTCCGCCGACACGCTCGAGCGCCTCGAGGGTGAGGGCCGCGTGGTCGTGCGCTACGTCGGCATGAACCCGAACGGCTCGCTCAACGACATCGCCGGCATCAGCAACATGCGCGGCAACGTCGTCGGCCTGATGCCGCACCCCGAGCACGCGGTCGAGCCGGGCTTCGGCCCCGACACCGTCGACGCCATGCGCAGCGGCACCGACGGGATCACCTTCTTCACCTCCGTGATCGAACGGATGCTCGTCAGCGCGTAACAGCGTCCGCACCATGCGGTTGTCGGCGCGCCGGAGCGCCGGCGCGCTAGCCTGTCAGGGTGACGTCTAACAGCGGTGTGCGTGTGGGTGCCGCTGTCCGAGGGATGCCGCCTGGCTACTTCGCGTTGGTCATGGCCACGGGGATCATCTCGGTCGGGATGCACCTGATCGGCGTCCAGACGCTCAGCTTCATCCTCATGGTCGTGTGTGCCGCGGCCTACCTGATTCTCGTGGCGCTTACCGGGTGGCGGCTCATCGCCTATTCCGCGGCCTTCCTTGCGGACATGCACGATCCCCACCGCGGATTCCAGTTCTTCACTTTCGTCGCCGGCACCAACGTCCTGGCTGCCCGTCTCGCCATCGAGGGCTGGTTCGGCCTGGCGACAGTTCTCCTCGGCGTGTCCGGAATCACCTGGCTGCTGCTCGGCTACGCTCTCCCGTGGTTCGCGGTCCTGGGCCGCAGCGTGCGCCCCGTGCTCAACGCCGCGAACGGGACCTGGTTCATCTGGGTCGTCGCCAGCCAGTCGGTCGCCGTCGTGGCGGCCTCGTTGGAGCCCGTGTCGGGCGATGCCAGGGCACTGCTCGCAGTCCTCGCGATCTTGTCCTGGTCGGTGGGCATCTTCCTCTACGGTGCCGCGGGTGTTTTCGTATCCTTACGGCTGGTGCTCTATGACATCCGGCCTGAGCAGTTGGACCCGCCCTACTGGGTGTCTATGGGCGCGTGCGCGATCACGGTGCTGGCCGGTGCCCGCATCGTCGAAATGGCGGACGCCCCGATGGTGACCGCGACCCGGGGGCTCGTTGCGGGCGTCTCCGTCATGTTCTGGGCGTTCGCCACCTGGCTCATCCCCGTGCTCATCGCGGTGGGGTTCTGGCGTCACGTCACACACCGAGTGCCACTGCGCTACGAAGCGACGCTGTGGAGCATCGCATTTCCCGTCGGGATGTACGCGGTCGCCGGAATCTACCTGGGCCAGGCCGATGACCTTCCACTGGTCGGGCAGATCGGGACCGTCTCACTCTGGGTGGCTCTCGTGGTGTGGTTGGTCATGTTCACCGCGATGGTCCGCCAGCCGCTGCGGGCAGGTGGACTGTTTCGTGGATCCCCTGACCCGCGGCACCTGACCGTTGAGCCCGCAGTCACCGGCCAACCGAGAAAGTGAGAACCGACCCGTGCAGAAAATTTCGATCGAGGCGTTCGCCCGCGAACACCTGAAGGCAGCCGCAGCCGGCACCAGTGGTCGCGCAGCCGGAACGGTCTTCGGCGGCCACGAGAAGGTGATGCGTCAAACCGTCATCGCGCTGCTGGCCGGGATCTCCCTGAGCGAGCATGAGAATCCGGGTGAGGCGACGGTCTATGTCCTCAGCGGGCGCGTGCGGCTAAGAGCCGGCGACGACGTCTGGGAGGGGCGCGCCGGTGATTTCCTGATCGTTCCGGACGCACGGCACAGCCTTGAGGCGGTCGTAGATTCCACGGTCCTGATGACCGTTGCCAAGAAGGGCTAGAACGCCAGATCGAGGACCGCCGCGACAGGCGCGCAGCGGTCCCCCGTGCCGGTGATCAGGCGATGATCGTCCACGGGTTCTCGATCAGTCGGGTCAGCGTTTGCAGGAACTGTGCGGCCACAGCGCCGTCGATGATCCGGTGGTCCGCCGACAGGGTGTAGCGCATCCTGTGCCGGGCAACGATCTCGTCCCCGACCACGACAGCCTCGCGGGCGGTGCCGCCGACGGCCAGGATCGCCCCTTCGGGCGGGTTGATGATCGCGGTGAACTGCTCCACACCGAACATGCCGAGGTTGCTGATGGTGAACGTGCCGCCCGACATCTGACCGGCTGTGAGCTTCTTGGCGTTGGCCAGGGAGACGAGCTGCTTGGCTTCCGTACCGAGCTGGCTGACGGTCTTCTGGTCCGCGTCCTCGATCACGGGAACCACGAGGCCGTTGCCCGAGGCGACAGCCACACCGATGTTGACGCGGTGGTGCACCAGCATCTCGACGCTCGCGTCGTCGATGTAGGACGCGTTGACCTCGGGGTGCTCGCGGAGGGCGAGCGCGCTCGCCCGAATCAGCAGGTCGTTGATGCTCACCTTCGGCCGACCGGCCTGAACGAGTTGCGCGTTCAACTCGGTGCGCAACTGCACGAGGTTCTCGGCGTCGGCCGCGGCGGTGACGAAGAAGTGCGGAATGGTGCGGGCGCTCTCACCCAGCCGCCGCGCGATGATGCGGCGCATGTTGCTCAGCGGGATCGCCTCGGACGCGCGCTTGTCGAGGGTGTCCGGTGAGGGTGCGGCGGCTGCCGCGCTCGGAGCGACCACGGTCGCGTTAGGGACGGCGGAGTCGGCACCGGGCGCGGTCGCCTGGGCGAGCAGTGCGTCGGTATCCGAGCGGATGATGCGGCCGCCGGGGCCCGTGCCGCGCACCTGGCTCAGGTCGAGATGGTTTTCCCGCGCGAGCTTGCGCACCAGCGGTGACGCGAAGAGGCGCTCACCGCGCCCGGCGGCGTTCCCGTCCGCATTGCCATCGGTCGGAGGAACTGCCGGTGCGGCCTCGGCCGCCGGCGTAGCCGCCGGTGCGTCGGCAGCGGCGGCCGGCGTCGCCCCCGGCATGACACTCGGCTTGCCGTCGTCCAGCAGTGCGATGGGCTCGCCGATGGAGACCAGCTTCCCCTCTGCCACGAGATGCTCCGAGAGTGTGCCGGCCTCGTAGGCTTCGTACTCCATCGTGGCCTTATCGGTCTCGATCTCGACGAGCAGGTCCCCGACCTCGACCCGGTCACCGGGCTGCTTGTGCCAGATCGCGATCGCGCCTTCCTCCATCGTGTCGGAGAGGCGGGGCATTGTGATTTCGATCATGATTTTTCACCCATCGGGTAGCGGCGGCGACCGACGGCGTCGAGGGTCTGACGGATGGCGCCGATGACGTCCTCCGCCGACGGCAACGCGGCCGTCTCCAAAGGTTTTGAGTACGGGAGCGGCACCTCTGCCATCGCGACGCGTCGAACGGGCGCGTCCAGGTAGTCGAAGGCGCCATCGGAAATCGTGGCCGCGATCTCAGCGCCGATTCCATAGGTCAGCCAGTCATCCTCGAGGATGACGGCGGCATGCGTCTTCTTGACGGACTCCACAACCGTTTCGCGGTCCAATGGACGCAGACTGCGCAGGTCGATGACCTCGATGTCGAGGCCGTCCGATTCCGCGAGCTGCGCCGCGACCTGCGACGCGACGTGGGCCATCCGTGAATAGCCGATCAGAGTGATGTCGCTTCCCTTGCGGGTGACGGCAGCCTTGCCGATTTCGGCCGACACGTCGCCGTCAGGCACCTCGCCCTTGATGTTGTAGAGCGACAGGTTTTCCAGGAACAGCACGGGGTCATCGTCCCGGATCGCCGCGATCAGAAGCGCCTTGGCGTCGGCCGGCGTGCTGGGTGCGACGACCTTCATCCCGGGGACGAAGGCGTAGAAGAGCTCGATGTTCTGCGAGTGGGTCGCACCCAGCTGCTGTCCGCCGCCACCCGGCGTGCGGATGACGAGAGGCACTCGGGCCTGTCCACCGAACATGCCGTAGATCTTGGCGGCGTGGT
The DNA here is from genome assembly GCF_004402835.1 of Cryobacterium sp. Sr3. Lineage (NCBI taxonomy): Bacteria > Bacillati > Actinomycetota > Actinomycetes > Micrococcales > Microbacteriaceae > Cryobacterium > Cryobacterium sp. Sr3. Next base: position 27,325 of record NZ_SOFA01000019.1, on the reverse strand, counting down.
TCACGATCTGGTCGAGCGCGAGCAGGGAGAAGTTGATGGTCATGATCTCGACCACGGGGCGGAGCCCGAGCATCGCGGCGCCGATGGCGGCACCGGTGAAACCCTCTTCGGCGATCGAGGTGTCCCGCACGCGCTTCTCGCCGAACTCGTCGAGCATGCCCGCGGTGATCTTGTACGCGCCTTCGAAGAGACCGATCTCCTCACCCATCAGGAACACATTCTCGTCACGCAGCATCTCGGAACGCAGCGTGTCGTGCAGTGCCTGGCGATAGGTCATGATGCTCATTGGTTGACTCCGTAGTCGGGGATCGGTGCCGGCTCGAACAGAGGCTGCCCGGGCAACCGATGGGAGTCATTGGCCACGGCTGTGGCGTAGGTGTAGTCGAACAGGGTCGACACATCCGGGAACGGGCTGTTCTCGGCGAACGCCGCCGCCTCGGTTGCCTGAAGGGTTACTTCCTCGTCGATCTTCGCCAGTTCCTGCTCGTCAAGCAGACCGTCCGCGACCAGCTTGGCGGCGAAGGTGTGCACCGGGTCTCGTTCCTTGACCAGGGACATCTCCTCGTCGGAGCGGTACTTGGCCGGGTCGACGACGGAGTGCCCACGCAGTCGTTCCGTCACGACCTCGAGAAGGAAGGGCTTACCGCTGCGAGCCTGAGCAACGGCACGCTGGGCGGCCTCGAACACGGCGACGGGATCGAGCCCATCGACGCGTTCCGACGCCATCCGGTACGCGGATGCGCGCTTGTAGAGGTCCGGCTCAGCCGAAGCCTTGTCGACCGTCGTGGCCATTCCCAGCCTGTTGTTGATGATGACGTAGACGATCGGTAGGTTCCAGAGAGACGCGATGTTCAAAGACTCGTGGAATGCTCCGATGTTCGTGGTGCCATCGCCCATCGTGCACAGCACGATCTCGTCGCCGGCGCGGTAGTCGATGGCCAGGGCGGCCCCCGTCGCCAGCGGGATCTGGCCGCCGACGATGCCGTAGCCGCCCAGCATCCGCTTCTCGAAGTCGAACATGTGCATCGAGCCGCCCCACCCCTTGGACACCCCGTCGGATCGGCCGTACAGTTCGGCCATCACCCGGTTGGGGTGGATGCCGCGGGTGATCGCGTAGCCATGCTCGCGGTAGTTGGTGAAGAGGTAGTCGCTCGGGCGCAGCGCGGACATGAGCCCGACGACCGCAGCCTCCTCGCCGAGATTCAGGTGGCAGTAGCCGCCGATCAGCGCTTGCGTGTAGGCCCGTGCGGCTCGCTCTTCGAACCGGCGGATGAGCATCATCTGGCGGTAGAACCCGGTCAAGAGTTCCCGGTCGGCCGGGGAGACATCGGGTTTTGCGCCCGGGGTCGGCCGATCCGGGGAGGTGGTTGGTCGGGACTGAGTCGCCACGGATGTACGCGCTCGAGTGGTCATGAAAGAACTCCCTGCTCGGCCTTCGTGAGGTCGGAGATCGAAGAGTCGCATCGAATTTTAATGATACGAATTAGTTTCATTCTACATCCGAGAGTACGTTTGCGTTTAACGTTTTTTTGAAGATCCGAAGGGCCGGACATGGACTCAGCGACCCCAGCGAGCCCGGTTCGCAAGCGCGGCCGACCCACGGAGGCGGGGCGCGTCGAGCGTCGAGGCCAGATCCTCGACGCCGCGTTGCCGGTCTTCCTTGAATATGGCTTCGGCAAGGCGACGGTGGACCGGATTGCCGCCGCGGCCCGCGTCACCAAGCGCACGATCTACACCTACTTCGGTGACAAGGATGGCGTCTTCACCGAGATGCAGCGACGCCTGGCCGCGAACGTCAGTGGCGAGCCTCTCCGCACGGAGACGCTGGAATCACTCGCCGCGCGTATCGTGTACGGGTTGCACTCGGCCCAGATGATCGGACTACACCGCCTCGTGATCGCCGAGTCGCTGCGTTTTCCCGAACTCGCCCGACGGCTGCACGACAACGGCGACATGCGCCACATCGCGCGCCTCGCAGACCACATTCGGGCCGAGCACGGCCAGGCGGCCGCTGCCCATGCCGAGCAGCTCTACGCACTGCTGCTGGGCGAAGACTACCGGCGGCGGCTGCTCGGGCTGCTCGAACCGGTGACCGCCGCCGAGGCCGCGGTCCACGCTCGGTCCGCGCTGGCCGTCATCCAGTTGACGACGGCGAGCCCCCTGTCCGGCGCCGCATCGGCAGCGGGTGCGCCGAGTCCGTGATGACGACCCGGTCGTCGATCCTGCCCTGGCGCATCTCATCGAGGACGTCGGTCAGCTCCTCGAGGCGGCCAGTGGCGACAGCCGGGTGGAACACTCCACGGTTGTGGAAATCAGGGCTTCGACAAGGTCACGGCGGGTGCCCCCGATCGAACCGCGAATGGTGAGGCCCTTGAGCACGATGTCGAAGATCGGCGCCGACAGCCCACCGCCGTCAGGCAGCGATGGGCCTCAGCTGCAGCCGCTCGTGCTGCCACAGCTTTCGCAGACGTAGCACGAACCGGCCGGACGCATGGCGGTGCCGCACGACATGCACAGCGGCGAATCCAAGCTGAGACCCTGCTGAGCCTCGAGTAGTTCCGCCGAGGAATGCACCGCTCGAGTCGCCCCTGCAGGCGGCTGGGCCGGAGGCAGCACCTGGCTCGGTGGCGCCGTTTCCGTTGCTTCAGAGCCACCCGCATTGAGCTGGGAAACGCGCTCGGCGGTCGTGAAGATCCCCATCGACGAGCGCGTGGCGAACGGCAGGTGGTCCAGGGCCAGGCGGCGGAAAATGTAGTCCATCATCGACTGCGCCATCCGGATGTCCGGGTCATCGGTCATCCCCGCCGGTTCGAAGCGCAGATTGGTGAACTTCTCGACGTAGGTCGGCAGCGGCACCCCGTACTGTAGGCCGATCGAGACCGCGATGGAGAATGCGTCCATGACCCCGGACAGAGTAGAACCCTGTTTGCCCAGCCGGAGGAAGATCTCGCCGAGTTCGTCGTTGGGGTACAACCCCGCCGTGAGATGCCCCTCGGCGCCGGCGACGGCGAAGGACGTGGTGATCGACGTGCGGGACTTCGGGAGTCGCCGCCGGATCGGCGACGCGGGCTGCACGACCGGCACGGACGCCGGGGCGGCCTTGCCGTTCGATAGGGGCTGACCGACCTTGCAGTTGTCGCGGTAAATGGCCACCGCCTTGAGCCCGAGCTTCCAGCCCTGGAAGTAGACCTCCTCCACTTCGTCGACCGTTGCGCTCTGCGGGAGGTTGACGGTTTTGGAGACGGCTCCGGAGAGGAACGGCTGAACCGCGGCCATCATGCGCACGTGGCCCATCGGCGCGATGGCCCTCTTCCCCATGGCGCAGTCGAAGATCGCGTAGTGTTCCGGTTCGAGCCCGGGGGCACCGATGACCTGTCCGTGCAGGGCGATGTGTTCGACGATCGCCTCGGCGGCCTCCCGCGGGTACCCCAGGCCGCGCAGCGCTCGGGGCACGGTCTGGTTGACGATCTGCATGGAGCCGCCACCCACCAGCTTCTTGAACTTCACCAGTGAGAAATCCGGTTCGATTCCCGTGGTGTCACAGTCCATCATGAAGCCGATCGTGCCGGTCGGAGCGAGAACACTGGCTTGCGCGTTTCGCCAGCCGGACACCTCCCCCAACATCAGGGCCTGCTGCCAGGCCGCCGACGCGCGATCATGGATCTCGCCGCTCATGCCACCCGAGGTCTGCAGGGCGATGTCGGCTGCCTCGTGCTTGCGCATGACTCTCGTGTGGGCCTCCGCATTGCGCGCGAAGCCCTCGTACGGGCCAACCACCCCGGCCAGTTCGGCCGAACGCCGGTAGGCGGTTCCGGTCATCAGGGAGGTGATCCCGGCGGCCACGGCCCTGCCCGACTCGGAATCGTAGGCGTGACCGGCGGCCATCAGGAGAGCACCGAGGTTGGCGTAGCCGATGCCCAGCTGGCGGAACGCGCGGGTCGTCTCACCGACGGCCGGCGTCGGGAAGTCGGCGAAGCAGATCGAGATGTCCATCGCCGTGGTGATCAGCTCGACCGCCCGAACGAAGGCATCCGTGTCGAACACGTCCTCCCCCGGGACGGCGTCGGCGCGCAGAAACTTGAGCAGATTGAGCGAGGCCAGGTTGCAGGACGAGTTGTCGAGCGACATGTACTCCGAGCAGGGATTCGACGCCGTGATCCGACCCGATTCGGGATTGGTATGCCAGTCGTTGATGGTGTCGTCGTACTGGATTCCCGGGTCGGCGCAGTCCCACGCCGCTTGGGCGAGTTGACGGAACAGGCCCGGTCCGTGCACTGACTCGATCTCGCTTCCGTCCTGCCGGGAGGTGAGGGAGAAGCTGGTGCCGTTTTCCACGGCTCGCATGAACTCGTCACTGACCCGAACGGTGTTGTTGGCGTTCTGGTACTGCACGCTCGCCATGTCCGCACCGCCCAGGTCCATGTCGTAGCCGGCATCCCGCAGAGCACGGATTTTGCCTTCCTCCCTCGACTTGGCCTCGATGAATTCCACGATGTCCGGGTGGTCCACGTCGAGCACCACCATTTTGGCAGCACGCCGGGTCGCCCCGCCGGACTTGATCGTGCCCGCGCTGGCATCGGCGCCGCGCATGAACGAGACGGGCCCACTGGCCGTTCCGCCGGAGGAGAGCAGTTCCTTGGAGGAACGCAGTTGGGACAGGTTCACCCCCGCCCCAGAACCGCCCTTGAAGATCATCCCCTCATCGCGGTACCAGCCGAGAATGGACTCCATTGTGTCCTCGACCGAGAGGATGAAGCAGGCGCTGACCTGCTGCGGCGATGGCGTCCCGACGTTGAACCACACCGGGGAGTTGAACGAGAAGACCTGATGCAGGAGCAGCCAGGTCAGTTCCGCACCGAAGACCTCCGCGTCGCCGTCCCCGGCGAAGTAACCGTTCGCCGACCCGGCAACCACATACCGCGTGACCACCCGGTCGATCAGCTGCTTGAGGCTGGACTCCCGCTCGGGCGACCCGATGGCCCCGCGAAAGTACTTGGTGCTCACAATGGTGGAGGCGTTCGCCGACCAGGTGTCCGGGAACTCGACACCCTTCTGCTCGAAGACGGTTTCGCCATTCTTCCAGTTCGTCTGCACGACATCGCGAAGCTCCCAGACCACCTCGTCGTACGGGTGGACCCCGGGCGTGCTGAAGTGGCGCTCGATGGCCAGTCCGGCACTATGCGCACCCTGATCGCTTCCGTCAGACCCGGCTTCGGCGTTCTGATTCCTGCTACTCACGTTCGCTCCCCACTCACGACACCCGAATGCCGAATTACTACCAGTGGGTGTCGACTCCTCAGTGAACCACTACATGTAGTGATTGTGTTTTTCTGCTTCGGCTCGGGCGTGTCCTCGACGGGCAGTGCTGCAGAAAAAAGCCCGCCTGGCGGTGCGGAGCAGGGCTGCACGCACAGGCCGGCCGATCAGTGCCGCGCCGTCGGCCAGGACGACGGCCCGCATCAGATCCCCACCAAAAAACGTTGCGCTGCTGAAGGGGAAAATCTGAGCCCCGCGGCGCAACCACGTCGATAGAGGGGTGGTGTTCCGTGCGGTGTGCAGCATCCCGACGGTGGCCGGGCACCCGCGCACCGACGGCAGACAGCCGCACCGGCACGCGAATGCATGAAACGATGGATTTGTCCGGTACCGGCCCAGCTTCGTCAACCTAGTCCGGCGATCAACGGGAGGCCACGAAATGGCAAGAATCTACACCAGAACCGGCGACGCCGGCAGCACCGGGATGCTTCATGGCGGCAGGGTCTCCAAGGGTGATGAACTCATGGACGCGGTCGGCGACATCGACGAAGCGGTGTCTGCCCTCGGTCTGGCGCGAGCGGGATGCGCCGAGCCCGAGCATGCCGCGATCCTGTTCCGCGTGCAGCGCGATTTGTTCGTCGTCGCAGCTGATCTGGTCGTGAACCCAGCTCACCGCGACCGCCTCGTCCCGCGCATATCGCTGGTCGTTCCGGACATGGTCACGGAGCTGGAGGGAATCATCGACGGGCTGGTGACCGCCCGGCCGCTGCGGCCGGTTTTCCTCATCCCCGGGTCGACGCCCACCGAGGCCGCCATCGATCTGGCCAGAACGGTGGTGCGGCGGGCCGAGCGGCACACGGTGCGGGCCGGTGTGGTCGGGCATCCGGTCAGCGACGACGCGCGGCACTACCTCAACCGGCTCTCCGACCTGCTCTACGTGCTTGCCCGGCACTCGGCGGGCCCCGAAACAGAGCCTGCCAGCCACGACTGAGGACGACTCAAAATTGAATTCTCTCCCTCGCCGGTTCCTCCTCCGTTTAGCCTCAATACCGTTCAGTTAAGCGTTTGAGTGGTGATTTTGGCTCGTGGAGGGGTAGTACACGGTCGCGAGTTCTATCTCGGAGGCCTCGGCCGGATCAAGGATCGTGGTCAGCAGCCGGTCGGCGTCAGGGTTGTCGCGTCCGTCGTCGATCGTGTAGTCCACGACCCGCACGGTCAATGGTGGTGTCGATTGCCGCCCCGGCCCGAGGTCTGGATGATCGTCGCCAGCCAGGACCCGTCAGCGAGGGTCTCCTGATGCCGAGGGCGGAGGTTCGTCTTGACCCACCAGAGCAGGTCAGCGCCCGTCGCTGCCGCTTGAGCCCACAACCGGAAGCCGGAGAAGCCGCGGTCGGCGAGGACCAACATGCCCGGTTCGAAGCGCCCTGCGAGCTCTCGGGAGAGTTCAATTTCCAACGTCGCGCACGGGCCAATCACCGCGTCCAGAATGGCATGCGTTCCGCACTCAGCCAGGGCCACCAGGCGTGCCTGCGGGAAAGCAGATTGTTCGCCCCGGCTGCCCGGCCCCCGGGGCGAGCAGGCGGTACTCGATCTAGCCGCAGTGCTGCTCGTCGCTCCGCTGCCGCGCACCCGTGCGCTCTGGGCAGCCACACTTGTCACCGGAGTAGCGCGGCACCAAGCCGCGTTGATCGTCGTCTTTCACCACGTGCTCGCCGACGGAGTGGCCGGCCTGGTCGTGCTGGGCGGGCTCGTAGACCAGTCGGACGCTACCGGGACGCCCAGGGCCGTGGGCCCGAAGACGCATGAATCCGATTTCCCGCGGCCGCAAGCATCCATTCGCCAGCTCGCCATCGACGCCTGGACCCGCCGGCTAGGTTCACTGCGAGCTCTCCCCGCTCTGCTGCGCCGCCTCCAGGACGCGGCCCGGGAATTGCGGTCGGTGCGGTGGACGCGCCTGAGGCCAACGTCGCTTAACCGGCCGACCGGCCCGCGACGAAGCCTCGCTACGGTCACGGTGGCGCTGGACGGGATCCGCAACGCCGGTCACGCCCAGAAAGCCACGGTCAACGACGTCGTGCTCACCGCGATCGGTGGCGCGCTGCCGAACTCTCCTGCCACTGGCCAAGGCCCTGCACGAAGGTTTTACTGAGGCAATTTGGGAAAGTCGCGTCGGGTCCGCTGCCGGGTAACGTTCCGACGAGACCGCCCAGGATGCGCCGGTCGATCGCGACGAGTCGCCCGAGTCCCCGCAATAAATTCCTTGGCCGACATTCAGCCCTAGAAGTCGGGCACGTCGGGCAGAAACTACTGCGGGCGCGGGCTGTGCCATCCACCAATAACGTTGTTCCCGACGATCTGCACGACGCCAATGGTCGGCCGGGCGAATCCGGTCAGCATCTAATGGGATTCAATCCTCGCAGAACCCCTGGCCGATACGGAGCGAGGGAGAGCTCCATCGACCGAGTCTCTGTTGCGCGCGGTTAGCCTCCGCGCAACAATGCCCCTCGAACGGCTTATCCGATTAGTTCCACGCCTGGTCTCGGAAATCGCGGATACCGTGCTCGCTCCGGCTCTTCAGCGCCAGCGTGAGCAGATGAATCAGATCGCGAAACCCCCGCTACCGGCGTCGGGTACTTGAACACTCGGTCCGTCCAGCCTTCTGGGCTCATCCGGCAACGAACGCGCCAGCCATGAGGTCAATTTCGCTTTCCGGGATGTTGAGTCGGCGGGCTTCCACGACCCACCCGGAAACAGCGGCCTTGACTTCTAATAGCAGTGCGACGGCGTCTTTCACACGGAAGTACCGAGCCACGTCTAGGAGGGCGGCGGTGTCCGCGAAAAAGGTGTCGTAGTCGATGGATGTGGACAACTCCTTGGGTCCCGCTGCCGGGTTGGGGTTGAGGTCGAACGCGGGAGACAAATCCCAGCTGCGTGTGGTGTCCGACCGGAGGAACCCGTGGTTTCTGAGATGGTCGTCGGTGTTAGAGATCAGGATTGAGAACGCGATCCGGCGCCACAGCTCGCGAAGGTCACGCGTCGCAGATGAGGATGACTGCTCAATGACCTCGGCGATTTCCAAGTAGCTGCGGTGCTCGCCGTCAACTGCTTCGAGCATCGTCATAGCGCTCACATATCCGATGCGACGATCCCCGACTCTGTCGAACCTGTTGAGCAGCAGCACGTTCCGGCCTGCGACACTCATCAATTCAGTGCGCGGCGTTCGAATGCCTGCCCGGCTGGCCAGCGTCAGAGCAAGCTGCTCCCACGCCATGACGTCCCATTCGTCGGAGGCAACACGGGGGAACTTCGCAATGAGCAATGCACCCCGGCCGTTGACAACGGCAGCTTTGGGCCGGGCACCACCGATAGAGCTTCCCGCACGCAGGAGTAGCCGCAACGATTCGTCATCGGGATGGTCGCTCTCAACAGATTCAACAGCGTGGAGAAGTCTCGGCAGGCCGACCAGGTGCGGCACGCTTGCAGCCGCCGGCCCCAGCCAATCAGTGGTCCCCGGACGACGGAACCGGAAGGCGCCCTGACGAAGGTCGTCGCGAACACCGAGCGTGTAATCAAGTTCGCCGAAACTGCGTGCAGCTCCACCGCCTTGTGCGGCACGATGATGTTCGGATCTTTCGATGAGTTTGCGTCCCCAGCGGTCGGGAGCGCAGTCCGTGAACGCCCCGAAAAGGCGACGCCCGTCCGCAGTGTTGAAAGACCCGGATGAGAGGGGTAGTCCCGGATCGAGCGAGTACGCGTCTGGTCTGGCCAGATAATCGATGTCGTAGGTGAAAGTGGCGCTCTCGGAGTTGCGTCGACGATGCGCGTAGACCGTGCCCGCGCGGACGTCGACACCGTCTATTTGCACCCAGACTTCCGCGTCAGACATCGGCCTGTTTCTTCGGCCGGCTCTGACGCACACGCTGCGGGAGAAGTTCCTCGGAGCGAAGCCGGCCGATGTCGCTGCGATAAGGGTCGGCGCTCTCAACGACCGTGTCCATGATTCCAAGTGCCCGGAAGACACGCAGCGCGGTCTCGAGGCTGACGCCTCCCAGCCCCGATTCCAGCTTGTGGAGGGTTGCCCGGCTCATGCCCGCGCGATCGGCGACCTGCGCAGCAGTCAACCCGAGAAGTTTCCGCCACGTATGAACGTCTGTGCCAAGTTCACGGAGAGCACGCCGGACGGGGATGGGGGTTAATCGCTTCTCAACCATTGACTCTCCTCCCTAACGTCTATTATTTTATACACTAACATTTATAAAGCACTTGATACTTCGCCTTAGATTGGTTTCCCGTCTGCGGCGGATCGCAGCGCACCGGACGAGTGTGCCGCGTGTCGGGCGTGTGGCGGGCAGACTCCGGTGCCTTTACGGGCGGAGAGGTTCACGCGTGCCCACATTTGGCAGGAATGTCGGGTGCGGCCCAAGCTCACACGACTCACAAATCGCACCAGACTCACAAGACTCACGAGGGACTGCCTCGAGTTCAGTTGACTCCAAGGGTGAGTGGTTTCAGGCGGCCGCGCGAGCCGGGCGAATGGCCCCTTCGATCGCCGCGCAAGCGCCTGATGTCTGGCATCGGCGAAGAGTTTCTTCATCCCGCCGTGGCGGAGCAGAGCCATGTCATCGATCGAGTCCGCGCCGGCGAGCATCCCCGCGACCAACGCGGTGACTTTCAACCCTGCGTTCGCCCCGAGGTACCCCGGCAACGTCAATCACCGGCTGGCAAGCTCGCCCAGGCCCGTGGAGGCGGCCAACATCATCGCAGGGACGAGTCCGGCGGCCGACACGAGATTGGTGTCATCGAGGGACGCTGACAAGGCCGTGGACCTATGGAAAAATTGCATCTACGAGATGCCTTTCGTGTCAGTCGAAATGAACCCTGAGTGAGTTCTATTTTTCCTGATCTGGAAGGCATTCTCTGTTTAACGCGCCGTCAACTCCCCAGCCTCACCGGTGGATTGAGGCTTAGGACACCGTGACCAACACCGGGGGGACCGGCAGGCGAGGTGACGGCGTGCGTCGAGCACCCCAGGTTCGCCGCCATCCGGCACGGTCGGGACCGGATGCCGCCGACAGGCCCCCCGGTGGAACAGTGCGTGCTCGGGCGGTCGGCCGTGCACTGACGTCGGTGAACTCCGGGACCGCAATTTCGTGGTCGATGACCGCACCGTCGGCGATGAAAGCCCCACGGCCGATGTCCGTGTTGCTGGCCAGGCGCGCCTCGTTTCCGACAATCGCATCGGCCCCGACATGCACGTTCGCGCCGACGAAGACCCGCGCGCCGATGATCGCCCCGTGGTCGATCCAGCTCCCCTGCCCGATCCACGATTCAGGCCCGACCTGGGCGTCACTTTCCACATACGTTGCGCTCGACACGTAGGCGCTCGGGTTCACCTGGGCACCGGGCGACACCAGTCCACGCCCGTTCTCGTGACGCCGGTACTTCGTCACCTGGCCCTTCTCGAGTTCCACTTCCACACTCATTCTTGCCACTAGCAGTCTCCTCGATCTCATCGTGTGATTTATTAAAAGGATAACTCTGCTTTTAATAACCTGTCCAGGAAAGTTGCCCGGCGATCACGGCGCGGGCGCCGCAGCGGCCCGCCCGAATCATCCGTCGATGCCGCCCGGGCTAGACGGCGCTGGACGGCTCCCACAGGTTGATGCCCATGTCGACGGCGTGCTCGTCGATCGCCGTGATCTCGGCGTCGGTGAACGCGAGGTTGTCGATCGCGGCGATGTTCGTCTCCAACTGCTTCACCGAGGAGGCGCCGACGAGCGCCGTGGTGACGGTTTCGCGTCGCAGCACCCACGACAGGGCGAGCTGGGCGAGCGACTGACCGCGGGCATCCGCGATCTCGGTCAGGGCACGGATGCGCCCCACCGTCTGGTCGTTCACCATGTCGCGGCTCATCGAGCCGGCCTGCGAGGCTCGAGACCCCTCGGGCACCCCGTTCAGGTAGCGGTCGGTGAGCAGCCCCTGCGCCAGCGGGGAGAAGGCGATGCAGCCGACGCCGAGATCGTCCAGGGTGTCGAGCAGTCCGTCTTCGACCCAGCGGTTGAACATCGAGTACGAGGGCTGGTGGATCAGCAGCGGCGTGCCCATCTCGGCCAGGATCGCGGCGGCCTGCCGGGTGCGCTCGGGCGAGTACGAGGAGATGCCGGCGTACAGCGCCCGACCGCTCGTGACGGCCGTGTGCAGCGCGCCCATCGTCTCCTCGAGCGGGGTGTCCGGGTCGGCCCGATGGGAGTAGAAGATGTCGACGTAGTCCAGGCCCATGCGGCCGAGGGACTGGTCGAGGCTCGAGAGCAGGTACTTGCGGGAACCCCACGAGCCGTACGGGCCCGACCACATGCCGTAGCCGGCCTTGGTCGAGATGACCAGCTCGTCGCGGTGCGGGGCGAAATCCAGCGCGAGGTGCACGCCGAAGTTGCTCTCGGAGCTGCCCTTGGGCGGGCCGTAGTTGTTGGCCAGGTCGAAGTGGGTGACGCCCAGGTCGAAGGCGCGGCGCAGGATGGCGCGCTGCGTCTCCATCGGTGCGGTGCCGCCGAAATTCTGCCAGAGGCCCAGCGAGATCGCGGGTAGTTTGAGGCCGCTGCGCCCGGTGCGGCGGTAGGGCATGGAGTCGTAGCGGGTGTCCGCGGGAAGGTACGTCATCCCTTCAGACTCGCACAGTCGGCTGGGTAGCCCTCTGCCCCACTGATCCGCCGTGTCATCCGTTCGGCCGATGCGCGGCTCCCCCGCAACCCTGCGAAGATCGAAGCTCCCCCTTCTTTCGTCCCGTTCCCCACCCCCTGGAGTGTTCCCCCGTGTCTCCCCGCCTCTTCTACCGCACCATCGCCATCGCTGAGGCGGTGACCTGGACCCTCCTGATCGGTGGCATGCTGCTGAAATACGTGGCGGATGCCGGCGGCACCCCGGTGCGGATCGCCGGCTCCCTGCACGGGTTCGTCTTCATCAGTTACGCCCTGACCGCCGCGCTGGTGGGCCTGAACCAGCGCTGGCCGGTCCGCCTGATGGTGCTCGCAGTCGCCACGGCGATCGTGCCCTACGCAACGGTGCCGTTCGACATTCGTCTCGACCGCAGCGGCCGGCTCGACGGCGACTGGCGCCGCGTCGCCACCGACGACCCGCGCGACCACACCTGGGTGGGCACGCTGCTGCGCTGGATGCTGAACCGTCCGGTGATCCTGATCAGCAGTTTCGCCGTGGCCGCGGTGGCGATCATGACGGTGATGCTGTCGCTGGGTCCTCCCGGCGGGCGCAGCTAGCGGGCGGCCAGGCCGCTGCCAGGCTATAGCCGGGCGGCCTCGGAACCGGCGCTGGAGCGGCGCGGCGGGTAGACTCGCCAGGTCAAGCATCCGTTATCTCTGGGAGAACGCCACTCGTGACCGCTGTTACCACCACACCCTCCCGCGGCATTGCCGACACCGTTGCAAACGCGATTGCGACGCCCGAGAAAGAGCAGCCGTTCGACGCGCTGGGGCTGATCCCGGGCGAGTACGCCGAGATCCGACAGATCCTCGGCCGCCGCCCCACGAGCGGCGAGCTCGCGATGTACTCGGTGATGTGGAGCGAGCACTGCTCCTACAAGAGTTCGAAGAAATACCTGCGCTCGTTCGGCGAGAAGGTCTCCCCCGCCATGAAGAAGAACCTCATGGTCGGCATGGGCGAGAATGCCGGTGTGCTGGATGTCGGCGAGGGCTGGGCGGTCACGTTCAAGATCGAGTCGCACAACCACCCCTCCTACATCGAGCCGTTCCAGGGTGCCGCGACCGGCGTCGGCGGCATCGTGCGCGACATCATCTCGATGGGCGCCCGCCCCGTCGCCGTGATGGACGCCCTCCGTTTCGGACGTCTCGACGACCCCGACACCGCCCGCGTCGTGCACGGCGTCGTGTCCGGCATCTCCTTCTACGGCAACTGCCTCGGCCTGCCCAACATCGGCGGCGAGACCTGGTTCGACAAGGTCTACCAGGGCAACCCGCTCGTCAACGCGCTCTCCGTGGGAGTGTTGCGCCACGAGGACCTGCACCTCGCCAACGCCACCGGCACCGGCAACCAGGTGGTGCTCTTCGGAGCCCGCACCGGCGGCGACGGCATCGGCGGGGCATCCATTCTCGCCTCGGACACCTTCTCCGAAGGCGGCCCCACCAAACGCCCCGCCGTGCAGGTCGGCGACCCGTTCGCCGAGAAGGTGCTGATCGAGTGCTGCCTCGAGCTCTACCGCGAGAAGCTCGTCGAGGGCATCCAGGACCTGGGCGCCGCAGGCATCTCCTGCGCCACCAGCGAGCTCGCCTCCAACGGCGACGGCGGCATGTTCATCGAGCTCGACAAGGTGCTGCTGCGCGACCCCACCCTGACGGCCGAAGAGATCCTGATGAGCGAGAGCCAGGAACGCATGATGGCCGTCGTCACCCCGGAGAAGCTCGCCGGTTTCCTCGCCATCACCGCCAAATGGGATGTCGAGACCAGCGTGCTCGGCGAGGTCACCGACTCCGGCCGGCTCATCATCGACTGGCACGGCGAGGAGATCGTCAACGTGGACCCGCGCACCGTCGCGGTCGACGGGCCGGTCTACGACCGCCCGGTCGCCTACCCCACCTGGCTCGACGCGCTGCAGGCCGACAGCGCCTCCGCGCTGCCCCGCCCGACCTCACCCGAGGTGCTGCGCGAGCAGTTCCTGGCCTTGCTCGGCTCGCCGAACCTGGCCGACCCGAGCTGGATCACCGACCAGTACGACCGCTACGTGATGGGCAACACGGCCCTCTCGTTCCCCGACGACGCGGGCATGATCCGGATCGACGAGGAGTCGGGCCTCGGCTTCGTCATCGCCACCGATGCGAACGGCCGTTATTGCCAGCTTGACCCGTACCGCGGCGCGCAGCTCGCTCTGGCCGAGGCCTACCGCAACGTGGCCGTGACCGGCGCGGTGCCGGTCGGCATCAGCGACTGCCTCAACTTCGGTTCGCCGGAGAACCCCGAGGTGATGTGGCAGTTCGCCCAGACCGTCGACGGTCTAGCCGACGGATGCCTGGCGCTCGAGATCCCGGTCACCGGTGGCAACGTGTCGTTCTACAACCAGACCGGCGACCAGCCGATCCACCCGACCCCTGTGGTCGCCGTGCTCGGCGTGATCGACGACGTCGCCCGCCGCGTGCCCAGCGGCTGGCAGGACGACGGCCACAACATCTACCTGCTCGGCGTGACCCGCGAGGAACTGGACGGCTCGGCCTGGGCCGAAGTCATCCACGACCACCTGGGCGGGCTGCCGCCCGTCGTCGACCTGGCCGGCGAAGCCGCCCTGGCGGGGCTGCTGCACGCGGCGTCGATCGAGGCGCTCATCGACAGCGCCCACGATCTCAGCTCGGGCGGGCTGGCGCAGACGCTGGCCGAAGCGGTGCTTCGGTTCGGGGTCGGAGCCCGCGTGTGGCTCGGCGACATCTGCGAGCGCGACGGGATCGACGCATCCGTCGCCCTGTTCTCGGAGTCGGCCGGGCGCGTGATCGTATCGGTTCCTCGGGAAGACGACGTGAAGTTCCTCGGCCTCTGCGAGGGGCGAGGCTACCCGGTGCTGCGCATCGGCGTGACGGACTCGACCTCGGCGAGCCTGGAGATCCAGGACCACTTCACGGTGTCGCTCGCCGACTTGCAGACGCGTCACCGCAGCACCCTCCCCTCCCGTTTCGCGCAGTAGGGGTTCCTCCTCCGCCCGTTCTCCCGCGCCCCTCCGACCGACCGACCCCGTTTCGCCCCTGCGTGCGACCAATCGGCCGCCATCGCCGGGATCAAAGTGGCACTTTCCGCGCACGCGCGAGCGCCTGCGGTCGGCGCCTGTGGATAGAGCACCGTGCGAATCGCAGCGGGTGGCATCATCGTGCGATGAGACCGCCTTCTGAGCTGCCGGCCGAGCTCGGTGATGGGCCGTTTTCCGTCGCCGACGCTCGACAGCGGGGAGTCAATTCCGGGCGACTGCGGCGCAGCGACCTCGCGCGGCCCTTCCACGGCGTGCGGGCGCCTGTGGGGCGCGGCCCGTCACCGGCCCCCATCAGCGACGCGGACAGGTGGGCACGGATCCGTGCAGCAGCGCGCACCCGGGCCTATGACTACGCGGTGCGGATGCCGTCAGATCAGTTCTTCAGCCACGCGACGGCCGCGCTTCTCCACGGGCTGCCTCTCCCCAAGCGACTCCTCGAGCGGTCAATCGTGGATGTAGGCACAGGCATTCGGACCCGGCGCCGCCGGGGCAAGGGCGTGCGCGGACATCTGATTCCGCTGGACCGGGTGCGCGTCGTTTCGGTGGGACACCTCGCCGTCGCTTCAGCGGTCGACGCGTGGGTCCAGCTGTCGACGGTCCTCACCCTCGATGAGTTGATCATCATTGGCGACTCCCTCGTGCGCCGCCAGCGGCCTGCGGCCACGATGGCGGAACTTCACCTGGCCGTTGCGCGGCACGCGGGCTTGCCCGGTGCCTGTCGTCTCCGCGAGGCCCTCGCCCTGGTCCGTCCGCGCACCGATTCTGCAAAGGAAACAGTGCTGCGACTTCTCATCGTGCGGGCAGGCCTGCCGGAGCCGGAAGTGAACCTGACCCTCGTCAATCGATACGGCGCCTTCATGGCCTTGGGTGATCTCGCCTACCTGCGCTACAAAGTCCTGATCGAGTATGACGGCGGCCAGCACCGCGAAGACGAACGACAGTTTCACCGCGACATCGACCGGCTGGACGAGCCCATGGAAGAAGGGTGGCGGGTCATCCGTGTCAACAAATCCCACTCTCCCCATGCGGTCATCGCCCGAATTCGCACCGCCCTTCTCGATCGCGGTTGGATCCCCTAAATCCCACCTCCAGCCCCACACCCTCTCCAGGGGTCGCGTGCGCTAGAAACGCCGCCATTCCCCGTCGTATGGCGGCATTTTGAGCGCACGCGGGGCCGTGCAGCGGGGCGCCCGCTAGATCGAGAAGGGGGCGCCGAGGTGGAGCTCCGAGCGTGACCAGAGCGACTCTGCGACCGCGGGGTCGAGCGAGGTGCGCGTGGGCTCCTGCAGCGTCGGCAGGCCGCGCGTGAGGTAGCGAGGGCCGTAGTAGTCGCCGCCACGGGCGTCCGGGTCGACGGCCGCACTCACCGTGGGCCAGGCCCCGGCGTCCTTACCCTGAGCACCGAAGGACTGCAGGGTGTCGGCGAATCGGCTCGCACGCGACGGCTGATTGACCCCGCGGATGCCCGGCGTCAGACCCGAAATCGAGTAACCGGGGTGTGCCACGAGGCTTTGCACCCCGTCAGTGCCGCCGGCTCCGGCCGCCCGCAGCCGTCGATCGAGCTCGAAGCCGAACACCTGCATGGCGATCTTCGACTGCGCGTAGGCCTTCCACCGGTTGTAGCCGGACTCCAACTGCAGGTCGAGCAGCGGCGAGTCCAGCAGCCGCGAAATCATCGACCCGAGCGCGACGACCCGGCTGCCGGGCGTGCGCCGCAGAGCCGGCAGCACCCGCGCGGTGAGCGCGAAATGGCCGAGGTAGTTGGTCGCGAAGACCAGTTCGTGCCCGTCGGGGCTCAGCTCGCGCGTGCGCGGCGGGTGCACGATGCCCGCGTTCAGGATCAGCCCATCGATCCGCGGCAGCTCCAGCAGCGCGTCCGCGGCACGGTGTACCTGGGTGAGGTCGCTCAGGTCCAGCGGTATCGCCGACACGGATGCCCCGGGCACCCGGGCGTGGATGGCCGCGACCGCGGCTTCCGTCTTCGCGAGATTGCGGCAGGCCAGCACGACGTGGGCGCCCGCGGCGGCGAGTTGCTCGGTGGTGAAGTAGCCGAGGCCGGCGTTGGCGCCGGTGACGACGAAGGTCTTCCCGAACTGGGCCGGAAGGGCGCGCGACGCCCCGGGGAGCGCGGAGGTCTGAGAAGTCATGAGGTGGCCGGCGACGTGGTGGCGGAAGAATCGGGGCTGGTGCCCACGACCGGCCGTGCGACATCCGTTCGTGCCCCCGCAGCTCGCGGCGCGGACCCGTTCGCCGACTCGGTGCCGGCGATCTTCTCGTGGTGGTGGATGACCTCGGCGATGATGAAGTTCAGGAACTTCTCGGCGAAGGCCGGGTCGAGCCGAGCCTCCTCGGCCAGTCCGCGCAGTCGCTGGATCTGCAGCAGCTCCCGCTCGGGGTCGGCGGGGGGCAGGCCGTGCGCGGCCTTGAGCCGTCCGACCTGCTGGGTGAACTTGAACCTTTCCGCCAGCAAGTGGATCAGCGCGGCGTCGATGTTGTCGATACTCTGACGGATGCTGCCCAGTTCGTCGATCGCTTCCTGCCCCGCGCCGGCGGGCAATTCCTCGTGTGCAGCCATGGTTCGACGATACCGTTTCGCGCGCGGTGACCGCACGACCGGCACTGCCCGCCGTCTTCGATGGAGGCCGCGGGCTACCACCCGGAAGCGGTCACCCGCTCCAACGCATTCCACGCCCGCTCCGCCGAGGTCGACAGTTCCGGTCGACTTCGCCCGGCGCGCGAGTCGATCTCGACCGGAAGTGTCGATTCCGGCGCCATACCGGTCGCCATTAACTCCGTGACCACTGCAGCGGCGCGGGCGACTCCGCCGACCCGGACGACCCGGACGACCCAGACGACTCGGACGACCCAGACGACTCCGCCGACCGGGCCGCCCTCACCGGCCGCGCCGACCGCCGCGCCGACCCCGCCCGCCCAGGCAAGCGCAGCCGCCGCTGGGTCAGCAGGATGCCGAGCAGCACCAGCGCCGCCCCGGCCGGCTCGTGCCACGAGAAGGTCTCCGAGAGCACGAGCACCCCCAGCAGCACCCCGACGACGGGTGTGACATACGTCACCGTCGACGCGTTCGTCGGTCCCCAGGCGCGCAGCACGTTGATGTGCCAGATGTAGGCCACGCCAGTGCCGAGCGCGCCGAGAGTGAGCAGTCCGGCCACGATCGGCACGGTCAGTGCCACCGGATGCGCCGCCACCACCGGGGTGGCCACAAGCATGATCGCCCCGGCGATGCCGATGTTCAAGAACGCGAAAGTCGCGGGGGCGATCGGCCGGCCGCTCAGGAACCGGCGGGTGTAGCCGAACGTGAAGCCGTAGCAGACCGCCGCGCCCAGGCAGGCCAGCTGGCCCCAGAGGTCGCCGGTCAGGGCCGCGTAGCGCCACGGCGCGATGATCACGACCACGCCGGCGATGCCCACGAGGATGCCTGCCACCTGCCCGCGCGCGAGCCGCTCCACCCGGAACGCGAGCGTCGCCATCACCGCGGTCATGATCGGCGTCACGGCGTTGTAGATGCTGGCCAGACTCGACGACACGTACTGCTCCGCCCACGCGAACAGAAGGTGCGGCACGACGCATCCGGTGATCGCGATCACCAGGAAATGCAGCCAGACCATCTTCTCGCGCGGCAGCACCGGCCCATTGGCCACACGCGGACGGCTGGTCAGCACGATCAGGCCGAGCGTGAAACCGCCGAGCACCAGCCGCGACCACGCCACTTGGCCGAACGTGACCCCCTCGAGGGCCACTTTCATGAACAGGAAACTGGATCCCCAGACCACACCCATGCCCAGGAACTGCAGGGTGACCCGGGTTCGTCCGGCGGCGGGAACGTCTCTCACCTGCCGACTGTACCGCGCCCCGCCGACACTCCGCACGGACGCGCTCGACCGCGGCCCGCTGCACACGCCGGAGCACGCCGGAACGCGCCGGAACGCGCCGGAACGCGCCGGAACGCGCCGAAGCGCGCCGGAGCACGCAAACGGGCATCCGGCGGTGCCGCCGTCAGGCCACTTCTCTCGTCTCGAGCGGCCGCACCCGGTACTGAACCGAAGGCGCGCCGTACCCGTCGAGCCGCGCCCGCAGCCCGGCCCGCACCCGAGGCCACTCGCTGTCGAGGATCGAGTAGATCACGGTGTCCCGCCAGCTGCCGTCGGCCCGCCGCCGCTCCCGGCGGATAATCCCCTCATACGTGGCCCCGATGCCCGCGATAGCCGCGCAGGACCGCACGTTCATCACATCCGCCTGGATCTTCACCCGCCCGAACCCATGGTCGAAGGCCAGCCCGAGCAGTAGTAGCTTCGTCTCCGCGTTGACGGCGGTGCCCCAGACCCGCGGATCGTAAGCGGTCCAGCCCACGTGGGCCGACTCGTGTTGCAGGTGCAGGTCGCCCAGCGTGGACATGCCCACGAGGTCACCGGCGTGCGGGCCGCCGGCCAAGCGCACCGCATAGGGCAGTCCCGCCCAGTGAACGTAGGCATCCGCCCAGTCGGTGAACTCGGCCGGGTCCGTGCGGAGCCCGCCCGGGCCACCGCCAAAACCGCCGTCGAAAACCATTGGATGCGCGATCGCGCCGTGCAGCTCGGACAGCAGCGCACGGGTGAGAGGTTCGAGCCGCACATAGTGGCCCACGATGGCGATGCTCTGAGGTCGTTCGGCAGTCATGCCGACACTGTGGCAGCGCCAGGTTGCCACCGAATGAACGGCAGCGGTCAGGTCGGCGCGAACGAATTCGACGGAGATTTTGGCGAAACCGGATGCCGCGGGCCGGTTTTCGCCCTCCAGCAGCAAAATCTCCGTCGAATTCGTCAGGGCACCGAGCGGAGGCCTTCAGCACCGCCCGCAGCCCGCCGTTGACAGCCCGTGGCCCGCGGCCCACAGCCGCGCTTGCCTCAGTCGACGAGATCGTGGCGCGAGATGATCTCCTCGCGGCCAGGACCGACGCCGATCGCCGAGATGCGGGCGCCGCTCATCTTCTCGATCGCGAGCACGTAGGCCTGCGCGTTCCGCGGCAAGTCCTCGAAGGTGCGGGCGCCGGTGATGTCATCGGTCCAGCCGGGGAAGTCCTCGAAGATGGGCTTTGCGTGATGGAAGTCGGACTGCGACACGGGCACCTCGTCGAAGCGCACGCCGTCGACGCTGTACGCGACGCAGACGGGAATCGTGTCCAGGCCGGTCAGCACGTCGAGCTTGGTCAGCACGAAGTCGGTCACCCCGTTGATGCGGGCCGTATAGCGGGCGACGGGCGCGTCGTACCAGCCGCAGCGGCGCGGGCGCCCCGTGGTGGTGCCGAACTCGAAACCGTTGGCGCGCAGGAACTCGCCCGACTCGTCGAACAGTTCGGTCGGGAACGGGCCGGCGCCGACGCGGGTCGTGTACGCCTTGACGACGGCGATGATCCGGTCGATCCGGTTCGGGCCGATGCCCGAGCCGGTCACGGCGCCGCCGGAGGTCGCGTTCGAGGAGGTGACAAACGGGTAGGTGCCGTGGTCGACATCCAGCATCGTGGCCTGGCCGCCCTCGAAGAGCACGGTCTTTCCGGCGGTGAGGGCCTCGTGCAGCAGCAGGGCGGTGTCGGCGACCATCGGGCGCAGACGCTCGGCGTAGCTGAGCAGGTCCTGGACAATTTCGTCGACCGTGATCGCGCGACGGTTGTAGACCTTGACCAGCAGGTGGTTCTTCTGGGCCAGGGCACCCTCGACCTTCTGGCGCAGGATGTTCTCGTCGAACAGGTCCTGCACGCGGATGCCGACGCGGTTGATCTTGTCGGCGTAGGTCGGGCCGATGCCACGGCCGGTGGTACCGATCTGGCGCTTGCCGAGGAAACGCTCGGTGACCTTGTCGACCGTGCGGTGGTACTGGGTGATGATGTGAGCGTTGGCGCTCACCTTGAGTCCGGACACGTCCACGCCGCGGGAGATCAGCGCGTCAAGTTCTTCGAAGAGCACCTCAATGTCGACGACCACGCCGTTGGCGATGATCGGCGTGACACCGGCGGTGAGGATGCCTGACGGCAGCAGGTGCAGCGCGTACTTCTCGGTGCCGATGACCACGGTGTGGCCGGCGTTGTTTCCCCCGTTGAATTTGACCACGTAGTCAACCCGGCTGCCGAGGAGGTCGGTGGCCTTGCCCTTGCCCTCGTCGCCCCACTGGGCTCCGATCAGAACGATCGCTGGCATTTAGTTTTCTCCTCGGATAAAGAACGCCTCGGTGGGCGGGGCCGGGTCGGTGGCCCGGTAGCCGTCCGGTGTGCTGGTCTCCTGATCAAGGCGGCTGATCACCGTGGGATCGGCGCCATTCAGGAAGGTGGTGAGACGGTCGAACTCGTTCTGTTCATTGATCTCGCCCGCGGCCCGGCGCAGCGCATAGAGCGCCCGCAGGAATCCGCGATTGGGTTCGTGGGTCCAGCGCACCGGGCCCTGGCCGTGCCAGCCTGCCTTGCGGAGCGCGTCGAGGCCGCGGTGGTAGCCCACGCGCGCATAGGCATAGGACTCCAGGGTTCGACCCTCGAGGTACGTGGCGTCGGCCAGCACGGCCCACGCCAGGGAGGACGTCGGATGGGCCTCCACCACGCCGGAAATACTGCCGCTATCGGCTCGGCGGAGCGCCTCGATCACCTCCGGTTCCGCGGGAAGAAGGGTCTCGGGCTGCTCAATCAAATTGTCGCCGGTCACACTCGATCCTAACAAGGCCCGGACCGCTCCTCGCCGAACAGGCCACCGGAGAGGGAACCGAGGATGGCCGCGGCGACCTCGTCCCGCGGCCGGTCCGGTTCGAAAACGAGCCATTCCAGGCCCGCCATCAGCACGGCACCGAACACGCTCGACGCCATCAGACCGCAGGTCGCGTCGGCACGGCTGCCCGGCTTCGCCTCCGCGATCGCGTCGGCGAACACGGCGAGGGCCTCGTGCCGTAGCGCAAAGAGCGTCTTTTGCCAGGTGCGGTCGGTGCGGAAGATCTCCGCCGCCATCAGCTTGGACAGTGCTGTGTTCGCCGCGATCCGGTCGAGCAGCGCGCGCACCAGCGCCTCGAGGGCCGCGCTGCCGTGCAGGCCGGCCGACGCGGCGCGGAGGGTTTCGGCGAGCGCGCCGACCCCCTCCTGCAGCAGTTTCTCAAACAGTTTGTCTTTGGAGCTGAAGTTGTAATACAGGCTGCCCTTGGCCACCCCGGCCCGCTCGGCGACCTCATCCATCGTGGTGCCGCTGATGCCCCTGGTCGCGGCCAGCTCCAGCGTGGCGTCGAGGATGGCGCGTTTCGTTCCGGTGGCGCGTGCCATTGGAGTTCCTTTCCACGGGCAGGTTCGGTGCCGGCAGGTTCGGTGCCGGCAGGTTCGGTTCGGTGCCGGGGCCGCGCTAGATGGTCAGTTCGGGGTGCAGCCGGCCCACGGTCCAGATCCTCTGGCGGCCGGCGCTCCAGGCGCTGATCGCGATCGAGCCGACCAGCATCACGGCGAGGACGGCAACCGAAACCCACAGTCTAGAGTCGATGCCTCCGGTGATCAGTTCGCGCAGCCCGGTCACGACGTACGACGCCGGCATGAACGGATGCAGCACCTGGAAGAACACGGGCGTGGTCTCCACCGGATAGGTGCCGCCCGACGAACTCAGCTGCAGCATGAGCAGCACGAGGCTGACCACACGGCCGGCCGCGGTGCCGAGCAGGATGATGAACATCTGCTGCAGAGCCAGGAAGGCGAGCGTCGTCAGGTAGAGGAACGCGCTCATCCCGAACCAGTGTTCGGGCTGCAGGCCGATGCCGTAGACCAGCACGAGCACCATGATCACGACCTGGGCGAGCCCGATGGCCATCGCCGGCAGGAAGCCGGTCATGGTCGAGCGCAGCCCGGAGGCGGCGCTGGCGAGGGCCCGGGTTGGCAGAGCCCGCAGGATCAGCCAGGTGATCAGCCCGCCGACGAAGGTGGCCAGGGCCAGGAAGAAGGGTGCGAACCCCTCGCCGAAACTGTCGGAGGCGTTCTCCCACTTCTGCACGAGCGTGACCGGGCTGGCGATTACGGCCGTCTTCTTTGCAATCTGGTCCGCGGTGAGGTCGGGCGCACTTTGCCCGCCCGTGGTGAGGGAGTCGGCGAGGGTGCCGCTGCCGGCGGCGAGTTCGGCGGCGCCGGTGTTCAGGCTCACGCCGCCGTCGACGAGCTGCCGGGTGCCGTCGGACAGTGACCCCGTGCCCTCGCCCAGCAGCTCGCTGCCGGCGAGTACGGAGTCCGCCCCGGAGGCCGCGGTGGCGGCCCCCTCGGCCAGGGAGGCCGCGCCGGCCGAGAGTTGCCCGGCACCGGTGGCCACCTGGGCGGCGCCGGAAGCCCCGGCGATCAGCTTGCCGGAGAGTTCCCCGGCTCCGGTGGAGAACTGGTCGCTGAGCCCGGCATAGGTCTGGGTCTGGGTGAGCGCGCCTTGGGCACCCGCGTTCACGGCGCCGGCGCCGGCGTCGAGGTGCTCCACGGCCGGCAGGAACGCCGACGCGGGGGTGCCTTCCGGTGCCGCCTGTATCTGCAGGAGCAGGTCGTGCAGTCCGGTCGACACCGAGGCGGTGCCGCCGGCCAGCGTGCCGGTTCCCGCGGCGATCTGGTCGGCGCCGTCGGCGAGCTGCACCGATTTCTCGGAGAGGGTCGCGGCACCCGTGGCGGCGGCCTGCATCCCCTCGGACACCTGCACGGTGCCGTCGGAGAGGGTCACCGAGGAGCCGGCGAGCGCCCGGGCGCCGTCGGACAGCGTGTCCAGTCCGGTCGCCAGGGTGCCGGCGCCGTCGGTGAGGCGCGCAACGCCGTCGTCGAGGGTGAGCGCTCCCTCGGCAAGGGCATCGAGGCCGACCAGGAGGGAGCCGGTCCCGGCCGACGCTGTGGTGAGCCCGTCGAACAGCCGGCCGGCGCCACCCGCTGCCGAACGGATGCCGTCACCGGCCTCGTTCACCCCCACCAGGAGCGCATTGACGGTCTGGTCGCCGATCTCGGTGGCGACCGCGTCCCGCAGTTGAACCATGGCCTGCTTGCCCATGGTCGTGGCGAGAAAACTGTTGCTGTCGTTGTAGTCGACCTGCACGGTGGCCGAAAGCGGGGTGTCGGTGCCGGCGGAGACGGCGCTGGCCGAGAAGTCGCTCGGGATGGTGACCGAGAAGTAGTAGTCGCCGTCCCTGACGCCCGCGGCGGCATCCGCCCCGTTCGTCACGGTCCAGCCGAGCTCGTGGCCGTCGACCAGCTCGTCAACCAGGTCCTGGCCGGCGGTGACCGGTTCGCCGTCCCGGCTGGCGCCGGCGTCTCCGTTGACGAGCGCCACGGGGAGGTGGTCGAGTTCGTGGTCGGGCGCCCAGAAGGCCCAGAGGTAGAGCGCCCCGTAAATGAGCGGGATGAACATAAGCACGACGAGGGCGATCTTGGGCATCTTGCCCTTGCCGAAGCGGTGCAGTTCGGTGCCGGAGGAGAGGAAGGCGAACATTCAGCGGGTCTCCTGATTCAATGGGAGGGCCGAGGTCATCCCGGCCTTGGTCATCACGACAACGGCCGGGTCGATGCCGAGCTCGGCCCACATCTCGGTTTCGGGCGCGGTCGCGGACGCGATCACGCTGGTTCCGGCGGCGGCGACACAGGCGAGGCGCTGCCAGAGGATGCGCCGGGACTCCGGTGCGTGCACCTGCTCGACCTGGTCGAAGAAGAGGATGCTCGGCTCGTTCATGACCGCGAGCGCGGCCCTCAGCAGCACGGTCTGCACCTCATTGAGGTCCCAGATCACGGTGTCGGCAGCCGGAATCGGCACGCCGCCGAACACGGGGGCGCAGACGCGGCGCACCTCGGTGTCGTCGACCGAGCGGATGAACGCCCACCAGGGGGAGATCCAGGCCGTGCGCTCACGGATTGCGGCGCCGACGGTGACCGATTCCTCGAGGGTGTCGATGTCGTGGAAGCCGGAGATGCCGGTGCGCTTCTGCACCCGGCGGGCCCGGCGGGGCAGCTCGTGGCCAAGCACCTCGAGGGTTCCCTCGCTCGGCTTCATGCGACCGGCCAGGGTCAGCATCAGGCTGGTGCGGCCGCTGCCGGTGGGGCCGCAGAGCACGGTGAGGCCGGTACCGGCCTCAAAGCTCAGGGGCCCGTAAACCGAGCCCCGCTTGAATCGCAGGGCCAGGTCGTGCGCCCTCACTGTCGACTGCACGTCGATCCTCTCGTTTGTACTGACTAGTCAGTATAGAACAAGGGATCGACGTGCCGCGTGCCACGGCTCAGGCCGGCGCGCCCCGGGTGCCGCCCGGACGGTGACGTGGCCTTCGCCACGTTGAACGCCGTTCTGGCCGCGGCTAAGACTCCGGAGTACCGGATGCTGCGCGACGACGCGGGAATGTCACCGCGTCGCCGCGGCTGGGAAGCTTCGCGAGCTCGGCCTCCGCGGGGGTGGGAGCTTCGGCCGGGGCCGGGAGGGTCGACCAGCGCAGCAGAGCGGCGGCGCTCGTCTCCGCCGGAAGCTCCCCGGGAGACACCACCATCACCCGCGCATCCGTCAGCATCGCCGCCCGGATCAGCGCGTCGGCGGCCGGCACCGAGCCGAGCTCACTTGCGCCGAGGGCATCGGCCGAGGTGGCTGCCAGCCACGGCTCGCGGTCGAGGGCGATCAGAGTCGTCCCCGCCATCCGGTCCGGGGCCAGCATCAGCACATCGACCTGGCCCTGCTGCAGGGCCCGCACCACGGCCGCGAAGTCGAGCTCGGAGAGGCCGCTGCCCTGTCCCGTCCCCAGCCGCTCGAGGGCGTCGTGCTCCTCCTGCGCGAGAATCGCCGCGAGGTGGCGATTGAGGTCACCTTCGAGTTCCTCCTGCGTGGCACCATCCGGGCGGGTGTTCGTGGCAACGACGTGCAGCACCTCGCGGCTGGCGGGAGAGAGCTGGTCGACGAGCAACTGGCGGGCACGCACGTCGCCGGTGAGCACGAGCAGCTCGGCCTTACTGTCCCGCACGACCTCGTCGATCGCGGCAGCGATCTGGCCCTCGTTGCGCTTCCACACCTCCTCGGTGCGGTGCTGATAGCGCCCGTTCGCAAGGAAGTCGTCTTCGGAACCCACCTTCGTGAGAAACTCCGTGTCGCCCTCCACCTTCACCTTGGAAACCGGGTGCGAGCGGCTGAGCCGGTAGAGGGTGACCTCGCCGCCGTCGCGCCCGGCCTCGGCCACCACGTACCTGAGGTCCCGTGGGCGGTGGATCAGCAGGGGGATCAGAGCGGGCACCGGCCCGTAGGAGACCAGCAACTCGCCGAGCGGCTCCCCCGAGAGCACCTCGTTGAATTCGACCACGCCCTGCCGCACGAACATCAGCCTGCCTATCGAACCGCCCACGCCCGGCGGCTCCTCAATCAGCTCGATGATGGTGCTGATGTCGATCTCCGGGGCACCGGCATCGGTCAGCGCTTCCCGCAGGGTGCGCTGGCGCAGGGAAGAGGTTCGCCGGGGGTTCTGCGCATCCTGGGTCACGTCAACGTAGGCACTCGACACCGAACCGGATCGACGGTATAAGTCCGCGAGCCCCTCATTACCGAAATCAGCCATTGCGGAGTCCTTTCTGTGGCAGTTTATTAACCACGGTATCCCCGGGTTCCGGCGTTCACAACCCTGCCGGACGGTCCGCAGCGGAGCGGAAAAGCTGCCCCTCTCCGGTCGTTACAGGGCGGTCTGCTGGTGCGTCGCGACGCACCAGCCGCCGTCGGCGAATACGTAGGTCGTGGCCGCGTTCGCCTCGATCACCTCGTCGCCGCGGTGGGCCAGGAGCCGGTAGACGAGCACCCCGGCGTGTTCGTTCTGGCGCACCACGGCCGGCTCGCGGAGCTCGTAGCTCGTGATGGCGGGCATCTCCTTGAAGAAGGCGATCGCTTCGTTGCGGGTGACGATCCTGCCCGGCAGGATCAGCAGTCCGTCCGCGGTCATCGTTCGCCGGTAATAGTCTCCGCCGCGGCCGGCGAGAATCGCCTGCCACCCTTCGTGCTCTTCGTGAAGGAGGCGGGCGGGCAGATCGTCAGTGATCGCAGTCATGACCCAACGCTAGCCCCTCAAAGCACCGACTGAGCCTCTGGGAGCGGGACTGAGTTCTGGATCTGCGGCCGGGCGAGCCGCCCGTCAGTACCGCGCCGGGTCGAGCTCGGGATCGGGCTCGGGCTCGGACTCAGCCGCAGGCGTGCGCGGTTCCGGTGCGGGTCTCGGCACAGGCGACGCCGAGCGGATGACCGTGGCCGGCTCACTCACGAACGTGCGCCCGGTCGGCGACGTCCACTCAAGCGTGCCGTCACCGAGGTGCAACACCCGCCACCCGGTCTCGCTCTTCAA
>NZ_SOFA01000034.1:0-48263 GCF_004402835.1 Cryobacterium sp. Sr3 | reverse complement strand
GTTGGGCTGGGTGCGGCGCGGTGCGGCTGGGCTGGGCTGCGTGCGGCGCGGCGCGGCTGGGCTTGGCGCGGTGCGGCTGCGTGCGGCTGGGCCGGGAGCCGCGCAGCTGGGCTGCGCTCGGCTCGGGCTCGAAGAGTAGGCTCAGCCTGATGAGCCTCGCCGCCGCCCAATTCGTCTCCAGCACCACCCTCGGAACCCGAATCGTGGTGCGCACCCGCATCGAGGGCGGGGTCACGGATGCCGTGGGTTACTTGCGGTCCGTCTCCGACACAGGGTGCATGGTTGAGACCAAACGCGGTCTGGTCGTCCTCGCGCTCGCCGATGTCGTGGCCGCGAAGCCGGTGCCACCGCCGCCCGTGCCGCGTGCGCCGCGGCATCCGCTCGCCGACTAGCCCCCGGTGCTCGCCGGTGCTCGCCGGTGCTCGCCGGTGCCCGCCGGTGCCCGCCGGTGCCCGCCGGTGCTCGCCGGTGCCCGCCGGTGCCCGCCGGACCTGTCCCGACACTTCCGTGGCCAACTCAGGAGATCCCTGGGCGGCCGCAGTCTGCTCTGCACTGGTCTGCGGCCACGGCGGAGCGGTCCGCGCGGATCTCCTGAGTTGGCCCCATGCCAGGCACGGTCGGAGCCTCGCTACGTGCATAACTCCCGCCAATTCTCGGCGGTGGGCTGTTTCAGGGCTCTATTGGCCACATCCGGCAGAATGTGCGGGAGCTATGGACGCGGGTCGGTGGCTAACTCAGGAGAACCACGGCCAGTTGCGGTTCCCGCCCCCGGAATCAGGCGGTGGATGTTTGCGTGCGGCTTGGATCTCCTGAGTTAGCCCCATCCGGGCACGGAAGCATTCCTGCGGGGGCGGAAGATTCGAACCCCCGAGAGTTGATTGTCGAGTTCGTCGAGACTAATGCCCGCCCGCGTGCTGCAGCGCGATCTGGCGGAGAATGGGGGATTCGAACCCCCGAGGGCTCTCACCCAACACGCTTTCCAAGCGTGCGCCATAGGCCACTAGGCGAATTCTCCTGGCCGAACGTTCCCTCAAGGAACGACCTAGAGAATCTTACCTGTTTCCGGTGGCCTCCGTGCACACTCGCCCCGCCCGCCCGGTGCAGACCCGGTACAGACTTGGTACAAGACCCGGTGCAGACCCGGTGCAGGCCCGGTGCAGACCCGGTGCAGACTCGGAATCGACTCGGAATCGCCTTGTTTTCGGCCTCGCCGGCTTTGCGTCTAAGCTAAGGGTCGGCTCCTCGCGTGGCGCCATCTCGGCCAACTCCCCCAGGACGGAAACGTAGCAAGGGTAACCGGGCTCTGGTGGGTGCGCGAGGAGTCTTTTTCATGCCCGCACGCACCGGAAAAACAGCCACAGCCCAGCCACAGCCCAGCCACAGCCCCGCCACAGCCCCGCCACAGCCCCGCCACAGCCCAGCCACAGCCCCGCCACAGCCCCGCCACAGCCGCAGGCCGTTAGCAATGATAACGATTTCGCCTCATCTCGTAAGATGAAACGGCGCAGATAACGCCCCCGCCCCGATAGTGCCTGGAGGCACCATGGCTGAAATATTCGGTAAACCCTTTCTCTGGCCAGACCGGTCACCGCATCCGCTCAGCGCTGAAGCGCTCGCCAGCGTCGATGCCTGGTGGCGGGCCGCCAACTACCTGTCGGTAGGGCAGATCTACCTGCTCGACAACCCGTTTTTGCGTGAGCCGCTCACGCGGGACCACATCAAGCCGCGTCTGCTCGGCCATTGGGGAACCACCCCGGGGCTCAATTTTCTTTATGCCCACCTGAACCGCGCCATCCAGGAACGGTCGATCAGCACCCTCTACGTCACCGGCCCCGGCCACGGCGGCCCCGGGATGGTGGCCAACGCCTACCTCGACGGCACGTACTCCGAGATCTACTCCGGCGTCGACCAGAGCGAGCAGGGCGTCAAGGCCCTGTTCCGCCAGTTCTCGTTCCCCGGCGGCATCCCCAGCCACGCCTCGCCCGAGACGCCCGGCTCGATCCACGAGGGCGGCGAGCTCGGTTACGCGCTCAGCCACGCCTACGGCGCCGCGTTCGACAACCCCGACCTGCTGGTCGCCGCGGTCGTCGGCGACGGCGAGGCCGAGACCGGCCCGCTGGCCACCAGCTGGCACTCGAACAAGTTCATCGATCCGCTTCAGGATGGCGTCGTGCTGCCGATCCTGCACCTCAACGGGTACAAGATCGCCAACCCCACCGTGCTCGCCCGCATCCCGGAAGAGGAACTCCTCGACCTGATGCGCGGCTACGGCCACAAGCCCTACATCGTGGATGGCGGCTTCGACGGCGAGGATCCCCTTCTCGTTCACCAGCGCATGGCGCTCACCCTCGACGAGGTGCTCAACGAGATCGCCGCGATCAAGGCGCGCGCCCTCGCCGGCGACACCGAGCGTCCGCGCTGGCCGATGATCATCCTGCGCACGCCCAAGGGCTGGACCTGCCCGCCCGTCATCGACGGGGTGCAGGTCGTCGACTCCTGGCGTTCGCACCAGGTGCCCCTGAGCAACGCCCGCGACACCGAGGCTCACACCCGGCTGCTCGAAGAGTGGCTGGCCTCTTACCGGCCGGGCGAACTCTTCGACGCGAACGGCGCCCCCGCCGCAGAGATCTCGGCGCTGGCCCCCGCGGGCGACCTGCGGATGAGCGCGAACCCGGTCTCCAACGGTGGGCTGCTGCGCCGGGCGCTGAAGCTGCCCGACTTCCGGGAGTACGCGGTGGATGTCCCTTCCCCGGGCGCCACCACCGATGAGGCGACCAAGGTTCTCGGCACCTGGCTGGCCGACGTCATCCGTGACAACCCCGACAATTTCCGCATCTTCGGGCCCGACGAGACGGCCTCCAACCGCCTCGCCCCGGCCGTCTACGCGGCCACGGACAAGCAGTGGAACGCGGAATTCCACGAGGGTGACACGAACCTCGCCCGCGCCGGCCGCGTGATGGAGATGCTCAGCGAACACCAGTGCCAGGGCTGGCTGGAGGGCTACCTGCTCACCGGCCGTCACGGCCTGTTCAACTGCTACGAGGCCTTCATTCACATCGTCGACTCGATGTTCAACCAGCACGCGAAGTGGCTCAAGGTTACCCGCGAGATCCCGTGGCGCCGCTCAATCTCGAGCCTGAACTACCTGCTCAGCTCGCACGTCTGGCGCCAGGATCACAACGGGTTCTCGCATCAGGACCCCGGGTTCATCGACCACGTCGTCAACAAGAGTGCGGATGTCGTACGCGTCTACCTGCCGTTCGACGCCAACACGCTGCTCGCCACCTACGGCCACTGCCTGCGCAGTGTGGACTACGTCAACGTGGTCGTCGCCGGCAAGCAGCCCGCGCCGAACTGGCTCACCATGGACCAGGCCGTCGCGCACTGCAAGCGGGGTCTGGGCATCTTCGACTGGGCCGGAACCGAGACGTTCGGCACCTCACCCGACGTCGTGCTGGCCGCCGCCGGCGAGGTGCCCACCCTCGAGGTGCTGGCCGCGGCCGCCATCCTGCGGGAATGGCTGCCCGACCTGTCGGTGCGCGTCGTGAACGTCGTTGACCTGATGCGCCTGCAGTCCGAGGCGGACCACCCGCACGGCCTCAGCGACAACGAGTTCGACGCCATCTTCACGGCCGACAAGCCGATCGTGTTCGCCTATCACGGGTATCCGTGGCTGATCCATCGCCTGACCTACAAGCGCACCGGGCACGGTAACCTGCACGCCCGCGGCTACAAGGAGAACGGCACCACCACCACGCCGTTCGACATGGTCATGCTCAACGACCTCGACCGGTACCACCTGGTGATGGACGTCATCGACCGGGTTCCCGGACTCGGCGCCCGCGCCGCCCTGCTTCGCCAGGAGATGCAGGATGCCCGCCTTCGGGCCCGCAATTACACCCGCGACCACGGGGAAGACATCCCCGCCGTCACCGAATGGGTCTGGGACGCCGATGGCGTCGGCGTGACCCCCGACAATGCCGGTGTCTCCACCGGCGGAGATAACGTATAAACCGTGGCTGACAGTATCTACATCACCTCTGCCGAGGGAAATACCGGCAAATCCACCATCGCCCTGGGCGTGCTCGACACCCTGCTCCGTTCGGTGGAGCGCGTCGGTGTGTTCCGGCCCGTGGCTCGCTCGGCGCACCACCCCGACTACGTGCTCAAGCTGCTGCTCTCGCACCTGTCGAGTGCGTCTGCGCTCACCGTGCAGCCCCCGCTGACCTACGACGACTGCGTCGGCGTCACCTACGACGAGGTGCACCTCGACCCCGACGCGGCCCTCGGCCGCATCGTGCAGCGCTTCAAGGCCGTCGAGGCCCAGTGTGACGCGGTGGTCGTGATCGGCTCCGATTACACGGATGTCGGCAGTCCCACCGAGCTCGCCTTCAACCTGCGCATCGCCGCCAACCTGGGGGTGCCGGTGCTGCTGGTGCTCGGCGGGCGGGTCGGTCCCGGCCAGCGCGACACGCTCAGCCAGGGTGACCGGCAGCTCGGCCAGAGCGACCCGCGCACGGCCGAGGACATCCGCCAGTTGACCGACGTGACCCTGGCGGAACTGCGCGACGAGCACGTTTCACTGCTTGGCGTGATCGTCAACCGCGCCGATCCGACTCGGCTCGATGAGCTCATCGACGCCGTGCGGAGCGTCGTCGACGCCGACACGAAGCCCGGCAGCGGGCGCAACGCGGTGCCGGTCTGGGCGCTGCCCGAAGACCCGTTCCTCGTGGCCCCGAGCATGAAGAGCATCCTCAAGGCCACCGACGGCACGCTCGTCAAGGGTGACCCCGCGCTGCTGTCCCGGGAGGCGCTCGGCGTGGTCGTGGCGGCCATGTCGATGGTCAACGTGCTGCCGCGCCTGTTCGAGGGCGCCGTGGTTGTGGTTCCCAGCGACCGCCCGCAGGTGCTGCTGGCCGTTCTGATGGCGAACTCGTCCGCGACGTTCCCGTCGATCGCCGGCATCGTGCTGGTCGGCGGCTTCGCCCTGCCCGAGGAGATCGGGCGGCTCGTCGAGGGGCTCGACGCCTCGGTGCCGATCATCAGCACCGAGCTGAACTCCTATGACGCCGCGCTGCGCATCACACACACGCCCGGACGGATGGCCGCCGACTCGCAACGCAAGCGCGACACGGCGCTGGCGCTCTTCGAAGGCCACGTGGAGGCATCCGTGCTGCTCGACCGGCTCAAGGTGAGCCGCGCCGACGTGGTGACGCCGCTGATGTTCGAGTACATGCTTCTCGAGCGCGCACGCACCAACCAAAAGCGCATCGTGCTGCCCGAAGGGGACGACGACCGCGTGCTGCGTGCCGCCGCGACCCTGCTGGCCCGCGATGTGGCCGACATCACGATTCTCGGTGAGGAGTTCGAGGTGCGCTCGCGTGCCATCGGCCTCGGCCTGGACATCGCCAAGGCGCAGGTTCTGAGCCCCTTCGACGACGTGCTGCGGCGCAAGTTCGCGGAGGCGTACGCGAAGCTGCGCGCCCACAAGGGCGTCACGGTCGAGCAGGCCATGGAACTCGTGACCGACGTGTCCTACTTCGGCACCATGATGGTGCAGCTCGGGCTGGCGGACGGCATGGTCTCCGGGGCGACGCACACCACGGCGCACACCATCCGGCCGAGCCTGCAGATCATCAAGACGCGTCCGGGAGTCTCGGTCGTGTCCAGCGTGTTCCTGATGGCGCTGGCCGACAAGGTGCTCGTCTACGGCGACTGCGCGGTGAACCCTGACCCCACCGCGGAGCAGCTCGCCGACATCGCCATCTCGGCGTCGGAGACGGCCGTCGAATTCGGTATCGAGCCGCGCATCGCCATGCTGAGCTACTCGACCGGCGAGTCCGGGCAGGGTGCCGACGTGGACAAGGTGCGGGCCGCCACCGCCCTCGTGCGGGAGCGTCGCCCCGACCTTCTGATCGAGGGTCCCATCCAGTACGACGCGGCAGCGGATGCCGCCGTCGCCGCCACGAAGATGCCCGGTTCGGCTGTCGCCGGCCGCGCCACCGTCTTCATCTTCCCCGACCTGAATACGGGCAACAACACGTACAAGGCCGTGCAGCGGAGCGCCGGAGCAGTGGCCATCGGCCCCGTCCTCCAGGGCCTGCGCAAACCCATCAATGACCTTTCTCGAGGAGCACTAGTGCAGGACATCGTCAACACCGTAGCCATCACCGCGATCCAGGCCGCGACGCTCGCAGCGTCCGAGTCCGGCACCCCGGCAGCTTCGGCTTCCGGTGCGGCATCTTCCGCATCGGCCGCAGCGGCGGTGTCCGCATGACCGCCATCCTGGTCGTCAACTCCGGATCGTCGTCGTTCAAGTACCAGCTGATCGACATGGACACCGAAACGGAGCTCGCCAGCGGCCTGGTCGAGCGCATCGGCGAGCCGATCGGGCACTCACGGCACACCGCGGGAACGTCGAAGGGCGGCCGCACCGAGCGCGACCTGCCGATCATGGACCACACCGCCGGCTTCGCCGTGATGATCGAGGCCTTCGCCGAGCACGGCCCGAAGCTGTCCGAGACGAACCTGATCGCCGTCGGCCACCGCGTGGTGCAGGGCGGCAACCGGTTCTTCGAGCCGACCGAGATCACCCACCTGGTCGAGCTGAACATCGAGGACCTCTCCGAGATCGCTCCGCTGCACAACCCGGCCAACGTGCAGGGCATCCGTGCCGCCCGCGCCAGCTTCCCGAACGTGCCTCACGTCGCCGTGTTCGACACCGCGTTTCACCAGACGCTGCCGCCGGCCGCGTACACCTACGCGATCGACAGGGACATCGCGACGCGGTACCGCGTGCGTAAGTACGGCTTCCACGGCACCTCGCACAAGTTCGTCTCGGAGGCCGCGGCGGCCTACCTCGACCGGCCCCTGGCCGAGCTCAAGACGATCGTGCTGCACCTGGGAAACGGGGCATCCGTGTGTGCCGTCGACGGCGGCGAATCGATCGACACCTCCATGGGCATGACCCCGCTGCAGGGGCTCGCGATGGGCACCCGCTCGGGCGACATCGACCCGGCCGTGATCTTCCACCTGCGCCGCCGGGCCGGGATGACCACCGCCGAGCTCGACGACCTGCTCAACCGCCGCGGCGGCATGCTGGCCCTGGCCGGCAACGGCGATATGCGCGACGTGGAGGATGCCGCGGTCGCGGGCGACCCGGTCGCCCAGGCTGCCCTCGACGTGTACTTCCACCGCGTCAAAGGCTATGTCGGCAACTACTACGCGCAACTCGGAACCGTGGACGTCATCGTCTTCACCGCGGGCGTCGGTGAGAACTCGCCGATCGTGCGCGCGGGCGCCCTGGCCGGACTCGAGGGCATGGGGATCGAAATCGACCCCGTGCGCAACGAAGCCAAGTCCCGCACGCCGCGCGCGATCTCCACGGACAACTCCCGGGTAACCGTGCTCGTCATCCCGACGAACGAGGAGCTGGAGATCGCCCGGCAGACGCTGGGGACGATCAAGCGCACGCATCCTTCTGTGTAGGGGGTTCGCTGGTAGGGGTTTCGGCTCCTGTGTCTCGTTGATGCCTTTGTTGATGCCTTTGTTGATGCTTTCGTTGATCGGCCGTTCCCGGGTTCCGGGGGCGGCCGATTGGCAGGTGGGGGTTCGGGGCGCTCGGGATGCGAGGTGCGGGGTGCTGTAGGACGTGACTTCGAAGTTTTTAGGCGACACGGGTCACCCCAGCGCCGTGGGCGGCGTGTTGCGAAATTCTCCGAGTTTAAAGTCGAGCCGGGTGCCGGGAGCCGGGAGCCGGAAGCCGGAAGCCGGGAGCCGGGTGCCGGGAGGGCAACACGCGGCCGGCGACGGATGTCCGCGCTCGCCGCGCCCGATTCCGATCCCGCGACCTCCGCCTCCTGCGCGGGTAGTATTTTCGCGTGAGCACACTCCTGAACTTGATCTGGCTCGTGCTGAGCGGGTTCTGGCTGTTCCTGGGCTACCTCGCCGCAGGCATTCTGCTCTGCGTGCTGATCGTTACGATCCCGTGGGGCATCGCGTCGTTCCGCATCGCCGCCTACGCGCTCTGGCCGTTCGGCCGCACCGTCGTGGCCAAACCCACCAGTGGAGCGTTCTCGTTCATCGGCAACGTGATTTGGGTGATCCTCGCGGGCTGGTGGCTGGCCCTGGCGCACATCGTCTCGGGAATCGCGCTCTGCCTCACCATCATCGGAATCCCCCTCGGCATCGCCGACTTCAAGATGGTGCCGGTTTCGCTCGCGCCCCTCGGCAAGCAAATCGTGAGCAATCGCCCCGGCGCGTTCGACCAGGCCGTCGCCCGCCGCGCCTGAGCTGCCGCGCCTGAGCTGCCGCGCCTGAGCTGCCGCGCCTGAGCTGCCGCGCCTGAGCCGCCGCGCCTGAGCCCTGCCCACCTGACAAACGGATGCCACCCGCCCCACCACACACCCCACCCACACCACACACACACACCCCGCCCCACGCCCGCCCCACACCGCACTATAGTCAGTGGCTCCGGCTACGATTGACCTCGTGGTTACCGCCCTGTATCGCCGCTACCGGCCCGAGACTTTTGCCGAAATGATCGGTCAGTCTCAGGTGACCGATCCGCTGATGACGGCCCTGCGCACGAACCGGGTGAATCATGCCTATCTGTTCAGCGGGCCCCGAGGTTGCGGCAAGACGACATCCGCCCGTATTCTCGCGCGCTGCCTGAACTGCGCCGAGGGTCCCACCGACACGCCATGCGGGGTCTGCCCGAGCTGTGTGGAGCTGTCCCGCGACGGCGGCGGATCCCTCGACGTGGTCGAGATCGACGCGGCCAGCCACAACGGGGTCGACGATGCCCGGGACATCCGTGAGCGCGCGATCTTCGCTCCCGCCCGCGACCGATACAAGATCTTTATCCTGGACGAGGCGCACATGGTCACGCCGCAGGGCTTCAACGCGCTGCTGAAGATCGTCGAAGAGCCGCCCGAGCACGTCAAGTTCATCTTTGCGACAACCGAGCCCGAAAAGGTGATCGGCACCATCCGTTCGCGCACGCATCACTACCCGTTCCGGCTCGTGCCGCCCGGGCCGATGCTCGAATACGTGCAGCAGATGTGCGACACCGAGCAAATGACCGTCGCGCCGGGCGTGCTGCCACTCGTGGTGCGGGCCGGCGGCGGGTCGCCGCGCGACACCCTGTCGCTGCTCGATCAGCTGATGGCCGGATCCGACGGGCACTCCGTCGAATACGACCGCGCCGTGGCGCTGCTCGGCTACACGAACGCGTCGCTGCTCGACGAGTCCATCGACGCGATCGCCGACCGCGACCCGTCCGCCGCGTTCGACGCCGTCGACCGGGTCGTGCAGACCGGCCAGGACCCGCGCCGCTTCGTCGAAGACCTGCTCGAACGCCTGCGCGACCTCATCATCGTGGGCGCCACGAGTGCCGCCGCCGCTGCCGCCGTGCTGCGCGGCGTGCCGCAGGAGGAACTCGACCGCATGGCCGTGCAAGCCGCGAAGTTCGGCCCCGCCGAGCTCTCCCGCACCGCCGACGTGATCAACGCCGCCCTCACCGAGATGACCGGCGCGACCAGCCCCCGCCTGCAGCTCGAACTCATGATTGCCCGCGTGCTCATCCCCGCGAGCGACGATTCCACCCGCGGCGCGCTCGCCCGCGTCGAACGCCTCGAGCGCCGCATCGGGGTCGGTTCTGGTTCTGGTTCCGGTTCTGGTTCCGGTTCTGATCCCGGCGACAGCTCGGCGACGGATGCCCCAGCCACCAGCCCGGTCGGCTCGCCCCCGCGCGCGGCTGCGGTCTCGGCGACGCATGCCTCCGGCCGGCCCGCGGTCTCCGGCGGTGCGGCTGCTGCTTCTGCCGCCGCACCTGATGCAGCTGCGCCCGCGACCCAAGTCGCGGCCCCGCCCCGCCCTGTCGGACCCGTCACCCTGCAGCAGGTAAAGGACTCTTGGCCGCAGATCCTCGAGGCAGTCAAGGCCGCCAAGATCAGCGCCTGGCTCGTGCTCTACACGGCCCGCGCCATGGAACTGCGTGGCGGGGACCTGTTGGTGCTCTCCTTCCCGAGCCAGAACGACGTCGCCGGACTCAAGCAGTCGGCGGCCCCCGGGCAGGGC
The DNA here is from genome assembly GCF_004402835.1 of Cryobacterium sp. Sr3. Classification (NCBI taxonomy): domain Bacteria; kingdom Bacillati; phylum Actinomycetota; class Actinomycetes; order Micrococcales; family Microbacteriaceae; genus Cryobacterium; species Cryobacterium sp. Sr3. The sequence goes on along the minus strand of NZ_SOFA01000034.1, from coordinate 38,183 downwards.
GTCGGCGACTATCTCAAGCGCGCCGTCAACGAGGTGCTCGGCTTCACGCCCCAGCTCACCGCCCGGGTCGACTCCCCGAGAACGGATGTCCCAGCCACCCCCAACGCATCCGCCCCCGCTCCGGCACCGGTCGCCCCGGTCTCCCCGGGGTCAGGTTTCGGCGTGCAGGACTCCACCGCGCCGAGCCCTGTCGCGCGGGCCGCAACCGTCAGCGGCTCGGCCGCAGCCGGGTCCGGAAGCGGCGACACCGGCTCCAGGACGACACCCAAATCCGCTGCTGCAACAACCGACGAGGCGTCGCCCGCCGACCCCGATCCGGCTGCTGCCGCCGACCCCGATCCGGCTGCTGCCGCCGACCCCGATCCGGCTGCTGCCGTGAACGCTTCAGCCGGTTCCGCCCCAGCCGGCGTTGGCAAGGTTGACGCCCCAGAAGCGCCTGCGGCATCGGCTGCCGGCCCCACGGTGACCAGCCCCACGGTGACCAGCCCCACGGCGGCCAGCCCGGCGGCGGCCAGCCCGGCAGTGGCCAGCCCGACAGTGCCCGAGTCGCCGGTGACCAGCCGCGCAACTGCCAGCCCGGCGGTCGCCGCGACCGGCTGGGCGACCGCTGCCATTCCGAGTCCCTCGGATGCCGGCACCGGCTGGGCCACGGTGGCCATCCCGGGGTCAGCCCCGGCTGCTGAAACCGCTGCTCCTGCGTCTGCGGCCTCCGCTGCGACCCCCGATGCCCCCGCGCACGCATCCGCCCCGCAGACCGCCCCGCGTTCCACGCCGAGCGCGCCGGCGCCCACGACGCTTCCCGCGTCCGGGCGAGACCCTGAGCCGCAGCCGCCCTACGACGACGAGCCCCCGTCCTACGACGAGGAATTCCCGCCGGACCTGCACCCGAACGGCGGCCAGCCCGGCCGCTACCAGGCGCCCGCCGCGCGTGCGGGATTGTCCGCAGCGGGAGCCCAGCACCAATCGGGAGCCCAGTCTCAGCCGGGAGCCCAGGCCCAGTCTCAGTCCCAGTCTCAGTCTCAGTCTCAGCCGGGAGTCCAGTCCCAGTCCCAGTCTCAGAACGGCGCCCAGAACGGCGTACCAAACGGCGCCCAGCCCGGAACCCCGGCGCGCACCCAGGTGCAGGCTCCGAACCGGGCGGGCGTCGAAGCATCCGTTGCCCGTCGCGGGCCCGCCTTTGCGGAGAAGCAGCGCTACGGCGAGTCGGTGGTGCGCGAAATCCTCGGCGCCACCTTCCTCGAAGAACAGCCGCACGATCCGGCATCCCGAACCAGAGGCGACTAAACCATGTACGAAGGCATTGTTCAGGAACTGATCGACGAGCTCGGCACGCTGCCCGGGATCGGGCCCAAGTCCGCGCAGAGGATTGCGTTCCACATCTTGCAGACCGAGCAGTTCGACGTGACCCGGCTCGCCAACGTGCTGCTCGAGGTGCGCGACAAGGTGAAGTTCTGCGACATCTGCGGCAACGTGTCCGAGCAGAAGACCTGCATGATCTGCCGCGACCCGCGCCGCAATCCCGCGATGATCTGCGTGGTGGAAGAGGCCAAGGACGTCGTCGCGATCGAGCGCACCCGCGAATTCAAGGGGCTCTACCACGTGCTCGGCGGGGCGATCAGCCCCATCGACGGCGTCGGACCGGACGACCTGCGCATCCGTCAGCTGATGCAGCGCCTTGCCGACAACACGGTGCAGGAGGTCATCATCGCCACCGACCCGAACCTCGAGGGGGAGGCGACCGCGACCTACCTGTCGCGCCTGCTGACCACCCTCGAGATCAAGGTCTCCCGGCTCGCGTCAGGGCTGCCGGTCGGCGGCGACCTCGAGTACGCCGACGAGGTGACTCTCGGGCGGGCCTTCGAGGGCCGCCGTACCGTCACGAACTAGCCCCCCGCGCCGCCTGCCCACTGCCGCAAGTGTTGCCGGAGCGGACAACTGTGCCCGGTGTGCCGGCAACAGTTGTCCGCTCGGGCAACAGTTGCCGCCAGGAGTGGCCAGGGGGACCGTATCCGCCACCGACCTCGCCGGACTGGACGGCCCGCCCGCCCGGACGACAGACGGGCCGGGGCGACGGATGCCGCGTGTCGCGAAATTCTCCGCAGTTACGGCGTTCTATTTCGCGCTGGCGGTCGCCCGCGGGTGCGCGGCTGGAGCAGCCGCCGCCGGCACCAGCGGCTTGTTCGCTTCGAGCACCGTGCGGTACGTGGGCAGGTGCGTGAACAGCCCGTCGGTGAGCGGGTTGCGGCGTCTCTTCACGATCGTGTAGATCTGGTAGACCACAACGGCGATGTTGGCCGCGAGGGCCACGGCGCTCACCCAGAACAGGGCGACCGGGTCGTGCGACGACTTCACTGCGAACTGCGAACTGCGAACTGCGAACTGCGAGCTCGACACGAAGGTCGGGAAGGCCATGGTGAACATCATCCAGAACGCCAGGGTCTGCGCGCGGTGCTGCAGCCAGGCGCCGCGCTTGATGAAGAAGGCGGGGATCGTGCGCGACACGAGTAGGGCCGCGCCGGCGTAGAACGAGTGGTCGCCGACCGCGTTGTAGACGTAGGCGAAGTTCCAGAGGTCATAGGCGATGATCCAGAACCACAGCATGTCCGGCCAGATCATGTCCTTCTTGGGGCCGCGGCTGATGATGATCCCGGCCCAGCCGCAGATCGTGAGCAGGTTCAGCAGCCCGGCGATACCGTTCATGATGTTCCACGGCCCGCCCACCATGAACACTCCGTCGACCATCCCGTTCAGCCCGTAGACCTGGAAGTCGCGAATCACGGCCTCGAAGATGTTGAGAGCCAGAATGAACGCGGGGAACATCAGCGCGTACCGGTTCTTGGCCAGACGCGGAATGAAACGGATGGCCATGAAGCCCAGGCATCCGGCAAGTGCCGAGTAGACCTTGACCCAGTGAAACCAGGTGCCCGTGCTGGACCCGGCGCCGGCGGTGGTGGGCCACACGAAGATCGTCAGCGCCACCGGCAGTGCAATAAACAGCGCCAGCGACGCCCATTTGCTCGACCGTGCGACCTCGTTGGCGATCATCAGCCCCGCGACGACCGCGACCCACATCAGGGTCGACGACCACGGGATGGCATCGAATAGGAACATATGCGAATACTTCTTTGTACTGGGTGAAAAAGTGATGCTAGAGAAAAGTCTTAGGCCGGCGCGTTGTGGTCGAGGTGGAGCGTCTGGCGCACAATCGCCACGAGCACATCGTCCGAGACCGTGGGCGTGGAACGTACAAGCCCGATCAGCCCGAACACCAGCACAGAGAACACCTCGGAGACGTTGTCGATCCGGATCTCGTGCCGCCGCGCGTAGGCCTCGACGGTCGTGACCTGCAGCCGGTCGACGACGGCCCTGACGGCCCGGTCGACGAACTCGTTGTAGAGCCCGGCGTACTCGGTGCGGCCGAGTTCCTCGCGGAAGAGGTCGGTGCGATGCAGGTGGTGACGGAACAGTGCGACGCACTCGACCAGCGCGCTGTCGATGTCGCCGGGGATGCGGGCGGCGTCCCAGAGGTTGAGGTCGGTCACGAACTCCGCGATGTGGTCCTCTCAGATGAGGTCGATGATCGCGTCCTTGTTCGGGAAGTAGTGGTAGATCAGGCCGCGGGTGACGCCGACCCGGGCGGCGATGTCGGTGATCTTCACGCGGGACACGCCGCGCTCGGCGACCAGTTCCCGGGTGGCGCGCAGAATGTCGTCCCGGCGCTCGTCCGGCTGCTTGCTCTGGCGCACCGGCACCGGCACCGGCACCGGCGCTTTCGACGTGAACTCGTCGGGCATCGGAGCTTCCTCGGCAACTGGGTCAAACCGCGTGGCGGGGCGGGATCCACCCTCTGCCCCGATCCTGCGACCGCGATTGACATAGTGTCAATGACAGGGCGTCAATGGGTGCCGCACACCGTCACATGACCGCTGCCGAATACAACAGCATTTATGATGGGAGCTTGCCTGTGCCCGCGTACCCGAACCCTTGGAGTGCCACGTGAGCTTGATCGTGCAGAAGTTCGGCGGATCATCCGTCGCCGACGCCGAAAGCATCAAACGCGTGGCCAAACGCATCGTCGACACCCGCAAAGCGGGCAACGAGGTCGTCGTCGCCGTCTCCGCGATGGGAGACTCCACCGACGAGTTGCTCGACCTTGCGCACCAGGTCACCCCGATCCCCGCGCCGCGCGAGCTCGACATGCTCCTCACCGCGGGCGAGCGCATCTCGATGGCGCTGCTCGCCATGGCGATCAAGAGCATGGGCTACGACGCCCGCTCCTTCACCGGCAGTCAGGCCGGCATGATCACGGATGGCCAACACGGCGCCGCCCGCATCGTCGACGTGACTCCCGGGCGCATCCGCGATGCCCTCGACGACGGTGCCGTGGCGATTGTCGCCGGCTTCCAGGGCTTCAATCGCGACACCAAAGACATCACCACGCTCGGTCGCGGCGGTTCTGACACGACCGCCGTCGCGCTGGCCGCCGCGCTCAGCGCCGATATCTGCGAGATCTACACGGATGTCGACGGCGTCTTCACCGCCGACCCGCGCGTCGTTCCCCGGGCCCACAAACTCGACCGCATCTCCAGCGAGGAAATGCTCGAGCTCGCCGCCGCTGGTGCGAAGGTCCTCTATATTCGGGCGGTGGAATATGCGCGTCGGCACGGTGTGACGCTGCATGTGCGGTCCTCGTTCAACAACAACGTGGGAACCATTGTCTACAACCCCGACACCACGAGCCCGCATGTCGCAATCCCGAATTCGTCGGCCACCGAGCGCACACATCCCAATAACGCATCCGCGAATGGAGAGACAGTGGAAGAGCCAATCATCGCCGGGGTCGCCGCCGACCTGAGCGAAGCCAAGGTCACGGTCGTCGGCGTTCCCGACATTCCGGGCAAAGCCGCGCAGATCTTCAAAATCGTCGCGAAGACCAACGCGAACGTCGACATGATCGTGCAGAACGTCTCGGCTGCGTCCACGGGACTGACCGACATTTCCTTCACCCTGCCCAAATCGGAGGGCCAGCAGGTGCTGACCGCGCTGAGCAACGAGCAGACCAACGTCGGGTTCGCCGGTCTGCAGTATGACGACCAGATCGGCAAGCTCGCGCTCGTCGGCGCCGGCATGCGCACCAACACGGGCGTGTCCGCGAAGCTGTTCGAGGCGCTGTTCGAGGCCGGGATCAACATTGAAATGATCTCGACCAGCGAGATCCGCATCTCCGTGGTCACCCGCGCCGACACCATCAACCAGGCGCTGCGGGTCGTGCACACCGCATTCGGCCTGGACTCCACCAACGACGCCGTCGTGCACGGCGGCACCGGCCGCTAGCCGGCATCCGTCGGCCCAACCGGGCTCGGCCGGACGCCAGCCGGGCTCGGTCCCACCCCGCCTCACCCCGACTCACCCCACCCCGCCTCACCCCACCCCGACCCCGTTCAACCGGTTTCCCTGGGGCTAACTCAGGAGAACCAGAGGCCACAGGCGCGATCCGGCTGGAATTCGGGCCAAGTCGCGAGAATCTCCTGAGTTAGCCACAAATGCAAGTGCAGATGCAGATGCAGATGCAGATGCAAGTGCAAGTGCACGAGCAAGTGCACGAACGAGAGCGAGACCACCAGCACCAGCAGCCACGGCATCCAGCGGAGGAAACACAGTGAACAGCACCGCAGCAATCAGCACCGCAGCAAACAGCACCGCAGCAACCAGCACCACAGGAATCCAGATCGGCGTCGTCGGGGCCACCGGCCAGGTCGGAGCCGTCGTGCGCAGCCTGCTCGAGGAACGGGACTTCCCGGTCGGAGGCATCCGTTTCTTCGCGTCGTCCCGGTCCGCCGGCTCCGTGCTGCACTTCAAGGGCGAGAAGATCGTCGTCGAAGACGCCGCCACCGCCGACCCCAGCGGACTCGACGTGGCCATCTTCTCCGCCGGCGCGACACTCTCGAAAATTCAGGCTCCCCGGTTCGCCGCGGCCGGCGTCACCGTGATCGACAACTCCTCCGGGTGGCGGATGGACCCCGACGTGCCGCTGGTCGTCAGCGAGGTCAACCCCGAGGCCATCAAACTCGCCACCAAGGGCATCATCGCGAACCCGAACTGCACCACCATGGCGGCCATGCCCGTGCTCAAGGTGCTGCACGACGAGGCCGGCCTCGAACGCCTCATCGTCAGCACCTACCAGGCGGTCTCCGGCAGCGGCCTGGCCGGCGCCCGCGAGCTCGCCAGCCAGGTGCGGGCCGCCGCCCTGAGCGACAACCTGCTCCAGCTGGTCCACGACGGGTCCGCTGTGCCCATGCCGGCACCCATCGTCTACGCCCGCCCGATCGCGTTCGACGTGATCCCGCTGGCCGGTTCCATCGTCGACGACGGCGAATTCGAGACCGACGAGGAGAAGAAACTCCGCAACGAGAGCCGCAAGATCCTCGAGCTGCCCGATCTGCTCGTTTCCGGCACCTGCGTGCGCGTGCCCGTCTTCACCGGCCACGCCCTCTCGATCAACGCCGAGTTCGCCAACCCGTTGACCGTCGCCCGCGCCCTCGAACTGCTCGCCACCGCCCCCGGCGTGGTCGTGACGGATGTCCCCACACCCCTCGAAGCGGCCGGCCAGGACCCGAGCTTCGTCGGCCGCGTGCGTCAGGACCGCGGCGTGCCGAACGGGCGTGGATTGGCCCTGTTCATCACCAGCGACAACCTTCGTAAAGGTGCGGCACTCAACGCCGTGCAGATCGCGGAACTCGTCGCCGCGGACCTACTCGTTCGCTGACCTCAGCGTGGTGGTGTATAACCGGGCGCTCACTCCGCTAGTGTCAGACTTCGTGGGCGGGAATCGGAACTCAAGGGGCGTTAAACGCCTGGCTTTCCTTGCGTTCGCCGGCATCGGCCTCGCGCTCATCGCCACGTCGTTCGTGCTGCTCCTTGATGACCCCTCAGACAGCTGGCTGATCGCCGGGGTCGGTGTGGTCTGCGCGGCCGCCCTCGAGCTCACCTGGGTGCGCGTGGGCGCCGTGGCGCACCGCAGCCCGATGATCAGCCTCCCCGTTCTGGCGCTGCCGGCGCTGGCCCCTACCCTCTCCCTGCCGGTCTCGGCCGGGCTGATCGCGCTCGGCGTTCTGCTGGCCATCCTGATCGAGTCCGGGCGGGCATCGGTCGCGCTCTACAGCGCCGGCCTGCAGGGTGCCGGCGCCCTCGCCGCCATCGGCCTGTTCACCTGGTTCGGCGCGGGCGGACTGCCGATTCTGGTGGGCGTGGCCGCGGCATCCGTGGGCTATGTCTTCTTCATCATCGCGACCGAGGTGCTGCGCAGGCGCTTCGTCGCCGGCCCGCTCGGTCGGCGCAGCGGCGGGCGACCCCTGTCGCCGTTCCGGGTTCTGCTGGTGCTGGTCGGAACCGTCTTGGTCACGGTGACGGCCGCGCACTGGAGTGTCGTCGGGCTGCCGTTTCTGGTGGAGGTCACCAACACGCTCGATGCCGTCATCGTGCTGTTCGCCCTGATGATCGTCGCCTCCGTGGTCAAGGTCTCCACGGTGATGGCGGTCATGCGCCACCGGCTGGCCGGCATGGTCGCCGCCACGAGCGCGCTTGCCGCCGACCCGGCCACCGGGCCCTCCGGGCGGGTCACCCCAACGAGCCCAGCCACCACAGGCATCGGCGCCACGAGCGGTACCGCCATCACGAGCGCCGCCGACAACACCTACCCCGCCGCGAGTGCCGCCGACGCCACCCCAGAGCCCGAGCCCGGCTCCCCGGCGGCCGTCACCGACCTGCTGCGCCGGGTGGTGGCGGATGCAATCGGTGCCGAATCCGTCATCGTGCGCAGCGAGCCCGCGCAGCCCGGCGAGATCAGCATGCTGCTGCCGCTGGCCGGCGCCATCGGGCCGGACCAGTACATCGTGGCCCGGCGCGACGCCATGGACGGCGCCTTCACCGGCAACGACCGCCGCGCTCTCCAAGCCCTGGCCACGACCGCCGAGATGGTCGTGCGGGCCCGCCGCAACATCGCCGGGCTCACCCTGCGCGCCAACACCGATCCGCTCACGAGCCTGCCCAACTACGGCGCGTTCCAAGAGGCCCTGGCGAACATCAACGACCACCGGGATTACTCCGAAGCCCTGGCCGTGCTGTTCATCGACCTCGACGAGTTCAAACGCCTGAACGACCGGTTCGGCCACCAGACCGGCGATGAGGTGCTGCGCGAGCTCGGGCGTCGGCTGAGCGCCGTGGTGCGCCCGAATGACGTGGTCGCCCGGGTCGGCGGCGACGAGTTCGTGATCATCCTCACTCACCTGGCGTCGCTGGCCGAGGCGAAGTCCATCGCCGAGCGCATCCTGGTGGTCTCCGGGGAGCCGATGCTCATCGGCCAGACGACCCACAGCCCGATCATCAGCGTGGGCCTGGCCTACTCGGCGCACCGCGAAACCGACGTCAACCAGCTGGTCCAGGATGCCGACCGGTCGATGCTCGCGATCAAGAAGTCCCGGCGGCGTGGCGGCCCGTCGAAGGAGAGCAGCCTCAACATCTCGAGCCACCGCTCCTCGCAGATGAACGACATCATCGCCCACGCCATCGACGAGGACCTGCTCGAGCTGGCTTTCCAGCCCATCGTCAGCCTCGTCACCGGGCAGATCTGGGCGTTCGAAGCCCTCGTGCGCTACACCGACCCGGACCTCGGCCCGCTATCGCCGCCGTCGATCGTCGAGAAGGCGAAGGGCCTCGGCCGGCTCGACGCGATGACCCGCCAGGTGGCCGTGAAGGCCATGGCCGCCGCGGCGGACTTCCGGCTGATCGAGCCGCGCGTGGTGTGCATGACCATCAACGTTGAGGCCGGGCAGATCCTGCCCGAGCGTGTGGGCAACTACATCGAGGAGCTCGCGGACCGCTACCCCGGCATCTCGCTCTGCCTCGAGCTCAACGAGCGGTCGATGACCAAGGTCACCCCCGCGATCCGTGCCCAGGCCGACCGCCTGCGCGACCTCGGCATGATGATCGCGCTCGACGACTACGGTTCCCAGGATTCGTCGGTCGACGCCCTGGTACGGATGCCCATGGACATCCTCAAAATCGACCGCAGCCTGGTCGACGACCTCGACGACATCCGCCAGCGGGAGGTGCTCACCGCCCTGCAGGGTTTCGGTGACAACCTCGAGTACTCGATGATCGTCGAGGGTGTGGAGAACGATGCGATGGCGAACCACCTGAGTGCGCTGGGCATCCGTAGCGCGCAGGGGTTCCACTACGGCGTGCCGGAGAGCTTTGAGAAGACCCTGTCGCGGCTGGAGTTGTACGGCGCCCGTGCGGTCGTGCCGAGGCTCGGCATTACGCTTGTTTCATGAGCACAGAACCGGTTCCGTTCGAGGTGGAGACGATCGTTTTCGACCTCGAACCCGAGCGTCGGGCGGTGATCTACCCGGTGCTCGACGTCGTGCGCGATGCCATGCCCGCGGGGTATCGGCTCGGCGTCTACGGCGGCATGCTCGGCTGGGCGGTTCCGCTGGAACTGTTGGCGAACACCGACGACAAACAGCCGCTCGTCTACGTGAGCCTGGCCGCGCAGAAGCACTACAACTCGCTCTACCTGATGGGCCTCTGCAGCTTTCCCGAGAAGGATGCCGCGTTCCGCTCCCAATGGGACGCCACCGGACGCACGCTGAACATGGGCAACAGCTGCGTGCGGTTCAAGACGCTGGCCGACCTCGATCTCGACCTGATCGTGCGCGAGGTCGCGAGCGTGTCCGTCGACGACTTCATCGCCAACTACGAGCTCCTGAAAAGTCGCGGCTCAGCCGCTTTTGGTGGCAACTGAGTCGCTTATCGGTCGCGACTGGACCGGTTTTGAGCCGCGATTGGGTCGCTTTTGAGCTCGTTGCCGAGCTAACCGTGACCTGACGCGTCTGCGTCCCGGCGGGAGGCATCCGTTGCCACCGATATGGTGGAAGAGTGAATCCAATGGCGAAGATTGATGTCGTTCTTATTGGTGGCGGCATCATGAGCGCCACCCTCGGTACCTTGATCAAGCAGTTGCAGCCCGACTGGAGCATCGAGGTTTACGAGCGATTGGGGGAAGTCGCTCAGGAAAGCTCCAACCCGTGGAACAACGCGGGCACCGGCCATGCGGCTCTGTGCGAGCTGAACTACATGCCCGAATCGAAGGACGGCTCGGTGACCGCGGCCAAGGCCGTGGCGATCAACGAGCAGTTCCAGATCAGCCGCCAGCTGTGGGCACACCTGGTCGAGACGGGCGTGCTGCCCGAGCCCACCAACTTCATCAACTCCACCCCGCACATGACTTTCGTGCACGGCGAGAGCAGCGTCGAATACCTGCGCAAGCGGTTCGCGGTACTCCAGGGCGAGCCCCTCTTTGCGGGCATGGAGTACAGCGAGGATCCGGCCGTGATCGGCACCTGGACCCCGCTCCTCACCCAGAAGCGCCCGAAGAACCAGAAGATCGCGGCGACGCGCATCGTGTCCGGCACCGACGTGGACTTCGGCGCCCTCACCCGCTACCTTTTCGCCAACCTCACCGCCGAGGGCGTGGGCGTGCACACGAACCAGCAGGTCACCGGTGTGAAACAGCTCACGGATGGCTCATGGAAGCTCAACCTGCGCCGCCTGGTCGGCAACCACCCGAGCGTCGTCAACGCCCGGTTCGTCTTCGTCGGTGCAGGCGGCGGCGCCCTGGCGCTGCTGCAGCAGAGCGGCATCCCCGAGATCAAGGGTTTCGGCGGGTTCCCGATCAGCGGGCAGTTCCTACGCACCACGAACCAGAAGCTCGTCGCCCAGCACCACGCCAAGGTCTACGGCAAGGCGGCGAAGGGTGCTCCGCCCATGTCGGTGCCGCACCTCGATACCCGCGTCGTCGATGGAGAGACCTCGCTTCTGTTCGGACCATACGCCGGCTTCACCCCCAAGTTCCTCAAGTCGAGCAGCTGGCTCGACCTGCCGTTCTCGATCCGGGTGCACAACATCGGGCCGATGCTGGCTGTGGCGGCGCACAACTTCGGCCTGATGAAGTACCTGATCGGCGAGGTGTTCGCCTCAAAGAAGACGAAGCTCAAGGCGCTGCAGGAGTTCATCCCGACCGCGAAGCTCGCCGACTGGGAACTCATCACCGCCGGACAGCGCGTGCAGGTCATGAAGAAGGATCCGGAGCAGGGCGGCGTGCTGCAGTTCGGCACCGAGGTCATCACCTCGGCCGACGGCACCATCGCCGGGCTGCTCGGCGCCTCCCCGGGAGCCTCGACCGCGGCCCCGATCATGGTTGACCTGATCAAGCGCTGCTTCCCCGAGGAGTACCCGGCCTGGGAACCCAGACTGCGCGAGATGATCCCGAGCCTCGGCACGAAGCTCTCCGACGACCCGGCCGTTGCCGCCGCGTCGCTCGCCGCGACCGCGGCCGTGCTGAACCTGACCGCGTAGGAGGTTGCCCGGGGGTGGGGTTGCCCGGGGCGCGGGGGCTGGGGGTGCCTGTTCTCTGCCCGTGCCCGCGGGCTGGGGGTGCCTATTCTCTGCCCGTAACTGCGGAGTTTTTCGCAACATGCCGTCCTGGCGGGTGGGGTGACCCAGTGTTTCCGGACAGTCTTCCTGAATTCAGGATTGGATAGACAAATTCGGGCTGCCGCGGTGGCCCGCGTCGCGGAGGGCGACAAATCGATCGTGAAAGTCGCCGCAGCGCTCGGGATCAACCACCGGACTCTGTGGACTTGGGTCAACGCCGCGAGGCTGAAGACCATCGATCCTGCTGGTGAGCTCACGCCGCAAGCCCGGAAACGGATCCGGGACCTGGAGAAGGAAAACGCCCTGCTGCGGAGGGATCTCGACTTCGAGAAAAAAGCGAAGGCCTTCTTCCTGGAACTCGATCAAAACGATAACGGTTCGAAATGATCTCCCGGATGAAGGCCGACTTCCCCATCGCCTACCTCTGCCGCCGGCTCGGAGTATCAACGTCAGGGTTCTACGACTGGTCGCACCACGTCACCGCGTCCGCGCAGAGGCGGCATGAAGACCTCACCGCGCAGGTGATGGTCGCGTTCGCCGAGTCCAAGGGCGCGGCCGGATACCGCAAAGTCACCGCGGCTTTGAACCGGGCCCGGGTCCCGGTGAACCGCAAAACCATCGCCGGAATCATGCACGATCTGGGATTAATCTCCCCAGCTGCAGAACGCGCCTTCACGATCCGCTACCAGCGGGCCTCCCGACTGGCCGACCCGGTCGATCTGCTCCTGCGGGACTTCACCTCGCTGAGCGTCGGCACGATCCTCGTCGGTGATATCACCTACATCCACACCCAGGAAGGCTGGCTCTATCTCGCCACCGTCATCGACCTAGCCTCCCGCTCCGTGCTCGGCCACGCGACCGGGGCCCGCATGACCACCCAACTCATCACCCGGGCCATGAACATGGCCCTCGAGACCGGCCACGTCAAACCAGGAGCAGTTTTCCACTCCGACCACGGAGTCCAATACCGGTCGAAACGGTTCACGAAGTACTGCGGCCGACACGGCATCATCCGCTCCATGGGCGCGAAGATGCAGTGTTGGGACAACGCCGCCGCCGAAACGTTCTTCTCCAAACTCAAGAGCGAAAGCCTCAACTGGCAAACCTTCACGACAAGGCGCAAGGCCCGCACCGAAGTCATCAACTACGTTCACCACTTCAACAACGTTCGCCTGCACCAAACTCTCGGCTACTCAACACCCACCGAACGCCTCATCAAACTCACACTCGCCGCCTAAAATTAAACCGAGGACCCCGTCCGAAAAGACCGGGTCACCCCAGCGCCGTGGGCGGCGTGTTGCGAAATTCTCCGAAGTTAGCTCACACTGCTGCCCCGAACGGATGCCGCGCCGCCGCATCCGTCACGCCCTGACGCTGGCTCGCCCAAGAGCCTCGACACCGACCCGTGGTGGGGCTAACTCAGGAGATCTCGCCCGAGTCGCGGCCGAGTGTCGGCTACTTTGGCACTGCTTCGCGCCCGTGATCGGGCCGCCGGCTGGGATCTCCTGAGTTAGCCACATCCGATGCCGGTGACCGCGGTCGCTGCGCCCTGCTCCTGCTCCAGGAGGGCTGATATCGGTGCGGGGAGGTCCCTGCACCGGTGCCGCGGTATTTTTTTGCCGTCGCTGCGGGCCCGTACCCGAGCCATGCTCTGCATAACTCCTGCAGATTCTCAGAAGCGGGTCAAAGCGGGTCAAAACGGGCCGGAATCAGCCTATTTTGGCCAAATTGCAGGAGATGTGCGTGCCCGGGGGTGGGAAGAGGCGGGGACTGGTGGCCAACTCAGGAGATCCCGGCGGGGTCGTGGCCGAGTCGCGGCGATTTCGGCACTGATCCGTGCCCGCGCCGTGGCCAGCGGCTGGGATCTCCTGAGTTAGCCACAACCGGGCGCGGGGGGGGGATGGCAGGGAAGGCATGGAGGGGCGCGGGGGATGGCAGGGTGGCTAGGGCCAGAGCCGCCAGAGCCGCCAGAGCCGCCAGAGCCGCCAGAGCCGCCAGAGCCGCCGGAGCCGCAGCGCCGCCCGACCGTACGCGACGGATGCCCCGCCGCCCCGCGCGACCCCAGCCGAACGAATTCGACGGAGATCTTGCACGATGATTGCGCAAAAGGGCCCCGTGGCCACGTTATTGTGCACAATCTCCGTCGAATTCGATCTGGGCGAAGCGGATTACCCGGGGCAGCGCGGAAGCGCCCTCGCGGAATGAGAGAATCAACCGAACAGAGAGGGTTGCCATGACGCTTGGACTCCCGGACCACCTGGTCACGAGGGCCCTCAGCCATGCCCTCGCGCGGGCTGCACACTGGTTTGCGCTGACCTGCCTGGCCGCCTCCCTCGCCGCCATCATCCTCCTCAGTTTGTCTACAACCGCAGCCACAACCGCCACAACCGCAGCCACAACCGCCACAACAACTGCCACAACCGCAGCCACAACCGCCACAACCGCAGCCACCACAGCCGCCGCAACGCTCGCCACCACACCCACCGAAACTCTCGCCACCATCGTCGCCCTCCTCCTCATGGCCGCCGTGCTGATCGCCCTCTCCCTGCGCCGCACCGTTGCCCTGACGATCGCCTACCTCGTGACCGGCACCGTCGCCACCTACCTCTACACGATTACCGTGCTCGGCATCCCCGCCCTGTTCCCGAGCTCGAATGTCTTCCTCGTCACCCTGCCGAAACTGGCCCTGGTCATGATCGGCGGCGCCGGAGTCTCCGCCCGCGCCGGCGTGCTCTGGAGCACCACCGCCTTCGTCCTGGCCGAAGCCGTCACGGTGTACGCCGCCACGCAAACCGAGGTGCCCTACGGCGCGGACGTCTTCACCATCTCGACCTATCTCTTCCTCGTCAGCGTGCTGCTGCTCACGGTCTTCGTGCGCCGCGAGTGGTCCGTTCAAATCGCCCTGCACCGGGCCATGCAGACCGACCAGACCCGCCTGCTGCGCCACGAGCTCGACCTGCGCACCCTCGCCCTGGGTCAGGACACCACCCTCCAGCAGCTCGTCGCCCTCGCCCGCGCGCATCCCGGGCCGCTCAGCGCCAACCTGGCCGGCAGCATCCGTGACACCCTGCAGACCCTGCGCGGCACCGACTGGCTCACCGACGCCGATGCGCTGAGCGTCGAACCGCACGGGGGCACGGATGCCTGGCTCACCAGCGCGGTCTACGCCGCCATCGAGCGCAGTCGCGATCGTGGCCTCGTGGTCGAAGTCACGGGAGACCGCGCCGCCCTCGGCCGCCTGAGCCCGGCCAGCGACCGCGAGCTGAGCCTGGCGGTGCAGCAGTGCCTCGTGAACGTGATCCTCCACTCCGGCATCGTCGCCGCCGAGGTCGTGATCGAGTCCGAGCCGAGCAGCATTTCACTGATGGTGATGGATGCCGGGCGCGGCTTCACGGAATCGGAGACCGGCGCCGACCGTCTCGGCCTGCGCCAGGCGGTGCGCCGCCGGATCGAACGCCTGGGTGGCTCGGTGAGCATCCTCACCCGGCCGGGCGCCGGCACCTCGGTGATGCTGAGCGTGCCCGTGGCGATCGAGGAACCCGGCGGGCACGCCGAGCCGACAAAACAGCCCGAACAAACAGAAACCCCAGACCCCGAGCGGGTGGCCCAGTGACACCCACGAACGCAACCTCGCCATCAGGCAGCGCCGCGGCCACGGCCGCAGCTGCAGCCGCACAGCAGAACCACACCCCCGTCCCCACGCCTCACACCAAACCGCACGCCTTCACCCAGCAGCGCCTCGACCCGCTCGGCGCCCTCGCGGTCTGGACGATCGTGCCCGGCATCGCCCTGGTCGTGTTCGGCTACGCGGTGGTGACCACGGTGCTGCAGGCCGACGAGATCCGGCATCCGTTCCTGGCCGTGCTCGCGCTCGTTGCCTCCGCAGTGGCGTCCGCCGCGCTCGTGTCGGCCGTACGACCGTCGCGGTCCCCGGTGCGCCAGACGTCGCTGCTGCTGATCATCAGCCTCGGCCTGGCCGCCCACCTGCTCGACCAGGCCGCCCGCTGGGGCAGCAACTCCTTGGTGCAAGACGACTTCGGTCCGATCACCATCGGCTTCCTGCTCGTGGCCCTCGCCCCCTTCCGCCCCTGGCGTGAACTGGCGCTGACCGCGGTGCTCGCCTCCGTCGTCGTGGCCGCGGTCACACTGCCGCAGGAACCGTTCCGCTCGCTGCGGGTGCCGTCGGGCGTCTTCGTGGTCGTCGCGGTCACCCAGGTGCTCGCACTCGGCCTCGCCGGCGCCGCGTATTCCCGCCGCATCGTGCGTCAACTGCTGGCCTGGCAAACGGATGCCCGCCGCGCCATCGCCCGGCGCACCGAAGAATCCCGCGGCAGCGTGGTGCGCCAGGTGGTCGAGCAGCAACTCGCCACCCTGCAGCCCGGTGTCTTCCCCCTCTTCGACGGCGTGCTCGAACGCGGCGTGGTGACCAAGGCCGACATCAATCGCGCGAACGAGCTCGCCGCCGGGGTTCGCCGGGCGATCGTGGCGCACATCGACGAGACCTGGCTCGATGCCGTCATCGCCCGCGAACGCACGGCGCTCCTCGAGCGTGGCAAGGATCCGCTGCTCGTCGTGGCCGACCCCGAGCACCGGGCGGCGCACTTCGGCACGCAGCAGCGCGCGGCCACCTCGGCCCTGATCAGCATGCTCTGCCTGGCCCCCGGCTTCGACCCGCGCAGCCTCGTGGTGCAGGCAGACACCGAGCCCGACTCCGAGCCCGACACCCAGGTCGATCCGCCGAGCGACCGCCAGCAGCGGCACTCCGGCATCGACACGTTCTCGATCCGGGTGGCGCTCGACCTCCCGCCGCGCCGGGTGCGCGCCCTGCTGCGCTCCTACACGGCGGTGCTGCGGGTGGTGTTCCCGTGGGTGCGGGTGAGCATCCGTCGCCCCGGCCTGACGCTGGAATTCGGCGACAAGCGCCCGCGCCCGGTTCCACCAGTACGCTGAGTTAGGCGCACGCAGCGCCACGACATGCAGCGCGGCATGACGCAGCGCAGCAGAGCGGCACGAGCGCGACCAGCCGAGGGGGCGACCACGCAATGGCGAAACTGTATTTCCGCTACGGAGCCATGAACAGCGGCAAGAGCACCTCGATGCTCCAGGCCGCTTACAACTACGAGGAACGCGGCCACCAGGTGCTGTTGGCCAAGCCGTCGGTCGACACCAAGGGCGACCGGGGCATCCTCTCCCGGCTCGGCGTCACCCGGGCCGTGGACTACCTGCTCACCCCCGAGACGGATGCCTACGCCCTCTTCCACGAGCACCGCGCCCGGGTGCTCGCCGAGACCGGCCTCGACGTGAGCTCCCTGCTGGTGGACGAGGCGCAATTTCTCACCGAGCAGCAGGTGGACGACCTGCTGCGCATCGCTATCCTCGAGAACATCCCGGTGCTGGCCTACGGCATCCGCACCGATTTTCAGACGGTGGCCTTTCCGGGCAGTCGGCGCCTGCTCGAGGTGGCGCACAGCCTCGAAGAGCTGAAGACCATCTGCCGGTGTGGGCGCAAGGCCGTGTTCAACGGGCGCCAGATCGACGGGGTCTTCGTCTTCGACGGCGACCAGGTGGCCATCGACGGCGCCGAGGTAACCTACGAGTCGCTCTGCGGATCGTGCTACCTCGAGGAGAGCAATGGTGTGCTGAACAACCGCAGCCGGCCGGCATCCACATGAGCACCCACGCCCGCAGGACGGACCGCACCTGCGTGACAACTGGAAGGACGGGGCGCTCGAACGACTTCGGGATCGCGAGCGCCCCACCAACCCCCCGGTTGGTTTTCCCCATGCCTAAACGTAAGGGCCGCTTTCCGGACTGACCAGCCGTTACTTCTTGTGGCACCAGAACAGGGGTCACTCCGCACGTCGTTGAACCCTGCCCGAGACCCCGGCAGGCACCGCCCCGAGAATCCAAGGATCGCTGATGTCCCGCTTTCGCGTAGCCCTGATCGATGACCACGAGATCGTCGCCCGCGGATTCGCCGGCCTCTTCGCCACGATCCCCGAGATCGAGGTGGTGGCTACGGTCGCGACCGTGACCGAGCTGCTCGAGTCTGCCGTGCAGCAGACGCCCGTCGACCTGGTCATCCTGGATCTGCGGCTCTCCGACGGGTCCACCGCCACCGGCAACGTCGACCGGCTGCGCGGGGCGGGCGCGGCGGTGCTTGCGTTCACCGGTGGCGACGACGCCGCTCTGATGCGGGCCGCGGCGCGCAGCGGCGTGCTGGGTGTGGTGCGCAAGTCCGAGCCGACCGCGGTGCTGCTCGACGCCGTCACCCGGGCGGCGGCGGGGGAGACCGTGGTCTCCACCGAGTGGGCCGCGGCCCTCGACGGCGATCCCGACCTCTCCGACGCGGGCCTGAGCGTGCGCGAGTGCGAGGTGCTCTCGCTCTACGCTGCGGGCGCGAAGGCACCGCTGGTGGCCTCGCGGATGGGACTCTCCGAGGCCACGGTGATCGACTACATCCGTCGGGTGCGCTCGAAATATGAGCGGGTCGGCCGCCCGGCGAACACCAAGATCGACCTCTACAAGCGGGCACTGGAAGACGGCCTCCTGCCCATCCCCGGCCAGCCGTGACCGGGCGCGCAGCGACCCCCAGGCAGACCCCCCAGCAGGACCGACTGCACAGGCGGCCCCGGCGGCCACCCCGACCGCCGCCCCGGCCGCAGTCCTCGACCGAGCGCCTCGCCCGCCTGCTCTACGGCGCGCTCGGGCCCACCGCCCTCGTCTTCGGGCTGCTCTGCCTGGGCACCGTGCTCGAGCAGGCCTGGAAGCCGCAGCGGTCCTGGTCGGTGGCGGCGTGGCTGCTGATCTTCGGGCTGCCGATGCTGCTCGCCGTGCTCTCACGCCGGGTGCCGTTGCGCGTGCTGCGGGTGATCGCGCTCGCCGAGGGGGCCCTCTTCGTGCTGCTGCTGATGTTCTGGCTGACCGAACGGGCGGAGCCGCTGCCGGCGGGCGCGGACATCCCCTGGGCGATCACCCTCACCGGCGTGCCCGTGATGGCCGTGGCGGTGACCACCCGCGACCGCACGGCCTGGGCCTACCTGGTGCTGGTCTGCACGATGAGCGGGCTGCTGCGTGCGGCCACCTCGACTGACCCCTCCCCGGTGCTGGTCGGTGTGGAAGACGGCCTCTACTCGTTCCTGCTGTTGAGCATGCTCGTGGGACTGACCACCATGGCGCGCCGCAGCGCCGATAAGGTCGACCAGGCGGCCACGATTGCCCTCGTGCAGCTCGTCGATCACGCCGACCGCCTCGCGCGCAAACACGAGCGGCTCACCATCGACGCCCTGGTGCACGACAGCGTCATCTCAACCCTGCTGATGGCCGGACGCGGCGGCACCCCGGTGCCGGTGCTGAGCCGGCACGCGGCCGACACCCTGGTGCGGCTCGACGCCCAGCGCGCCCCGCTACCCGACCCGAGCATGCCCGGCCTCCAGGTGACTCGGCGCCTCCAGCAGCTGGTGGCCGAGCTGGCACCGGATGCCCAGATCACCTCCAACCTGCCCGGCACCCTCACGGTGCCCGACCTCGCCGTGACCGCCCTGCTCGGCGCCGTCGGCGAGGCCCTCCGCAACTCGGTCGCCGCCGACGTGCGGGAGCCCGTGCGGAGTCCGGTGGCCCGCACCCTTACCGTGCGCAGCTACCAGGGCGGCATCCGGGTGGCCGTGCACGACAACGGCGTCGGCTTCGACCCGGCAAGGGTGCCGGCCGAGCGCCTGGGCATCGCGCAGAGCATCATCGGCCGCATGGAGCGCCTCTCCGGCGGTGCCGCCGCCGTGCGCTCCCGCCCCGGCGTCGGCACCGAGGTGGTGGTCTCCTGGACGCCCACACCTGCAGCCCCCGCGCAGCCGGTCCCGTCCCTCTCGAGCGCACCCCCGACCCCGCCGCGACCCGCCACGCAGCTGAAGGGCGTGACCCGCCTGCCGAAGGCCCTGTCCACTACCATCCTCATGGGATTCATCGCCGTGCACGCCCTTCTCGCCTTCGCCGACGGTGAACCCCTGTGGGGCCTGCCATACGAGATCCTCGGGTTCGTGGCGGTGTCTGCGGCGGCCGCCTGGCTCACCCTCGTCGTGCCTGACCCGGTGTCGCCTCGCAACGCCGTCATGGTGCTCGCGCTGTGCGGGCTGTCCGCCGTGGCCACGGTATTCCCGGTGCCGCCGGTCGGGTCGACCCCGTTCGCCCACTGGTACCTCGGCGCCATCACCATGATGTTGGTCGTGCTGGCGGTGCGCGGCCGGCCCGGATTCGCCTGGTACGGCTACGGCATGATCATGGTCATCTCGATCGTTTGGGCGCTGCTCAACGGACTGTCGCTGCTCGACGGGATGACCCTGGTCATCCGTCACGCCGGCACCCTGCTCGCCGGGACCCTGTTCGCCGTGGGTCTGAAGCGCTCCACCCAGACCCTGGCCGGGCTGAACCGGGAGCGGGCCCGCAGCGGTGCGGCGGCGGCCACGGCGGCGGCGGCCAGCGAGGAGCGGGAGACCCAGCTGACCCGGGTGAACACGCTGGCCCGCCCCACCCTGCAGCGCCTTGCGAATTTGCTGAAAAGCGACGCCCTGCAGATTGAACCGACCCTGCGAGCGGAAAGCCTGCTCGTGGAGGCCACCCTGCGCGACGCCATCCGGGGGCGCTCGCTCTTCGTCGAGCCGGTGATCACCGCGGCCCGCGCCGCCCGCATCCGAGGCGTTGACGTGACCCTGCTCGACGACAGCGCCGACCGGCCGCCCCGGCAGCTGGCCGCCGCGGCCGCCATCGTGGCTGCCCAGCTCGACGCCCTCACCCGCGGCCACCTGATCGCCCGTCTGCTGCCCGCGGACCGCCCCACGATCGCCTCGATCGTGGTCGACGCCGGCGAGCCACGGATGCTCACGGTCACCCCCGACGGACTCCTCCAGCCGTCTTTGTAGCACTTCATCTAAAACGCGAGAGAACTTCACACCCCCCATGGGGGGTGGCCCAATACCCCTATGTGCAAGGATGGACAAGGGGATAATGCAATTCGAGCGGTTCCTCTCTGCCTAGTACTACCGGAGGAACGCGCGTGGAGCTCAAGGACTACCTCAGGATCTTTCATAAAAGTTGGATCCTGATTTTCGCTTGCACCCTCTTCGGAATCGCCGGCGCGGCCGGTGCGGCCATCGCGACCACCCCGAAGTACATCGCCAACACCCAGCTCTACGTCGCCGTGCAGGCCTCCGCCGGCGCTGTGACCGGAGACCTGGTTCAGGGAACCAGCTTTGCCCGGCAGGCCGTCACGTCGTACGTCGACGTCGTCAACAGTGCCATCGTGCTCGACGAGGTCATCAAGCAACTGAACCTCGACTTGACCGCCGCACAGCTCGCCTCCACAATCACGTCCACGTCACCCCTCAACACCGTTCTGATCGACGTCTCCGTGACCAACAGTGACCCGGAGCTAGCCGCTCAGATCGCCAACTCCGTCGGGCAGAACTTCAGCAAGGTCGTCGTCGACCGCCTTGAGAAGCCCGATGGCGACGCAGCCAGCCCCGTGAAGATCGAAACGATCCAGCCGGCGATCGTGCCGACAACGCCGGCCAGCCCCAACGTGCCGTTGAACATCGCCCTCGGCCTTCTCGTGGGTCTCGCGGTCGGCATCGGGCTCGCTGTGCTGCGCAGCGTGCTCGACACCCGCATCCACAGCCTGCACGACATCGAGCTGGTCACCGACTCACCGATGCTCGGCGGCATCACCAACGACCCCGGCGCGAGCCTTCGCCCCCTGGTCGTGCACACCGACCCGAAGAATCCGCGGGCCGAGGCATTTCGCAGCCTGCGCACCAACCTCCAATTCGTGAACATCGAGGGTGGCCCGCGCAGCTTCGTGGTCACCAGCTCGGTGCCCGGCGAGGGCAAGAGCACGACCACGGCGAACCTCGCGATCGCCCTCGCCGAGACCGGCGCCCGCGTTGCGTTGATCGACGGCGACCTGCGCCTGCCGCGCGTGGCCGAGTACATGGGCATCGAGGGTGGCGTCGGCCTTACCGACGTGCTCATCGGTCGCGCCGAGCTCGCGGACGTTCTGCAGAAGTGGGGCAAGAACAAGTTGTTCGTTCTGCCCAGCGGCCGCGTTCCCCCGAACCCGAGCGAACTGCTCGGCTCCGCTGCGATGGCCCGCATGCTCGGCGCGCTCACCGAGGAGTTCGACGTGGTGCTGATCGACGCCCCGCCGCTGCTGCTGGTGACGGATGCCGCCGTGCTGAGCAAGCTCTGCGGCGGCGCCATCATGGTGGTGGCCTCCGGGCGCACAAAGCGCAATGAGCTGACCAGCGCCGTGAAGGCTTTGGAGCGCGCGGGGAGCCACCTCGTCGGCATGGTCATCACCATGCTGCCCACCAGGGGGCCCGACTCCTACGGCTACGGCCAGTACAGCTACGGCACGATTCACGAGGAAGAGAAAGCAACTGTCGGTGCCGCAGCGCCTGCGGGGCGGGGCATCCGCAAGGCCCGACGGAGAACCGCGTGATGCAGACCTTCTCCATTCTCACGGTCTGCTCGGGCAACATCTGCCGGTCACCGCTCGCCGAACAGCTGTTGCGTGTCGGCCTGGCGTCTTGGCCGCAGATTCAGCTGGCCAGTGCCGGAACAATCGGCCTGACCGGTCAGGGCATGCCAGCGCAAGCCGCCGACCTGTCGCGCCATTTCGGCGGTGACCCGAGTGCCCACGTGGCCCAAGAGCTGACCGCCGAGCACGTGCAGACCGCCGACCTGGTGTTCGCAATGTCCCGCGAGCACCGTCGCGCGATTGTTGAACTCGTGCCGCGCGCCATTCGCTACACCTTCACGATTCGCGAGTTCGCCCGGCTGATTGCCGACATCACCGACGACGACCTCTTTGAGGCCGCCTCGCTGCCCCTCGACGACGTCGTCGGCCGACTCTCGCCCCTGATCGCCCTCGCCGCGTCTCAGCGTGGCGCTGTCGCCCCGCTGGTGTCGGCCGATGACGATGACGTCGTTGACCCCTACCGCCGCAGCGACGAGGTCTACGTGGAGTCTGCCCAGCAGCTCGTGCCGGCCATTAACGCTGTCACTGCCCTGTTCCATAGAGCCGCAACGGTGCAGCCGAGCTAGTGAACGCCGTGGGAGGAAATAGGCCTAAGAGTCGCAAGAACCGCGACAGCGTGCTTCGCCGTCGCCTGCTCATTGCGGGTCTGGCCGTGTTCTTGCTGTTCGACGTTGCCCTGGTGTCCTTTGCACTCACCGCGTCGAAGCCCTCCGCCAATGCGGGCACGGCGGTCGGGCCTGTCGAGACCACGACGCCGACCGCAGAGCCCGCGGCAACGGAGCAGCCGGTGGTCGAGTCTGTTGAGCCCGCGGCAATTGAATCTTCGACCCCTAGCCGTATCCTCACCGCCCTCGACGCGTCCACACTCTGGCGTGCCACGACCGGTGACTGCCCCGCCGCCACCGCGAACCCGGAGCTCTCCACCGACGCCGGTGAGACCTGGACAGCACTCGACGCTTCGGCCGACACCGATTCCTCCTCCATCTTGTCGATCACTAGCTCCAGCGAGTCCGAGGCCTCCATGGTCACGCTCACGGCCGCAGACTGCGCTCCGCAACGCGTGACTACCTTCGTGGCCGGCGCCCAGTGGCAGGAGTACCCCGATCGCGTCGGGGCCGACTGGTATGTCGACCCGGCCGACCGAGCGAGCGTGCACAGCCCGGCAGGTTCATTCGCCGCCCCCTGTTCCTCGGTGATCGCACTTGCACCCCGCACCGACTCGACGGCCGCCCTGCTCTGCTCAGACGGCTCCCTCTTTCGCACCGGTGATGGTGCCGCGACCTACGGGCCCGGGGTCGCTCTTCCCGGCGCCGCGAACCTGACTGTCAGCGACGACGATTACATCATCGTGGCCACCGATCAGGCAGGCTGCGCGGGCGCACAGCTGCTCGCGACGCCTGAAGAGCTGGACGGGGTGCTCACCCCGAGCGGATGCCGGGAGACGGAAGTCACGCCGGGAGACCTGGCGGTGGCAAGCGCCGATGGATTTGTCTGGCTGTGGGCGGGGGACTTAGTGAGCACATCGAGTGATGGGGGCACAACATGGCAGTAAGCGACTTTGCAACGACCAGAATGCAGGAGCTGCACGGGTCTGTGCCTCTCGTGCGTTTCGGTACTCAGCTCGCAATCGATGCAGGAGCTTGGGTTGTCGCTCTCTTTTTGGCCGAGATTCTTCGCTATGAGTTCGACTTGCGGCTGATTGACCTGGTGCCGCTGCTGGCTCTGTGCGCGGCTGCGTGCCTGGTTCAGTTTCTTGCGGGCGGTGCCAACCACCTCTACCAGGGGCGCCACATCTACGGGAGTTTTTCCGAGGTAAGGGCGCTGCTCGGGGTGGTTCTCGCCTCAACCGTCATCCTGGGTATCCCGGTTGCCGTCGCCGGCACGGTGGTCGGCATTCCCCGCAGCACGGTTTTCATCGCACTTCCCATGGCCTTCGTCTTGATGGGCGGCGTGCGTTACATCAAGCGTCTCCTGGTGGAACGGTCGGTGGTTCCCAAAGAGGACATTCAGAAGGCCCTGATTTTCGGCGCCGGCTACATGGGAGCGTCGATTGCCCGGCGCATGACCACCGACCGAAACTCGCCATTCCTGCCGGTGGGGCTCATCGACGACGATCCGCTCAAGCGCAATCTGTGGCTTCATGACGTTCGCGTCGTCGGTTCACGCGCCACCCTCTCCGCAGCAGCTCAAGCCACCGGGGCAACTGCGCTGGTCGTGGCCATTGCCAAGGCCGATGCCTCCTTGCTGCGTGACATTACCGATGCCGCCAAGGCCGCGCATCTCAAGGTCCTGGTTCTCCCGCCCTTGGATGAACTGCTCAACGGCAAGTCACGCCTCAATGACCTTCGCGATATCTCGATCGAAGACTTGATTGGCCGTCACCCTGTTGACACCCACGTTGAGTCGATCGCGGGTTACCTCGCCGGCAAACGCGTGCTGGTGACGGGTGCTGGCGGTTCCATCGGCTCCGAACTGTGCCGTCAGATCACCAAGTTCGGCCCGAGCGAACTCATCATGCTCGACCGCGATGAAACGGGCCTTCAAAGCACTCAGATCTCCATCCTCGGTCACGGGCTTCTCGACACCAAAGACGTGGTGCTCGCCGACATCCGGGATGCGGAGGCACTGAAGGCCATCTTTGCCGAGCGCCGACCCGAGGTGGTATTCCATGCTGCGGCCCTCAAACACCTCCCGATGCTGGAGCAGTATCCCGACGAGGCGTGGAAGACCAATGTGCTCGGCACGCTCAATGTGCTCGAAGCAGCCCAGTCGGTCGGAGTCACCACTTTTGTGAACATCTCCACCGACAAGGCCGCGAACCCCACAAGTGTGCTCGGTCATTCCAAGCGCGTTGCCGAGAAGCTCACGGCGTGGGCCGCCCAGGAATCCCAGCGAGCCTACCTCTCGGTCCGTTTCGGCAACGTCATCGGCAGCCGGGGCTCTATGCTGCCCACCTTCACCACCCTAATTGAGGCCGGTGGACCGCTGACGATCACCCATCCTGACGTCACGCGGTTCTTCATGACCATTCCCGAGGCGTGCCAACTGGTCATCCAGGCCGGCGGTATCGGTGGGCCCGCCGAGGTGCTCATCCTAGACATGGGCGAGCCCGTCAGAATCCTCGACGTGGCCGAGCGAATGATTGGAATGTCGGGCAAGGACATCGAGATCATCTACACCGGACTGCGCCCCGGGGAGAAGCTGCACGAAGAGCTCATCGGCGACCACGAAACGGACGCACGGCCGATCCACCCGAAGATCACTCACGCCTCCATCGCCCCCATTCGCCCCGAGAACCTGAACAAACCGGGGTGGGATGAACGCTGCCGAAACGATCCAACGAACGAGCTAACCGAGGTTGAAGCTGAGTTGGCCGGAATAGGAACACCTCGATGAATGAACGCATCTACATGTCGTCCCCCGACGTGGGTGATCTCGAAGAGCAGCACATGGTGGCAGCGATCAGGTCTGGCTGGATTGCCCCCCTAGGACCCGATGTGAATGCTTTCGAGTCGGAGCTTGCCGAGCGCGTCGGCGTCGCACACGCCGTTGCGTTGAGTTCAGGTACCGCGGCACTCCATCTCGGGCTGCTCGGTCTGGGTGTGGGACGGGGCGACGTAGTACTCACTTCGTCCATGACATTTGCCGCCACCGCGAATGCCATCACGTACACGGGGGCCGAACCGTACTTCCTTGACTGCGAGCTGGAGACCGGAAATATGGATCCGGCCCTGCTCCGCGAGGCGCTCGAACAACTCACCCGAGATGGCGAAAAAGTTGCCGCGATCGTGCCCGTTGACCTTCTCGGTAAGGCCATCAACTACACAGAAGTCTGCGCCATCGCCAAGGAATACGGTATTCCCGTCTTGGCTGACGCAGCAGAGTCACTGGGAGCGTCCCACCGAGGGCGCGCGGCGGGATCGTTCGGACGGGCATCGGTAGTGTCCTTCAACGGCAATAAAATCATGACGACGTCAGGTGGGGGCATGTTGCTGACCGACGACGAGGAGCTCGCTGCGCACACCCGGTACCTCGCGACCCAAGCCCGGCAGCCGGTGGCGCACTACGAGCACATCGACATCGGCTATAACTACCGGTTGAGCAACCTCCTGGCCGCACTCGGCCGGGCCCAGCTCTCTCGCCTGGATGAGATGATCGCCCGGCGGCGCGCAATGCGCGTACGATATCGCGAGGTCTTTGCCGACGTCGACGGTGTCGATGTCTTCGGCGGCAGCAATGATGCGGAAGATAACTGCTGGCTCACGTCCATCGTCGTTGACTCCAACGTTACCGGCTGGCAAGCCTCAGATCTGAGTGAGGCTCTGGCCAGAGAAGACATCGAAAGCCGGCCCCTCTGGAAGCCGATGCATCTCCAGCCGGTTTTCAGTGGGGCACGCGCCCTCACGAACGGCAACTCCCAGAGCCTCTTCGAGATCGGTTTGACCCTCCCAAGCGGCTCTGCCCTCATCGCCGGGGACATCGAGCGCGTGTTCGCGAACATTCGAGCCTTCATGGGCGCTTACGCGTGAATGATCGTCGGCCGTACGACAGCCCAAAACGAGTTCTGGATGCCGCCGCCGCGACGGCGGGGCTTATCGTGCTCTCGCCCGTCATTGCCATTGTTGCCGCCCTGGTAGCCGTGAAACTTGGTCGCCCCGTGCTCTTCAAGCAGGACCGCCCTGGCCTGAACGGGCAGGTGTTCCGTCTTTACAAGTTCCGCAGCATGACCAACGTCGATCCTGAGCGGGGGCTGGTGACCGATGAGCAAAGACTCACGTCTTTCGGGCGCACGCTGAGGTCGACCAGCCTCGACGAGCTTCCAACTCTCATCAATGTCGTCAAGGGCGACATGAGCATCGTCGGCCCTCGCCCGCTGCTCGTGCAGTATCTTGCTCGCTACAGTCTGGAGCAGGCGCGTAGGCACGAGGTTCGGCCGGGCATAACTGGGCTTGCTCAGTCCAGCGGTCGTAATTCCTTAAGTTGGGAAGCCAAGTTCGCGCTCGACCGAGACTATGTCGAGCAGCGAAGCATCGCGCTGGATCTTCGCATCCTGGCAGTGACATTGCTCGCAGTCGTCAATCGCGAGGGCATTTCTGCCGAGGGGCACGCCACGGCCGACGAATTCATGGGCACCGATTCCCGCGGCGCTGAGAAGCTATGAGCACGCCCCTCATCGTCGTAGGCGCCGGCGGATTCGGACGAGAGACACTCGACGTCGTGGAAGCGATCAATCGGTCCGTTTCAGAACCGACGTTCGACCTCCTTGGAGTGGTTGACGCAAATCCGAGCCCGCGAAATCTGGCACGCCTCGCCGCGCGGGGGATCCGATACTTGGGCACAGAGGGCGAGTGGCTAATTGCC
Source organism: Cryobacterium sp. Sr3 (assembly GCF_004402835.1). NCBI lineage: Bacteria > Bacillati > Actinomycetota > Actinomycetes > Micrococcales > Microbacteriaceae > Cryobacterium > Cryobacterium sp. Sr3. Next base: position 10,801 of record NZ_SOFA01000034.1, on the reverse strand, counting down.
GGAGTCTGCGCCGAGTACCTGGTGGGTATCGGCAATCCGGCAGTGAGGCAACGTGTTGACGCGGCTTTCACATCTGCCGGACTTACAGCCGCGACTGCCGTCCATCCTGCCGCTACAGTGGGCTCGGCGGTGACCATTGGAGAAGGGTCGATCGTGTGTGTGGGAGTGCAGGTCTCGACGAACGTGTCTGTAGGGCGCCACGTGCACCTCAACGCGAACACGACGATTGGGCACGATGCGAACCTTAACGACTACGTCTCTGTCAACCCTTCGGCAACAATCTCGGGAGAAGTCGCTGTGGGCACCGGCGCCCTTATCGGTGCGGGTGCGGTGGTACTGCAGGGAATAACGATCGGCGCGGGCGCACTGGTTGGTGCGAGTTCCTGCGTAGTCCGCGACGTCGCCGACGGCACAACGGTCATGGGTGTGCCTGCACGATGATTGACATTTTCGCGCGTGGAAGACCGGAAGGGCAGAAGCGCGCGCCATCCAAACGTTTCCGCCGACAAAAGGTGGGACCCGGCACGAGCGTACTGCGAAGTAGTTCTGTTCTCATGGTCGGTTCCGTCGCGGCGCAGGTAATTCCACTTGTCACGCTTCCAATCGTTACGCGGATGTATGATCCCGCAGCCATTGGGCTCCAAGCTTTAGCTATCACGTGGGCCTCGACCCTTAGTGTGATTGCTACCCTGAGACTCGACTTGGCTTCCGTCCTCGCCGCGAATGAGAGGGCCGCTGAGCGGATCGTACATGCGACGCTAACGACCATGCTCATGGTGATTCCGTGTATCGCGCTGTTGCTGGCGCTCTTCGATGATTTGATCCTGGGCATGATCGGGCATAGCGAAGCCACATTCTGGCTCTGGATGCTTCCCGTCCTGAGCCTCATGATGGCACTCACTCAGCTAGGTTCGTCGCTCCAAGTGCGACAGAAGGGATTTAGGCGACTTGCACTTGTGAATCTCGTCAATCAAACTTCCACTCAATCGTTGTCCTTGGGGATCGGGGCGTTCAGTCCTTGGCTGGGGGGACTCGTGATAGCAAGAGTGCTCGGCCAGATCGCGGCTGTGGTGTCCCTTTGGTCTAATGGCCTATGGGCGTATGTGAAAACGTGGAAGTTCTCGCTGCGTGACTTGCGCGAGGTTCTTGCTGAATGTCGGCAGTTTGCGGTTTTCAATACGCCTTACAGCATCGTGAGCACGGTGGCACGGGACGCGCCCTTGATTATCTTCGGCGCGCTTGCGAGCGCGACAACGGTTGGCTTCTACGGGATAGCCCGGGCCGTGATGTTCGTTCCCACCTCGTTAGCTTCGGTTTCACTAGGACCTGTGTTCTTCAAAGAAGCGGTCGATAAGATTGGAACCCCAGAGCTTGAACGAGTGGCCAAGCGCTTACTCGCAGTCGGCATGTTCGTTCCAGCCGCGGGATTTGCGCTGGTTGTTGTAGTGGGGCCCGAGATATTCGCCCTCGCCTTCGGCGCCGATTGGCGTGTGGCGGGCGAATTCGCAGCCCTGTTGGCGCCCGCCTCTTGGTGCGCCCTTCAATCCAGCTGGATCGGTCGTGTTTTTGAGGTCAGAGGGAAGCAACGGAGGCAATTCGTTATGCAGATCATCGCGGACTCGACTGTGATTGTTGCTGTTGGCGGGACCATGATTCTGTGGGGCGATCTCCTAGTCTCCGTCGCGCTGTTTGCGCTGCTGTCCGGAGTGCAGTCGCTCGTCTACTTTTTCGTTGCTGCTCGCGTAGCGTCATTCAAGTTGATCGCGTTGGCACGGACGTGGGCCTTTGGAGCTGGATTCTTCGCCTTGGTCGTCGTCGCACTGGTGGTCTTCGAGACGACTGCATCCAGCCTTGGAATTCATGGAGTCTGGTTCTCGATTGCATTTGCCTGCGTCGCGACGGTAACGGTCACGGTTTTTTTCCGGCGCTGGATGACGCAATCGAGCTAGAAGTAGGGGAAGCACTATGAAGACGAGAACTGAAATCTCACCCACTGGAACACGACTTGGGAAAGCAGGACAAAGAAATGGAAAGTGAGTTGTCGATTGAGCTTGATTGCTCAAGGTGCGTAATGACCAGAGCAGTTGATCCAGACCTCGTGGTGTCGGAGGGTGTGTGCAACCATTGCGCCCGATATGACGCGCTTCTAGCGACGCGGATCGTGCCCGTGGCTCAGAGAGGTCAGCTCCTCGCAAAAGTAGTGTCGGACATCAAACGTGCCGGTCACGGCAAAGAGTATGACTGTATCATCGGCGTCAGTGGCGGGGTCGACAGCACATTTGTTGCCCTGAAGGTAAAGGAGCTCGGCCTTCGGCCACTCGCCATCCACGTCGACAATGGGTGGAATTCCGAATTGGCCGTCTCAAACGTCGAGAAGACGCTAACTCGTCTCGACCTCGACCTTCAGACGGTCGTACTTGACTTACGCGAGTTCTATGACCTGCAGCGGGCTTTCCTATTTGCTTCCACGCCGGACTCGGACATCCCGAGCGACCACGCCATCCAGGCGGTGCTCTGGTCGTTCGCTCGCAAATACAAGGTCAAATACATCATTTCGGGAATGAACTTCGCTACGGAATCGATCAGCGTCAAGTCGTGGTCCTATGGGCACTCGGATTGGCGATACATCAAGAATGTCCACCGCAGGTTTGGAAAAGTCCGACTCAGAACGTACCCGCACTTCGGATTCAGGACGCTGTTCTGGACAACGGCTATTCGCCGCGTGCAGATTGCCTCAATCTTGAACTACATGAGCTATGACAAAGCTGCGGCCGTCGAAGAAATGCAGAGCACCCTTGGCTGGGTCGCGTACGAGGGCAAGCACTTTGAGTCGATTTTCACGAGGTGGGCACAAGGGTTCCTGTTGCCTCGAAAATTCAACATTGACAAGCGGCGAGGGCATTTGTCTGACCTAATCAACTCAGGGCAGATAACTCGGGATGAGGCGATCATGCAGCTGGCTCAGGACTCATACCCGGAAAAGCTTCGGCGTGCTGACGAAGACCTCCTCAAGAAGAAGCTCAGGTTGAGCGACAATGACGTTGCCGCGATTTTAGAGGCGGCCCCCACAACATTTGCCTCCTTCAAGAATTCCTATCACTTCGTCCAAATGCTTCGCGCGCTAGTGAATGCGCTGCGCAAGCGCGGCTTCTACCCTCGTTGATCACGATGAGCAAGGGCGAGAATCTACATGTGTATCCGTCTCCCATCGTGAACGAGAGCCGAATCCACAAGCAAACGCGTTCTGTGGCAGAGTCAGGGCTTTTTTCTTCTGTTGTGATCTGCGGCACGGCGAGGCAAGGGTTGCCTTCCCTTGAAGAGTTCCCGTTTGACCGTCGAGTTGAGCGACTCGGCGCAGCTAGGGCACGCGAGCCCTCTGTCTTTGCGCGTATCTGGCGACAGGTGACTTGGTCTCGGATGGTGTACAAGCGATTCTCGCGAAGCAACGTGTCTGTGATCAACGCGCACTCGGTTGCTGTGCTGCCTGTGTGCGCCCTGTTGAGCAGAACGCTCGGGGCGAAGCTCATCTACGACACACATGAGCTTGAGACAGAAACTGTGGCGGCTCGCGGTCTGCAGGGCAGGATATTTAAGCTCATTGAACGGCATTTTATTAACAGCTGTGACGCAGTTTTTGTTGTGAACGAGTCCATAGCAGGCTGGTACGCCAATCGCTACAGAGGCCTCAAACCCGTCGTCGTTCGAAATATCCCCGAGGCCCCGGTCCTTCGCGAGTCGTTTCCTATGCGTCAGAATCTGACGGTGCCGGACGGAAAAAGGTTATTCATCCACGTTGGGAACCTCGCTGAGTCTAGGAACATCGAAGTGATTCTCCAGGCGTTTGCATCTCCCGGCGTCGACGACCACGTGGTCTTTCTCGGGGACGGCCCATTGATCCAGCTCGTCGACGGCTATGTGTCGCTTCACAAGAATATCCACCACCTTCCATCCGTGTCGCCGGCCGACGTTGTTGGTCGCGTTGCAGCCTGCGACGTGGGCCTCTGCCTCATCGAGCCAACGTGCCGATCCTACGAGCTCTCGCTTCCGAACAAGGCCCTCGAGTACGCGATGTCGGGTCTGCCTTTCTTCTTCACTGATCTTCCTGAGATTGGAAACCTCCTGGGTTCTGGCATGTACGGATGGAAACTCGCTGACCCGAGCCGGGACCTCGTTCCTGCGATCCACGCACTCACGGCGCCACGAATCGCAGAAGCGAAGGTGTCACTCCGGGGCCTCCTGCTTCCGACTTGGGATGAAGAATCCGCAGTGATGGTTGGCAAGTACGCTGAACTTATCGAGAGCAGGGACCGTTGAAAATGACGAGCGTCTGGATTGTCAACCACTACGCAAGTGATCCGAGGGACTCTGCAACGGGGTCGCGGCACTTTTCTCTTGCACGCCGCTTGTGCCAGCTGGGCTGGGAGCCGGTTCTGATCGCAGCAAGTTCGGAGCACAATTCCTCTCGGCAACGGCTAGACCCGGGCTCGCCGTGGGGTACTGATCAAAGCGATGGCGTGCTATTTAGGTGGATCCGTACCTCCGTTTACCATGGCAACGGCCCAGCACGGCTTGTAAATATTCTGCAGTTCACGATCGCGATCCTTCTTCGACGGTCGACACGCGATCTGACACCTCCTCAAATTGTCATCGGCAGTACAGTGCACCCCCTGGCTGCCTGGTCAGCGAGCTCGCTCGCGAGAAGGCATCACGTGCCGTTCATCTTTGAGATCCGTGACCTTTGGCCACAGACCCTCATCGACATGGGCAAACTCCGGCAGAACGGAATACCCGCGCGCCTAATGAGGCGGCTAGAGCGGCTCTTGTGCACGAGAGCTGCTGGGATAATCACGCTCCTTCCCCATGCAGCTGACTACCTCGCCACGATAGGCGTTGATCCGAACAAGGTGACATGGATCTCGAATGGCACCGATGTTGCAGACTTCCAGACGCACCCGAGCGCTACGGGGACTGTATTCACCTTTCAATACTTCGGCTCTCTGGGAATAGCAAATGGACTCCCCGCCATTTTGCACGGCTTTTCGGATGCTCTACGTGAAAATCCCAGGATCAAATGCAGGTTGAAACTCACGGGCAACGGACCTGAAAGGTCAAATCTGGTGAAATTAGCCGCTGAACTTGGCTTGAGCGATCTCATTGAGTTCGCGCCCGGTGTGCCAAAGGAACAAATCCCGACGGTCGCTGCGCAATCGGACTGCCTTGTGGTCAACCTGTTGGATTTGAAGATTTACCGTTACGGAATCAGCCTTAACAAGCTGTTCGATTACATGGCGGCGGCTCGGCCGATTGTGATCGCCGGAAACGCTGTGAACAATCCGGTTAGGGACTCTGATGGTGGAGTGTGCGTACCCGCCAATGATTCGGCGGCAATTGGAGAAGCGATGACGCGCGTCCTGCAGGCCGACAATGCCCAGCGAGAGAAATGGGGACGAAATGCCGCAAGCTATGTAGCGCAGCATTTCGATTACTCGGTATTGGGTGACAAACTGGATGAAGTACTTCGGATGCACTTGGTGAAAGCGGCGGCGGGACACTCGGCGCCTGTCTCCAGAAGAGACCAGAACCCACAGTGAGCGTAGGCATCTTGAACTACGGAGTCGGAAACGTTGGCTCCCTGGTGAACATGTTTCGTAAGTTGGACATTGAAACCCAGCTTGTTTCCACTGCCGACGACATTCGACGCGTCTCCAGGCTTGTACTGCCGGGCGTTGGATCGTTCGACCACGCGATGCGTGCACTGGAACACAAGGAGCTAATCGAGCCGCTGAGGGAATATGCGGATTCGGGCAATTTCCTGCTTGGAATTTGCTTGGGAATGCAATTGCTCATGGATTCCAGTGAAGAAGGAGTATTGTGTGGGCTCGGCTACATTGGCGGTGTCGCTAGGCGATTCCAAGCCGACGGAGCCACGCAAGTCCTGCGCGTGCCTCACATGGGTTGGAACAGTATTTCGCCAGCCAAGGATTCACTGGTATTCGCCAACTTGCGGGAGAAGAATCGTTTCTATTTCGCGCACAGCTATTACGTTGAATGTGCGCAGGAGCCTGACGTGCTGGCGACAACGGACTATGAAATTACATTTGCTTCCATGGTCGCGCGAGAAAACGTGATGGGGGCTCAATTCCACCCCGAAAAGAGCCACGTTTACGGGATGACGTTGCTCGAGAATTGGGGACAGAAATGACTGTGCCGCCGCGCGTCATACCTGTGCTGCTTATTAGCGATGGGTATCTGGTCAAGACGATGAAGTTCGGCAAGCCACGATACGTGGGCGACCCGATTAACGCCGTCAAGATTTTCAACGAAAAGCAGGTCGATGAATTGATCATTTGTGACATTGACGCAACATCTAGATCTACCGCGCCAGACCTTGAGCTTCTTGAGGCGATTGCATCCGAAGCGTTCATGCCCGTTGGCTATGGGGGCGGAATTCGCACAGCAGCCGATGCCCGACGTGTCTTGGAGCTTGGCATGGAGAAACTCATTCTGAACTCGCTCTTGCGCACAGGTCCGGAGCAGGTTCGAGAGATCTCGGCCGCGGTCGGCGCGCAGAGTGTACTGGCAAGCATTGACGTCCGCAGAGATCTCCTCGGAAGGCAGAGTACGTTCACTAACAGTGGAACAATTGCGACCGGTGTGGACCCAGCCGCCTTTGCTCGTGAGTCCGTAGCTCTTGGGGTAGGAGAAATAATTGTCACGTCGATTGATCGAGAGGGGACGGGGGCCGGCTACGATATCGAGCTTGTCCGGCAAGTCTCGGCAGCGGTTACGGTACCCGTAATAGCACTCGGCGGGGCGGCAAGCGACGCTGATTTTGTGGCGGCCTTGGCTGTAGGCGCATCGGCCGTGGCAGCAGGAAGCAGATTCGTTTTCCACGGTAAGCACAAAGCCGTTTTGATAACGTATCCAGACCCTTCAGCAATTGAAGCACTCAAGTACAGCGCGGCGGGTTGAGCAAAGAGCAGATCCCCAGACGTTGATGCGGCAGCTGAAGATGCCCAGGACGATATCGATCGCATTCGCCAGCGGCTGGACAGCGCGGTCCCAAAGACCATGGTCTGGGACCGCGAGTCGGCGATCGGCGGGACCGGTGGTTCACGTCCTGCTGAGTGGTGGAGTTTCTCAACACCGTGCGGGTCAGTCGTTCTAGTTTAGGCGGCGGCGAGTTCGGGGAGGATCACCGCCTCGTCGAGGACCTCGACGGGGTTGTTCATGGTGGCCAGCTCGAGCATTGATGCTTCGGAGAAGTAACGGCGTTCGCCGGCCTCCCACTCGTCATGCTGCTCGATCAACACCGACCCGGCCAGGCGCAACAGGGCTGCCGCGTTGGGGAAAACGCCGACGACGTCGGTGCGACGTTTGATCTCTTTGTTGACGCGTTCTAGCGGGTTGGTGGACCAGATCTGACACAGAACCGGTCGTAACTCATCACCGCCTGACCCGCTCGAGCACAGTCGTCGACATGCTCCTTGTGCAGCAGCTTCAACGTCACCCCGACCCGGGCCAGCTCGGTATGCACCCGGGGCCAGTCCGGCTGCATGAAGACGCTCTCACGTATCCCGCGCCCGGGAAACAGCGCCGCATAGACCTCGCCCTCAGACAACTCCGCGAGGTCATCCCACCCGACATTGAGCTGTTCTGGCGAGTAGCGCTTGGTGGTAGCGGTAGTCCGGCGAGTTGGTAGCACGTTTCCGGGTACACGGTAGCGCTGGCGGCTAGTGGACTGCTCTGCTGTGAATAGACAACGCATACGGCGTCGTCGTTTCATTGTTAAGGGCGGGTCATGGCGGACTATCGGAAAATATTGGGGTTGTTGTTGGAGGGGCGGAGTTACCGCGAAGTCGTCGAGATTGCGGGGTGCTCGCATCGCGACGTGGCCCGGGTTCGGCAGGAGGTCCAGGACCGGGGTCTGACCTCGATGGTCGCGATCGCCGACGCTGAGCTCGCGAAGTGGTTCCCGGACGGGCGCCGGAAGGTATCGAAGGAGTACGTCCAGCCAGACCTGGCGCGGGTGGTGACGTCGATGAAAGCGAACCGGCACTTCACGTTGCTGTTGGCCTGGCGCCGTTACGTCGATACCAAAGACGCGGGCAAGAAGTATGGGTATTCGCAGTTCTGCGCCCTGTTCATGGACTATCTCCGCACCCATGATCTGGTGGCGGTGCTCCGCCACGAGCCGGGCCGGGCGATGCTGGTGGACTGGGCTGGCGACACCATCGATCTGGTCGACGCGGTCACCGGCGAGATCACCAGGGCGGTGCTGTTCGTCGCGGTTCTGCCGTTTTCGGGACTGATGTTCTGCCGCGCCTATGCGGATATGAAGTCCCCAGCCTGGCTCGACGCCCACGTTCAAGCGTTCGCGTTTTATGGCGGCGCCCCGCAGATCGTCGTTCCGGACAACCCGACGACCTCGACCCACCAAACCCACAAGGGCGCCGCGGAGCGGGTCGTGAATGCCCGGTATCCGCAGCTCGCCGACCACTACCAATGCGCGATCGTCCCAGCCCGCGTGAAGCGGCCCCGCGACTGTTAACGCCGACTGAAAACAGGACCACTTCTGCCAACTGAAAACAGGGCCACTCTCGTGTGGTTCTAGTGTGCCGTAGTCACGGCGGGTTGGTGTTGCTTGAGCCGGTAGCTGTTGCCTTTGAGGCTGATTACGTCGGCGTGGCGAACGATGCGGTCGATCATCGCGGAGGCGATGGTGAGGTCGCCGAACACGTCGCCCCAGCGGGCGAAGGGCAGGTTGCTCGTCATGATCAGCGAGGCGTGTTCGTAGCGGGATGACACGAGCTGGAAGAACAGGTTCGCGGCGTCCTGGTCGAATGGGATGTAGCCGACCTCATCGACGATCAGCAGGCTGTAGCGGCGCAGCCTGATGAGTTCGGCGGCGAGTTTGCCCCGCGAGTGGGCCTCTTGGAGTCGAGTCACCCAGCCCGTCGCGGTGTCGAAGAGGACCCGGTGGCCGGCCTTGGCGGCCTTGATCCCGATGCCGACGGCGAGGTGTGTTTTCCCGGTTCCGGGTGGCCCGAGGAGGACGACGTTCTTCGCTTCGGTGAGGAACACGCTCGTGCCGAGGTGCGCGATCAGGTTTCGGTTGGCGGAGGGTTGGTGGTCGAAGTTGAAGTCCTCGAGGGTCTTGTGACCGGGAAACCGGGCGGCCTTGATCCGCAGCGCGGCCCCGGAGGCTTCGCGTTCGGAGACCTCTTTGGAGAGCACTGCGGAGAGGTATTCCTCGTGGGACCAGCCCGCGTCGCGGGCCTGATCGCCCAGGCGCCGGAACGCTTCACTGATCCGTGGCGCCCGCAGCGCGCGGGCGTAGTACTCGATCTGCGAGGCCGCTTCCGAGCCGGTCATGACGCGACCGCCAACACGGTCGGTGCGGCGTCGATGTCAACGCTGAAGAGCTCGTCGTAGCGGTCCAGTGAGGCCATCTCGACGACGGCCGTGACCGTGGGCCGGCGGGCGCGTTGGGCTTGGAACTGGGCGCGCAGCTCGGCCGCGCGGAGGACATGTGCCGGGTCGGTGACGGTCAGTTGCCGAGCCCACTTCCGGCGATGCTCGGCGATGAGGACCCCGTCGTGGTGGACGGTCACGCGCTCCAGGCTCGCTGCCACGTCAACGACCCGGCCGATCATGGCTGGGTCGACGGAGTAGTCGTTGCTGAACGCGCGAACGTAGTAATCCCTTGGGAGCCGGACGCTGTTGCGGAACATCACCTCCGGCGCCATCGGCGGCAGGCCGCGCATCGCCGCCCGGTCGAGGCGGACCAGGTCACCGGGTCGCCCTCGTCGCGACCTCGAGAGACGGTTGTTCGCGATGGGCAGCCAGCCAGCCAGCCAACTGCTGGTTGAAGTCGTCGGGAGAGATGAAGGCGCGACCCGACATGAATCGGCTGCGGAAGAAGCGATTCATCCGCTCCACCATGCCCTTGGACTCAGGATCGCGGGCCTTGAGCAGCTTGATTTGCGTGCCGAGGGTGCCGGCGAACGCGGCGGCCGGCTCGGTGAGTTTCCCGCGCCCGATGCCGGTCTCGTTGTCCCAGGTCAAACGGGCGGGAACGGCCTCGGCCTCCTGCAGCAACGACCACATCCCACCGAGCAAATCCGGCGTCGTCCTCGAGGGCAACATGCGGGCCTGGATGAATCCGGAGAACGTTGACGTCATCACCAAAACCGGCGGCGCAGCAGCCTGGTCATGGCCCAGCGGCAGGTCTTCGTGCGGGAACCAGAGATCACATTGGACCTGGAACCCGGGCGGGTGCACCAGCCGATCCGCGGGATCCGGCACCGCATACTCCGGCCGCAGCTCGGCGATCTTGGCCCGGAACAGCGACGGAGACCCCGACCAGCCCACCCGCTCAGCAGCGGTCGCGGCCGGCATCGTTGGCGTCGCTGCGAGCAACACCCGCACCTGGCCGGCGAACGCGTCGAAACTCGACCCAGTCGGCTCCCGCTGATACGTCGGCGACCGATCCACGGCCAACGCCCGGTCCACCGTTCCTCGGGACACTCCAACCAGCCGAGCTATCTCCCGCTTCGAATGCTTCCCCGTCGAATGCAGGTGGCGAATCTCTGCCCAATCATCCAATTTGATCACCTTCCATGATGGTTGGTGGCCCTATTTTCAGTTGGGGCGAATTCCAGCGGTCGTCGCAACACTGATTGGTTAGCTGGATTCTAGTTCGTCGACGAGGAGCTCGGCTGGTGTTGTCCAACCGAGGCGTTTCCGGGGTCTGTTGTTGATCTTGGCGGCGACTGCAGCGAGGTCGTCGGCGCTGTGG
>NZ_SOFA01000003.1:0-47126 GCF_004402835.1 Cryobacterium sp. Sr3 | reverse complement strand
TTCGGCTTCAAATCACCCGACGCCCTCATCGCCCTGGCCATGCTCAGCCTCGGCGGCCACAAACCCGCACTCCCCGGCCGGGTTTAACCCACGGATGAAGCAGGAGAGCCGAGATTTTGGGTGAAATCGCCTTCCAGAGTGGGTTTAGGGCAGATTTCGGCAGAATCTCCGTCGAATTCGTTCGGGACGGATGGCTGGCCGACCTCGTGTCGCCGGAGGTCGCCGACAGAGTGGAAGCCGACCAACGTGGAGCAGCTCTGGATCCACGGCGGCATCCTCACTCGGTGTCGGAACTAGCCGTGGCTACCCACTGGCTCTCGGTGTGCCAGTTTCTCAGGTGATGCCGGCCCGCCGGCGCGACTCCGTGTGCTCGCCCATGCGCGCGTTCGACTCCCTGGTGAACTGCTTCCAGGCGTCGAGCTTGCCGGGCAGGATCGGCACGAACAGACTGATGCTGTTCAAAACTCATCCTCTCTTCAGATTGTTTTTCCAGCGCATGTTTCAGTCCCGAGTCCCGAGTCCCGAGTCCCGAAGGGCTCAATCACCGACCAGCAGAATCTTGCCCACGTGAACGGATGCCTCCAGCCGCCGGTGCGCCTCGGCGGCCTTCTCGAACGGGAAAATGCTGTCGATCACCGGGCGGAAGCGGCCGGATTCGAGCCAGGGCCAGACATCCGTCCTGAGGGCCCGCATGATGGCCGCCTTCTCCTCGAACGGGCGGGAGCGGAGGGTGGTACCCCAGTACCGGCCGCGCTTCTGCATCAGATGGAACGGATTGAAGTCGGCGTTCTCGCCGCTCTGGTTGGCGATCACCATGATGCGGCCGTCGACCGCCAGTGCCGCCACGTTGCGGGCCGCGTAGGAGCCACCGATGATGTCGAGGATCACGTCGGCGCCGCGCCCCTCTGTGGCGGCCTGCATTTCGGTGGGGAAATCCTGCTCGCGATAGTTGATCAGGATCTCCGCGCCCAGGCTGCGGCACACCGCCAGCTTCTCGGCTGAGCCGGCCGTCGCGGCCACCCGCGCGCCGGCGAGCACGCCCAGCTGGATCGCGGTGGTACCGATGCCGCTGGCGCCGCCGTGCACGAGCAGCGTCTCCCCGGCGGCCAGCCCCGCACTCAGGAACACGTTCGACCACACGGTGGCCAGCGCCTCCGGCAGGCCCGCCGCCTCGACGAGGTCCACGGATTCGGGCACGGACAGGGCCAGGTCTTCGTGCACCACGGCCTCGGTGGCGTAGCCGCCGCCGGCCAGCAGGGCACACACCCGGTCGCCGACCGCGAACCGTTTTGCCTCGGCGCCGACTTCACTGACGACTCCGGACACCTCCAGCCCGGGCCACTGCGGCGCCCCGGCCGGCGACGGGTAGCTGCCCAGCCGCTGCGCGACATCCGCCCGGTTCACGCCGGCCGCGGCGACCCGAATCCGGATGTCGCTGGCCCCGACGGGCAGGTCGCTCACCGTTGTGAGGGTGAGGGCATCGGGGCCGCCGGGGGTGTCTACGATGATCGCGCGCATCGGGTCAGCCTACGCGCGTGCACTTTGCGACGGATCCACGACTGCGCGGTGGTTCGGTCTGTGGAACCCGGCCACGGAATCTACGATGGTAGACAGGGGCGTGGCTGTTGCATGCCTTGGGTCGTACGCACGTGATCCGCAATGACGCGGAGATTTTCTGATGGAGGCTTATTTCAATGACGTCTGAGTCCACCCGCACCGGGAAATCACCGGCAGGCAGCACACTCGACGCTTTCCTGGGCGACTACTACGAGCACCTGGCTGGGGAAGACCGGCAGAACTCCGATGGGGGAACCCTCCGCGAGCGGGCCGTCCATCATTGGCAGGTCGCCCAGAGCCGCACCCCCAGCACCCCGAACATCGAGATCCGGAACGAAGCCGGCCGCAGCATCGTCTACATCGTCACCGACGACATGCCTTTCCTGGTTGACTCGGTGACCGCCGAGCTGGTGCGCCAGCACTCGGCCATCCACCTCGAAGTGCACCCGCTACTCGTCGTGACCCGCGACCGGAACACCAACGAGCTCCTCGGCGTCACCCGCGTGCACGGAGGCGACGGCGCCCGGCCCGGTGACGTCGACGAGACCGTCACCCAGGTCGAGTCGTGGATCGCGATCGAGATCGAAACCGCCAACGACGAGGCGCGGGCTGCTCTGGTCGCCGGGCTGGCCACGGTCCTCGGCGACGTTCGCGCCGCCAACGAGGACTGGCAGGCCATGCGAACGAAGGCCGTGGAGATCGCCGACGCGCTCGGCGACGTCGCCCACGCCGAGGGCATCCAGGAGATCAAGCAGGCGCAGGACTTGCTGCGCTGGCTCGACCGCGACAACTTCACCTTCCTCGGCTACCGGGAGTACGACCTGGAGACCGTCGACGGAGAGGACGTGCTGAGCATCCGTGACCGCAGCGGCCTGGGGCTGCTGCGCTCCACCGAAGACGGGCACCAGATTCAGCACCTGACGGATGCCGGCCGGCTCAAGGCGCGCGAGCGTAGCGCCCTGGTGATCACCAAGGCGAACTCGCGTTCCAGCGTGCATCGCCCGGCGTACTTCGATTACATCGGGATCAAGAGTTTCGATGCGGACGGCAACGTGCGGGGGGAGCAGCGCTTCATCGGCCTGTTCGCCGCCACGGCGTATACGAGCTCGGTGCGGGACGTGCCGATCCTGCGCGAAAAGGTCGACGCCGTGATGGACCAGGCCGGGTTCCCGCCAGGGTCGCACAGCGGCAAGGAGCTGCTCGGCATCCTGGAAACCTACCCCCGCGACGAGCTGTTCCAGATCGACGTGCCCACCCTGTTCACCACCACGCTGGCCATCCAGCGTCTGCAGGAGCGGCGGCGCACCCGGCTTTTCCTCCGCCCGGATGTCTACGGCCGGTTCATGACCGCGCTGGTCTACTTCCCCCGCGACCGGTACACCACGGCCGTGCGGCTGCGGATCGAGAAGGAGCTGCGGGACACCTTCCACGCCGAGTCCGTCGACTTCGAGGCCCGGATGACCGAGTCCGCGCTGGCCCGGCTGTTCTTCCGCATCCGGTTGCAGAAGAACGACACGGTCGGCGTCGTCGACGCCGTCGCGCTGGAGCACCGGCTGGTGATGGCGGTGCGGTCCTGGCCCGAGGGGATCGGCGAGAAACTGCGCGAGAGCCACCCGCTGGACGAGGCGGAGCGCCTCTCCGAACTCTGGTCGGAGGCGTTCCCCGCCAGCTACCGGGTGGATTACGAGCTCGAGGAGGCCGTGCAGGACATCGGGCGATTCGAGGCCGGCGCCGCGGCCGCCGCCGCGGCGGCGGCCGCCGGGACCGGGCCGATCCGGCCGGCGCTGAACGTGTATCTTCCGACCGGCACGGGCGCCGGTGACACGGTCATCGACGCCGACGACGGAAGCACCGCAGGACGCGGCGTCACGGCGGAGGATGCCCGGATCAAGCTCTACATGATGGAGCCCAAGAGCCTGAGCCAGATCCTGCCGTTCCTGCAGAACCTCGGCATCGAGGTGCTCGACGAGGTGCCCTTCGAGATCGAGACCGCCGACGGCCGCGCGTTCTACCTCTACGACCTGGGCTTGAGCTACCCCGAGGGTGTGGACCCGGTCGCGACCGGCGCACTCCTGGCCGACTCCTTCGGCGCCGCCGTCAGCGGGGCCATCGAATCGGACGGCCTCGACCGACTGGTGCTGCGGGAGGGCATGCCCTGGCACCGGGTCGTCATCCTGCGCAGCTACGCCAAGTACCTGCGCCAGGCCGGAAACACCAACTCCTACGGCTTCATCGCCGATACCCTGCTGGCAAATCCGGCCGTCACCCGAGGGCTGGTGGCGCTCTTCGAGGCCCGGTTCGATCCGGAATTGGCCGAGCCGGAGCGCATCCGTCGCAGCCTGCAGGTCAAGGATGAGCTGACGGCGGCCATGGAAGCGGTCACCACGCTCGACGCCGACAGGGTGCTGCGCACCCTGATCAACCTGATCGAGTCGTCGCTGCGCACGAACTTCTTCCAGGACAAGCCCTACCTGAGCATCAAGCTCGACCCGACCACGATCGAGCTGTTGCCGTTTCCGCGGCCGAAGTACGAGATCTGGGTGTACTCCCCGCGGGTGGAGGGCGTACACCTCCGCTTCGGCAAGGTGGCCCGCGGCGGGCTGCGCTGGTCGGACCGGCGGGAGGACTTCCGCACGGAGGTGCTCGGCCTGGTCAAGGCGCAGACGGTCAAGAACGCGGTGATCGTGCCGACCGGCGCCAAGGGCGGGTTCTTCGCCAAGCAGCTGCCCGATCCGGCGCTGGACCGCGCGGCCTGGATTGCCGAGGGCATCGGGAGCTACAAGACCTTCATCCGGGGGCTGCTCGACCTCACCGACAACTTGGTGACCACGGCGGAGGGGGAGCGGCTCGTGCCGCCCGCCCGGGTGGTGCGCCACGACGACGACGATTCCTACCTGGTCGTCGCGGCCGACAAGGGCACGGCCACCTTCTCCGACATCGCCAACGGCGTCGCCGCCGAATACGGTTTCTGGATGGGCGACGCGTTCGCCTCCGGCGGCTCGATCGGCTACGACCACAAGGCAATGGGCATCACCGCCCGCGGCGCATGGGAGTCGGTCAAGCGCCACTTCAGCGAACTGGGCGTCGATACGCAGGCCGAGGACTTCACGGTCGTCGGCGTGGGCGACATGTCCGGCGACGTCTTCGGCAACGGCATGCTGCTCTCGGAGCACATCCGTCTGCTGGCGGCCTTCGACCACCGGCACATTTTCCTGGACCCGAATCCGGATGCCGCGCGCTCCTTCCAGGAACGAGCGCGCCTCTTCGCCCTGCCACGGTCGTCGTGGGCGGACTACGACACCAGCCTGATCAGTGCCGGCGGCGGGGTCTTCCCGCGCCAGGCCAAGGTGGTGCCGATCTCCGCCGAGGTGCGCACCGCACTCGGGCTGCCGGACGGGACGGTGCGGCTGAGCCCGCCGGAACTGCTCCGCGCCATCCTGGCCGCCCCGGCCGACCTGCTCTATAACGGCGGCATCGGCACCTATGTGAAGGCCAGCAGCGAGACGGCCGCGCAGGTCGGCGACAAAGCGAACGACGCCATCCGGGTCGACGGCCGGGATCTGCGGGTCAAGGTCGTCGGCGAGGGCGGCAACCTCGGGATGACCCAGCTCGGGCGCATCGAGGCGGCCCTCACCGGCGTGATCCTGAACACCGACGCGATCGACAATTCCGCCGGGGTGGACTGCTCCGACCACGAGGTCAACATCAAGATCTTCGTCGACCGGATGGTGGCCGCCGGCAAGCTGGCCGAGTCGGAGCGGTCGGAGTTCCTCGCTTCCATGTCCGACGAGGTGGCGCGGCTGGTGCTGGAAGACAATGTCGACCAGAACATCCTGCTGCTCAACGACCGGGCGAAGGTGACCACCTGGAGCCCCAGCTACGAACGGCTGATGGACTGGCAGGAGGCCTCGGGCGACCTCAAGCGCGAGTTGGAGGCGCTGCCCACCACGGCGACGCTGCGGGAGCGCCTTGAAACGGGCCAGGGCCTGACCTCACCCGAGCTGTCCGTGCTGGCGGCCTACGCCAAGATCGATCTGGCGACCACGCTGCGGGACAGTGACCTGCCCGACGACCCCTGGTTCGGCCGAACCCTGCGCCGGTACTTTCCGGTGCAGCTGTCCGAGCGCTTCGACGCCGAGCTCGACACGCATCCGCTGCGCCGCGAGATCATCGCCACCGTCGTCGCGAACAACATGATCAACCTCGGCGGCGTGACCTTCGCGTTCCGGGCTATGGAGGAAACCTCGGCGAACCAGGCCACGGTCGCGAAAGCCTTCGTCGCGCTGCGGGAGATCTTCGAAATCGACGTGCTCGTGGCCGAGGTCAACGCCCTGCCGTCGTCGTTCCCGACCAAGCACTGGACGTCGATCCACCTGGACATCCGTCGCCTGCTCGACCGGGCCGTGCGCTGGCAGGTCAACCAGGGGGCGTCGCGACCGGTGGGCGAGGTGGTGGCCCAGTACAAACCGCAGATGGACCTGATGCGCGCCCACCTGGAGGATTACCTCAAGGGCGGCGACCTCAAACGCGTGCAGTCCCTGCTGGAGACCGCCCAGGAGTGGGGCGTACCGGAGAACCTCGGTCGCCGGTGGGCCGAACTCTTCGAGGCCTTCGCCCTGCTGGACGTGGCGCAGATCTCCGCCCAGGTCGATGAGCCTCTGGCCGACGTCGCCGGCGTCTACTACACGGTCTACGACCGGTTCCGGGTGGACAACCTGCTGGAGCGCATCACCGTGCTGCCGCGCAAGGACCGCTGGCAGGCCCTGGCCCGCGCCGCCCTCCGCGACGACCTGTACTCGACGGTCGCCGATATGACGCGGGCGGTGCTGAAGGAAACACATGCCGGCCACGCCGACGCCCGACTGCTCGCCTGGGAGGCGCTCAACGCGGAACAGTTGGGACGGGCTCGCAGCGTGTTCGAGGAGGTCAACGCCCTCGGTCAGGACGACATGGCGTCCCTGTCCGTGGTTGTGCGGCTGCTGCGCTCGATCGTGCGCCGCTGACCTGCCGGCTGCGGACATCCGTCGCTGCGCGCTGCTGCCGCGCTGCTGCCGCGCTGCTGCCGCGCTGCTGCCGCGCTGCTGACCACTATTACTGCCTGCTACCACCGGCCGTTTGGGGCTAACTCAGGAGAATGGCGAGCCTGATGAGTGTGGGCCGGCATCGGCCGCGGAATCACGAGGCGGGTGCCGGCCGGGCACGGGGATCTCCTGAATTAGCCACAGTGGATGGCCCGAACCGACGGATGCCTGAGCCCGGTCAGGGTCGCCCGCGGGCAGCCGGTGTCCCGAACCAGCCTCCGCCGCAGTGTGGCTGACTCAGGAGATCTGACAACGCAATGCCTCTTGGCCGCACACGTGCCGCGGCATCACGCGGTGGGCGTCCCCGGCGTGCGGGGATCTCCTGAGTTAGCCACAGTCCGTGCCGCCAGAAACGGATTCTGACCACATCGGCGGCGCCGCTCGACGGATTTCCGGGCAGTCTTCCGGGGTCACGCTCTAGTGGCCGCGGGCGATCCATTCATCCAGGTGCCCGGCCTCGGCGCCGATTGTCGTCGACTCGCCATGGCCGGTGAGCACGACGGTGCTCGCCGGGAGCATCAGCAGCTTGCCTTTGATCGAGGCGAGAATCGTGGGGAAGTCGCTGAACGACCGGCCGGTCGCGCCGGGTCCGCCATGGAACAAGGTGTCGCCGCTAAAGACCGTGCCGAGCGCGGGCGCATAGAAGCAGACGGCGCCGGGAGAATGCCCCGGCGTGTGCAGCACCTCGAGTTCAATACCGGCCACCCGGATGCGCTGGCCGGTCTCGAGCGGACGGCTCGGCGGGGCATCCGGGTAGACCCGGTCCCACAGCATCATGTCGTCGGGGTGGAGGTAGGTCGGCGCGGTGTGCGCGGCCTGCACCCCGGCGACGGCACCGATGTGGTCGTCGTGCGCGTGCGTGCAGAGGATGCCCACCAGCTTGCGGTCGCCGACCGCGGCGAGGATGGCGTCGACGTCGTGGGCCGCGTCGACCACAACGCACTCGTCGTCGTCGCCGACGATCCAGACGTTGTTGTCCACGTCCCAGGTGCCGCCGTCGAGGCTGAAGCTGCCCGAGGTGACGAGGTGTTCGATCCGCGCCGTCATCAGAGCACGACCACGGAGCGCAGCACGTCGCCGCGGGCCATCTTCGCGAATGCCTCCTCGATATGCCCGATTCCGATTCGTTCACTGACGAACTCGTCCAGCGGCAGGCGGCCCTGCAGGTAGAGGTCGGTCAGCATCGGGAAGTCGCGCTCCGGCAGGCAGTCGCCGTACCAGGACGATTTCAGAGAACCGCCCCGGCCGAACACGTCGAGCAGCGGGATCTCCAGCATCATCTCGGGGGTCGGCACGCCCACCAGCACGACGGTGCCAGCCAGGTCGCGGGCGTAGAACGCCTGCCGCCAGGTCTCGGGACGCCCGACGGCGTCGATCACGACATCCGCGCCGAAGCCGCCGGTCAGTGCCTGCACGGCCGCGACCACGCCGTCCTCGTCGAGGCCGGCTGAGTCGATGGTGTGGGTGGCGCCCAGCGTCTGGGCGGTCGCGAGCTTCTTCGCGTCGCGGTCGATCGCGATGATGACGGATGCCCCGGCGAGCCGGGCCCCGACGACCGCCGCGTTACCCACGCCGCCACATCCGATCACGGCGACCGAGTCGCCCCTGGTCACGTTGCCCGTGTTCATGGCGGCCCCGATGCCGGCCATGATGCCGCAGCCGAGCAGTCCGACGACCGCGGGGTCGGCGGCAGGGTCGACCTTGGTGCACTGTTTCTCGTGCACAAGAGTCTTTTCGGCGAAGGCGCCGATGCCGAGGGCGGGGCTGAGCTCGGTGCCGTCCGTGAGGGTCATTTTCTGGGTGGCGTTGAAAGTGTTGAAACAGTACCAGGGCTCGGCGCGCTTGCAGGCGCGGCAGTCGCCGCAGACGGCGCGCCAGTTCAGCACGACGAAGTCGCCCACGGCGACGTGGGTGACGCTCTCGCCGACGACGCTGACCCGGCCGGCGGCCTCGTGGCCGAGCAGGAATGGGAACTCGTCGTTGATGCCGCCCTCACGGTAGTGCACGTCGGTGTGGCAGACGCCGCAGGTCTCGATGTCGACGACGACCTCACCGGGTGCAGGGTCGGGGATGACGATGTCGACAAGCTCCACCGGCGCGCCCTTCGATCGAGCGATGACGCCTTTAACGGTGATCGACATGGGACTCCTCTGGGTTGGTGCCCGGACAGGCGATGGTGGAACCCAACCACAATACCCAACCTCCCTGCCCTGCCCTATCCAACCAATTCGACGGAGATTTTGCCAGAGAGAACCCGTTTCGGCCCGAAACAGGCTTGTAGAGGCAAAATCTCCGTCGAATTCGTTAGGGGTTCAGGGTGCGGATGCCGCGCGCGGAGCCACGCGACCGGCCGAGAACGCGACCGGCCGAGGCGCGAGCGGTTACGCGAACTCCTGGCAGTGATCGCACCACCAGCCGCCGCCGACCGACGCCATCGGGTCGTAGCAGGAAGCGCAGGCCGGCGTGGGAAGCAAGTTGTCGTCGTTCATTCGGAGCTCAGTTTCGATTCTGAAAACGAGTTCCCCAGCCCAGAGAAAGGCATTCGCGAGATTTTGAGTGTAGGCAGACCTCGACTCGGATGTCTAGGAAAATTGACTATTCTGCGTACTTTCTAGCGCGGCAACGGATGCGCTCAGCGCGGCAGCACGCGCTCCGACACCTCCCACAGAAAAATCTCCGCAATGGACGGTCCGATGCCGGTGAACGCCTCCTCTGATCGGTGGGCGCTCGGGCTGTCGTCGTCCGCGGCTCTGCTGCAGGCCACGGCCGCCTCCCTGCCGCCGGAGCTGCTCAAGGTCAGCGGCGTGCTCGACTTCGGTGCCACGATCTTCACCTGGCAGCCGCTCGTGCTGCGCGCGGTGATGATGGCGCGCGCCGTGAGCGTCACGCACCTGTCGGCGCCCCGCGGCGGCGCCATCCGCCTCGCGTCGACATCCGCCTCGCGGCGGGACTCGAGGTGAGCCTCGACGACCAGCCCGAAAATCCTGCTCTATCGTGCACATCCCACGGCAATCTTCGATTTCGACGTGCGGCCCTCCGCCGCCGGGTCGCAGCGGATCGGGCGCCCTGCTTTCGTTCTGGTCAGGGTGTGTATCTGGTCAGCGCGAGGGTTCCAGCCGCACCAGCACCGCCTTGGAGACGGGGGTGTTGCTGCCCTCCGCGGTGGAATCCAGGGGCACCAGCACGTTGGCCTCGGGGAAGTAGGCGGCGGCGCAGCCGCGGGCGCTCGGGTAGGCGACGAGCCGGAACCGCCGCAGCACCCGGTCGACGTTGTCGCTGAACTCGCTGTGCACATCGACGAGCATGCCGCTGATCAAACCCAGCTCCGCGACATCCTCCGGGTTGACGAAGATGACCTGGCGGCCGTTCTTGATGCCCCGGTAGCGGTCGTTGGGGCTGTAGATCGTGGTGTTGAACTGGTCGTGCGAGCGCAGCGTCTGCAGGAGCAGGCGCCCCGGCGGCCGTTCGAGGGGCTCGAGTTCGTTGACCGTGAGCAGGGCCTTGCCGCTGGGGGTCGGGAAGGTGCGCAGGTCGCGCGGCGCATGGGGCAGGGAGAAACCTTCCTGCTGGTGGATGCGTTGGTTGAAGTCGGCGAAGCCCGGAATGACGTGCGAGATGTGGTCACGGATGATGTCGTAGTCGCTCTCGAAACCGGCCCAGTCGATCGAGGCGGTGCCGTCGAGGGCGGCCCGGGCGAGGCGCGACACGATGGCCACCTCGGAGAGCAGCTGATCCGACACCGGTGGGAGTAGGCCGGTGGACGAGTGCACCGCGGAGACCGTGTCCTCAACCGACACGAACTGCGGGCCGGTGGCCTGCAGGTCGATCTCGGTGCGGCCCAGGGTCGGCAGGATGAGCGCCTGGTCGCCGACCACAGCGTGGGACCGGTTCAGTTTGGTGGAGATCTGCACGCTCAGCACCGTCTTCTGGATTGCGGCCTCGGCGACGACGGTGTCGGAGATCGCGCCGACCAGGTTGCCGCCCAGGGCGATCCAGACCGTGACCAGGCCGTCGCGCATGGCGCGAATGGAGTCGACGCTGTCCAGGCCGTCCACGCGGGGCGGGTCGAACCCGAATTCTCGTTCCAGGGCGTCCAGGAACGCCGGTGGCATCTTCTCCCAGATGCCCATGGTGCGGTCGCCCTGCACATTGCTGTGCCCGCGGATCGGGGACGCCCCCGCGCCGGGCTTGCCGATGTTGCCGCGCAGTAGGAGCAGATTGATGATCTCTCGGATTGTCGGAACGGCCTTCTTGTGCTGGGTGATGCCCATCGCCCAGGTGATGATGACCCGGTCCGCCCGCAGATACCGGTCGGCCAGCTCGTCGATCTCGGCCGCGCGCAACCCCGTGGCCGCCAGGACCGCACCGTCATCCTGGTGGGCGAGGTGCTCGCGCAACTCCTCCAGCCCGACACAATTCTCGCGCAGGAACGCATGGTCGAGCACGGTTCCGGGCCGGGCGGCCTCGGCGTCGAGCACCCGTCGGGAGAGGGCCTGCATGAGGGCCATGTCGCCGCCGAGCCGGATCTGCAGGTACTGGTCGGCCATCACGGTTCCGGCCCCGACGACGCCCCGCACCTTCTGCGGGTTCTTGTAGCGCATCAGCCCGGCCTCCAAGAGCGGGTTGACGGCGACGATGGCGGCGCCCGCCTCCTTCGCCTCTTCCAGCGCCGTGAGCATCCGCGGATGGTTGCTGCCCGGGTTCTGCCCCATGATGATGATCAGGTCCGCACGGGCGAAGTCGGCGTAGGTGACGGTGCTCTTGCCGATCCCGACGGTCTCCGCCATCGCGTGGCTGGTCGACTCGTGGCACATGTTCGAGCAGTCCGGCAGGTTGTTCGTGCCGAGGGCGCGCACGAACAGCTGGTAGAGGAAGGCCGCCTCGTTGGAGGTGCGACCGCTCGTATAGAACGTCGCCTGGTCGGGCGATTCCAGTCCGCGGAGGGTGTCCCCGATCAGCTTGAACGCGTCGTCCCAGGTGATCGGCCGGTAGTGCTCGGACCCGGCCGGCTTGTGCACCGGCTGCACGAGGCGGCCTTGCATGCCGAGCCAGTACTCCGACTTCGTGAGCAGCTCTCTGATCGGGTTCTCGGCCCAGAATTCGGCCGGGATCGTGATCGGCGTTGCCTCCCAGGTCACCGCCTTGGCGCCGTTCTCGCAGAACTCGAACGTCTTGCGCCGATCGGGATCCGGCCAGGCGCAGCTCATGCAGTCGAAACCGTCCCGCTGGTTCATCGCAGTCAGTGCCTTCAGGCTGCGCGGCACACCCATCTGCCGGAAGGCCGGCCCCAGTGCATGGGTGACGCCTGGCACCCCCGCCGCCCATTCCCTGGGCTTGCCGACCTCGATCTTGTCCTCGTCGATATCGTCAACGCTGCTCATACGTCGGTAGTAGCACCCTTCGCCGGGGCCGACAAGGCATGTGCGACTCACCCTCAGGCCGAAATGCGCCGAACGGATCCCGCCATCGGTCACCACGAGGTCAGAAATGACCGTACCGTTGATATGTGGTCTTCAAGCATCGGACTTGAAGAGTGTGGGGGCCACGCACACGAAAGGTTTTTCTAGTTTGAGCGACGAATGCATCCATGGACTCGAGGGCGGCCTCTGCGCCAGCTGCTTCCCGAAGGCCGCTCCCGAAATCGTGCCCGGCGTGGCCACCCGCGCCAGCCGGAGCAAGTCGACGGGCCGCGCACCGTCGCTTCGCAGTTCGCCGTCACCGCGCACCGTCACCCTGGGCGGACCCAATCCCACCCTGAGCGCGAAGACCGCTACCGCGAAGCCGGCCACCGCCAAGGCCGCCAGCACCGTGAAGCCGGTCAGGAGCACGAAATCCTCCCACGACAACGTCGGTGAGCAGCGGATCTACCACGTCACCCACATCCGCAACCTCGCCGGCATCCTGAACAGCGGGCGCCTGCTTGCCGACGCGAGCGACGCCTGGACCGCCCGGCCGGTCGTCGACCTGTCGTCGGCACCGCAGCGCGCGGCCCGGCGTGCCGCGCTCGTCGCCGGAGACGACAGCGCGAGCGTCGCCTGCTACGTGCCGTTCTTCCTCTCGCCCAATGCGCGCCTGTGGGACAGCCTCCTCACCGAATCCAACGACCCGCGCCTGTCGCCGGAGGCGCACCGCTCTCCGACGTACGACTTCGTCATTCTGGTCAGCACGGTCAAGAAGCTCCTCGACGCCCAGGCCGGCGCCGAGGAAACCGTCGCAGCGAGCGTCGCGGTGGCCAACGGGGATGCCGCGGGGGCCCTGACCAGGTTCGGCTCTGCTCCCGAGACTGCCGACCGCATGCTGCGTTCGCTGCGCGCCGATCAGGAATCGCAGAAGATCCGGGAGGCGGAACTGCTCGTCACCGAGTCGTTCCCGTTCGAGTTGGTCACGCTCGTCGGCGTCGCCAACGACAAGGTGCGCGACGCGGTGCGCAGCATTTTCGCCGCCGAGGCGCACAAGCCCAAGGTCGTCGTGTACCCGCCGTGGTTCCACGCCGTGGAGGAAACCGCAGCGCCCTAGCCGGTCAGACGTCCGGAGCGCCCTCTCGCCACGTGCCCGGCCTGCCCTGTCCGGCGTCGAACCAATTCGACGGAGATTCTCGTGAAAAGCAGCTTTTTCGGAGTTTTCGGGGCCGGTTCCGGCAAAATCTCCGTCGAATTCGTTCGCGACGGAGGTGCTCCCGGGCCTCGGACTCGTCAGACACGGCGGGTGGCGTGTGCCTGCCTGGCTCTGCCCTAGTCTCGGGGAATGGGTAGACGACAGGGCCGCTCGCGCGTGCCGATCGGTGTTCTCGTTCTCGGAGTACTCGGCTTCGCCTGGGTCCAGCAGTCGGGATTTCTGGTGACCGAGTTCGAGAGCATGCCGAGCTCGGCCAGCCAAGGCTCCGGCCAGAGCTCCGGCGAGAGCACCGGCCCGGTGGCGACCGCCGCGGACGGCACCGTCGAGACAGCGGTCGGCGGCATCCCCGCACGACCGAGCGGAGCCGTCCCGATGACCGTGGAGCATGTGCATGATGGCGACACGCTCTTTCTGCGAACGGACCAGCCGAACGCCCTGGTGGCGACGACGGATGCCGTCAAGGTACGACTGCTCGGAATCGATACGCCGGAGGTGGGGGACAGCGCCGAATGCTTCGGCGATCAGGCCGCGGAGCAGTTGCGGGCGCTCCTCCCCGATGGCAGCCGCACCTGGGTCACCGCCGACCAGGACCCGACTGACCGATACGGCCGTAGCCTGTTCTATCTCTGGACCGGGGACGGGCGATTCGTCAACTACGAGCTCGTCGCCGGCGGCGCCGCCGAGTCGCTGATGATCCCGCCGAACGACGCGCACTACCCGCTGCTGCGTACGGCCGAGGACGCCGCAACGACGGCAGGCGCGGGCCAGTGGGGCGCCTGCTGATGCGGCGAAGCCGTCCCACCGATATCCCCGCGCGTCGTCCGCCGCCAGTCGACCCCCGCGCGTCGTCCTCAGCGCTTCGCCCGGTGCGGCAGGACCAGCCAGACCGCCACGATGACCAGCAGCACCGCGGCCCCGGCCACCTGACCGGCCGTTCGGCCCAGCACCACGTCGAAGACCAGCAGGGTGGTGCCGGCGAGGATTACGGCGACACCGACCAGTGTGGCCCGCACGAGCACGTCGGCGACCCGTACGATCTGCTTCATCGCATGCTTCCCGAAGAGCAGCCGGTGGAGGCTGACCGGCCCGAGCGCCAGAACGGTGGTGGTGGTGGCCGTGGCGACAAGAATCAGATACACGGTCAGTTGGTACAGGTCGAGTTCGGTGAACCGCGGTTGGAAGGCGAGGGCGAGCAGAAAACCACCCACGATCTGGGTGCCCGTCTGGGTGACTCTGAGCTCCTGCAACAGCGAGAGCCAATTGCGGTCGAGGCGCTGGACATCCGTTTCGTTGCGGCGGGGCGCGGATACCGGCTCCGTCGCCGTGGGTTCCGGTGGTCCTGACAGGCTCATGCCCCGATCGTAATGCGCTTTGCGGAAACGAGATCGCACGCGTCGAGCACGGAACGGGAGAGGTCAGGCGCGCACCCTCAGGATCCACTTGCGCAGTTCCTCGACCCACAGCACGACGGATGCCATGCCCACGCAGACGGCCCAGTGCAGAGGGTCCATCGAGGTGGTGCCGAACGCGGTCTGCAGGAGCGGGAGTTCGACCACGGCCACCTGCAACAGGATCGCGAGCAGGATCGCCCCCCACAGCCACGGGTTTACGAACAGCCGGTGGAACGCGGTGGTCAGCTCGGAGCGCGCGTTGAGTGTGTTGAACAGCTGGGCGAAGACCAGGGTGGTGAACCCCGCGGTGCGCGCCACGGTGAGGCCGTCCGTGCCGGGTTCCAGCGCCGGCAGCAGCCCGCCGGGCAGGAACAGGTCGATCGTGGCGAGGGTGACCACTGCCATCACCAGGCCGGTCGACATGATGCCCACCCACATGCGCAGGTCGATCATACGGTCGTTGATCCCGCGCGGGGGGCGGGCCATCACGTCGTCGATCTCCGGGTCGACGCCCATCGCCAGGGCCGGGCCGGAGTCGGTGATCAGGTTGATCCAGAGGATCTGGGTGATCAGCAGGGGCAGCACCACGGTCTCGCTGCTGGCGCCGGTCAGGCCCAGAGCCCCGGCGAGGAGCACGCCGACGAACACGGTGAGCACCTCGCCCATGTTCGAGGACAGCAGGTACCGCAGGAACTTCTTGATGTTGTCGAGGATGACCCGGCCGGCCCGCACCGCGGCGACGATGGTGGCGAAGTTGTCGTCGACCAGGATCATCTTCGCGGCCTCCTTGGTCACCTCGGTGCCCGTGATGCCCATGGCCACGCCGATGTCGGCGGACTTCAGGGCCGGGGCGTCGTTGACGCCGTCGCCGGTCATCGCCACGATGTCGCCGTTGGCCTGCAGGGCGTCGACGATCCGCAGCTTGTGCCGCGGGGAGACGCGGGCGAACACGGATGTGTCGCGCACCGCCTCCCGCAGCCCCGGCTCGTCGAGGTGGTCGAGGTCTGCTCCCGCCAGCGCCGTCGCCCCCGGTTCGACGATCCCCAGGTCACTCGCGATCCGCGCGGCCGTGGCGGGGTGATCGCCCGTGATCATGATCACACGCACGCCCGCCCGGTGGGCTTCCTGGACGGCTGACGTCACCTCGGCGCGGGGTGGGTCGATGATGCCGACCACCCCGGCGTAGATCAGGCCCTGCTCGTCGGCCTCGTCGAGCGGCGCCGTGTTCTCGTCGGCGACTCGGTAGGCGACACCCAGGGTGCGGAAGGCCTGAGCCGAGAGCGCCTGGATGTCGGCAAGCATCCGTGGCCGCTGCTCGGCGGTCAGAGGTACGACCGTCTCGCCGACTTGCACGTAGGCGCAGCGCTCGAGGAGCACGTCGGGCGCGCCCTTGCTGAAGATGCGCAGGCTGTCGTCGCCGGTCTCCTGGTGCAGGGTGGACATCATCTTGCGTTCCGAGGTGAAGGGCATCTCACCCCGACGTTCGAACCGGGCCATGTGCCCGGTGGTGCCCTCGAGTTTGGCCGCGGCCACCAGGAACGCGGCCTCCGTGGGGTCACCCTGGATCTCCCACTCGCCGTCCTGCTCGGTCAGCTGGGCGTTGCCGGCGAGGGAACCGACGCCCAGCACCAGCTGGGCCTCAAAGCGGAGTGCCGGGTCTGTGAGCGGTTCGGCGCCCTGGCGCAGTTCGCCCTCGGGGCGGTAGCCCACCCCGGTCACATCTACCCGGCCGGAGGCGGTCAGCAACTGCTGGATCGTCATCTCGTTGCGGGTCAGTGTGCCGGTCTTATCGCAGCAGATCACGGATGCGGAGCCCAGGGTCTCCACGGATTTCAGGTTCTTGACAACGGCGTTCTGCCGCGCCATCCGTTGTACCCCGATGGAGAGGATCACCGACAGGATTGCCGGCAGCCCCTCGGGAACGGCTGCGACCGCGAGGGATACCCCGAGCAGGAACACGGTCACGAAGTCGGCGGGCGTGGACACGCCCTGCACGAGCACGATGGTGAGCATCACGACCGTGGCGATCGCGATCACGACGACGCTGAGCAGCTTGCCGATGTGGCCGATCTCGGTTTGCAGCGGGGTGGGGTGCGCCTCGGTGCGGTCAAGCATCGTGGCGATGGCGCCGACCTCGGTGTTCATGCCGGTTCCGGTGACGATGCAGCGGCCGACGCCCTGGCTGACGGCGGTGCCCTTGAAGACCATGTTCAGGCGATCGCCGAGGGCGGCCGCGGCGGGAAGGGTGCGCGGGTTCTTGGTGACGGCCTCGCTTTCGCCGGTGAGGGAGGCCTCCGCGATCCGCAGCGAACTCGCCTCGGTGAGGCGGGCATCCGCCCCCACGCTGTCGCCCTCACCCAGAACCAGCAGGTCGCCGCGCACCAGCTCGGTGCTGGGCACGGTGGTGAGCAGGCCGTCGCGCATGACGGTCGAGGATGCCGCTGTCATGGTGGACAGGGCGGCCACGGCGTTGTCGGCGCGCGCCTCCTGCACCAGGCCGAGCACGGCGTTGAGCACTACGATCACGGCGATCACGATGGCGTCCACGGGCAGGCCGGGTGCCCCCTCGATCAGCCAGGCGCCGAGCGACACCGCGGTGGCGACCAGCAGCAGGTAGATCAGAGGGTCGTTGAACTGGGCCAGGATCCGGCGCCAGAACGGAACCGGGCGCACGCTGCGCAGCTCGTTCGGGCCCTCGGCCGTGAGGCGACGCGCGGCTTCGGCGCCGGTGAGGCCCCGGGCGGCGTCGGTCTCGAGCCGGCGGGCGATCTCGGCGGCATCGGTAACGGCGGGATCGACTGCGAGACGGTCGATCGGGTCCGATATTTCCGATTGAGCTGATTTCTCCGATTGAGCAGACGCGTCCATCGGGTGGGTTCCTCGTTTCCGGGAGTGCCGGGTCGGTCTGGCCCGCGGCTCCACCCAGTGTAGAACCGGGCCGCGGCCGGCGCTGCGTCGGTGCTGCGTCGGTGCCTTTCGACATCCCGTCCGTCCCGGCGTACCTTCCCCAATGGGGGTTCGCGACGGCGGATGCCGCTGGGTCGATTGCGACAGATCCCGCCTGGAGCGAAGCCCACCACATCAACGACTGGCTGAACGACAACGGCTACACCGACCTCGCCGACGGAGTGCTGCTCTGCCACCCACACCACCTGCTCCTGCACAACCAGCAATGGAGCATCATCCGAACCGAAACGGACTACTGGCTTCGACCACCAGTCGAAGTCAATCCGGACCAGACCCTGATCGCACTCCCCAGCAAGCGGGCGAACCCGTAATCAGGAGAAGAGGGACCACCAGCATCCGTCGCAGTGGTGAGCGTCGCCGCGTCATGATGATCCCCAATCCGCGTCCCGGTGCTCTCCCCACGGGAACAGGGCGCGCTTTGCAGGGGAGGTCTACACCTCGGCCGGCTCCGCGACAAGGTCACCGGGCGGCACGGCGGGTGCGACCTCACACGCGTGCGCCGACGCGGTATCTGCGACTCGTCGGTCGGCGAGCCAGGTGTCCAGCTCGGCGGCGGAAAGCGGCTGCGACAGGTGGAAGCCCTGCGCGAAGTCGCAGCCGAAGCCGACCAGCTGGTCGTAGGCGGCGCCACTGTCCACACCCTCGGCCACCATGCGCAGCCCCAGACTGTGGGCCAGCGCAATCGTCGAGGACACCAGGGTCGCGGCTCGGGCATCGCCGGCCATCGGGAAGACGAAGGATCGGTCGAGCTTGAGCTCGTCGATGGGCAGATCGCGCAGGTAGGCGAGCGAACTATAGCCGGTGCCGAAGTCGTCGACGGAGATGCGGATGTCTTGCTCGCGTAGCCGGGTGAGGATGCCTCGGGCCCGGCCCCGGTCATTGAGCAGGAATTCCTCGGTGATCTCCAGGGCCAGGATCGACGAGGGCAGACCGCGGGCGGCGATCATGGCACCGATCCGGTCCGGCAGTTCCGTGTCGACCAGTGAGCTGGCCGACAGGTTCACGGCGATGGTCAGCGGATGCCCCTGCGCCTGCCAGAGCACGGCCTGGTCCAGCGCCTGCCGCAGCACGACCTGCGTCAGGGTGTGCATCAGCCCGGCCTCTTCGATGATCGGCACGAACTGATCGGGCAGCAGCAGACCGCGCTCGGGGTGGTTCCAGCGCACAAGGGCCTCGACGTCCCGCACCGCCCCGCTGCCGAGGTCGACCTTGGGCTGATAGTGCAGCACCAGCTGCTCATCGGTGAGAGCGAGGCGCAGTTCGGCCAGGGTGCGCAGCCGGGTCTCGCCGTGGCTGTCGTCGTCGCTGTCGTATACGTGGTGGCCACCGCGGCTCGTTTTCGCCTTGTACATGGCCATGTCGGCCTTGCGGAGCAGCGCCGTCAGGTCTTTGCCCTGGTCGGGATAGAGGGAGATTCCGACACTGGCGCTGGTCTGCAACGTGATGCCCTCCAGAATGAACGGCTCGGCCAGCGCGGCGCGCAGTTTGACGGCCACCGTCAGGGCATCCTCCCGCGCGGAGTCCGTGAGCAGGATCGCGAACTCGTCGCCGCCGAGGCGGGCCAGGAGGTCTCCGGCACGCAGCTGCCGGTTCAAACGGATGCCGACCTGGATCAGCAGCCGGTCACCCACGTCATGGCCGAGGCTGTCGTTGACCTCCTTGAACCGGTCAAGGTCCAGCAGCAGCAGGGCACACGTCCGGCCCTCGACCGCTGCCAGGCGGGTGGGCACGTCCGCATTGAATGCGCGGCGGTTGCGCAGACCGGTGAGGTCGTCCGTTCGCGCCAGCAGGTTCAGAACCCGTTGCCGGCCGACCAGCGGCACCACCGCCAGCGCCATGGTTGCCCCGGCCAAGGCCACGGCGAGGTTTGACACCGTGACCTGGCTGGCGAGGATCAGAACCCCGAGTCCGGCGATCGTCGACACCATCGGCACGGCCAGAGCGGACACGGTTGTGGCCGTGGCCCTGCGATCCCGCACCGGGCGCGGGAGGGAGGTGCCGTCCACCCAGAGCGCAATCAGTACGACCCCGATGTTCCAGGTCGCGTCGAGCAGGGTGCCCACCGTGTACAGGTCACCCTGCAGCGCGAAGACGGTGTCGGCGCCGGCGAAGACCACCAGGCCGGCGACGAGGAGCATCCAGCGCTTCCCGGCATCCGGCCCGTGCGACGCCACGATCCCGGCGATCGCCGCCACCACTAGCAGGTCGAGCACCGGATAGGCGGCCGCGATGACGGCACCGAGGCTGAGCGGGTCCGCGGCGGCGGAATCGAAGACGGGGCTGAGGATGACGGCCAGCACTGCGGCGGCACCCAGGGAACCCACGGCGGTGTCCAGGAAGACGGACCAGGCCGATCCGCGCAGTTGCCGGTTCACGAGCACCGCCAGCGCCCAGAGCAGGAGCAGGTAGAACAGCAGATAGCCGATGTCGGCCGGCGAGGGAAACGGTGACGCACCGTCGGCATCCGCGCTGACGAGGTAGTAGGTGTCCGCCAGGGCGTTCATGGTCAGAGCGGCGGTGGCGAGGCCCGCCTCGATCTGCCCGCGCCCGACCCGGTAGACGGCGGCGCAGCCCACGAGCACGGGTGCCCACACCGAGAGCATGGCGAGCCAGCCGTCGACCAGAGGGCTGAAGTCATCGCCCTTCAGGGCCAGGCCGAGGGTGTAGGCGATGACCAGTACCAGCATGAGCGTCAGCGCGCCGAAGCGGAACCGCTCACGGGTGCCGCCGGTCATGGCAGGGCCGCCGCGCTCTGCCTCGCGGTCAGCCACTCGTCGAGTGCCGCGGCGGAGAGGGGGCGTGACATGAAGTATCCCTGGGCGAAGTCGCATCCGTAGCGCACCAGCTCGTCGTAGGCGACGCTGTTCTCCACGCCCTCGGCGACCATTTTCAGGCCGAGGCCGTGCGCGAGGTCGATCGTGGAGGCCACCAGTGCGGCGGCCCGGGCGTCGTCGGCCATCGGGAAGATGAAGGACTGGTCCAGCTTGAGCTCGTCGATGGGCAGGTCACGAAGATAGGCGAGCGAACTGTAACCGGTGCCGAAGTCGTCGACGGAGATCCGGATACCACTGGCGCGCAACCGGGTCAGGATGTCCCGGGCTCGGTCGCGGTCGGCCATCAGGAAGTCCTCGGTGATCTCGAGCATCAGCGCGGTGGGCAGAAGACCGCGGGCCGACAGCATGGTGCCCACCCGTTCGGGCAGATCGGCGTCGATCAGTGAGCTGGCGGACAGGTTCACCGCAACCGTCAGGGTACGGGCCTGGGCCGCCCAGAGCACGGACTGGTC
Source organism: Cryobacterium sp. Sr3 (assembly GCF_004402835.1). Classification (NCBI taxonomy): domain Bacteria; kingdom Bacillati; phylum Actinomycetota; class Actinomycetes; order Micrococcales; family Microbacteriaceae; genus Cryobacterium; species Cryobacterium sp. Sr3. The sequence continues at coordinate 26,229 of NZ_SOFA01000003.1, read as the reverse complement.
CAACGCCTTCCGCAGAACCTCCTGGGTCAGCGCGTGCATGAGACCGGCCTCTTCGACCAGAGTCAGGAACTGGTCGGGAAACACCAGACCGCGCTCGGGGTGGTTCCAGCGCACGAGGGCCTCGACGCCTGAGACGAACCCGGTCTTCAGGCAGATCTTCGGCTGGTAGTGCAGAACCAGCTGGTCCTCGGTCAGGGCGAGGCGCAACTCCTGCAGGGTGCGCAGACGGGCGTCACCGTGGCGGTTGTCCGCGCTGCGGTAGACGTGGTGGCCGCTGTGGGTCGCCTTCGCCTTGTACATCGCCATGTCGGCCTTGCGCAGCAGTGCGGTCAGGTCATCGCCCTGGTCGGGGTAGAGCGCGATTCCGATGCTCGCGCTGGTCTGCAGGGAGATGCCTTCCAGGGTGAACGGCTGGGCCAGGGTGGCCCGGAGTTTGTTGGCCACCGCCTCGGCCTCCACCTGGTCGGTGCGCTCGAGTAGGACGGCGAACTCGTCGCCGCCCAACCGCGCGAGCAGGTCACCGGACTGCAGTCCTTCCAGCAGACGACGGCCGACCTGCACGAGCAACCGGTCGCCGGCGTCATGCCCGAGGCTGTCGTTGACCTCTTTGAAGCGGTCCAGGTCCAGCAGTAGCAGCGCCCGGTTCCGGCTCCTGTCGTCGGCCAGTCTCGACGAGACCTCGGCGTACAGCGCACGCCGGTTCGGCAGACCGGTCAGCTCGTCGGTCTTGGACTGGCGACGCAGGGCCACCTGCCGGGAGACCAGGGGAACGGCTGCGAGGGCCAGGGTCGCCGCCGCCAGCCCGATCGCGATGTGGGGAACCGGCGTCTGGCTGGCGAGGAGCAGCACACCCAGGCCGGCCGCGGTCGACACCGCCGGCAGCGCCAGGGCCGCCACGCCGTTGGAGGAGTTGTTCCGAACCAGATCTGGTCGCGACGAGGCATCCGCCCACACCGCGATCAGGGCCAGACCCACGGCCCAGCCGGCGTCCAGAGGAGTGCCGAGAACGTACCTGGTTTCGAGTAACGCGAAGACGAGACCGGTGGACGTGAACATCAGCAGGCCGAAGACGAGGAGGATCCAGCGGCGGCCGGCAACCGGGCCCTGCGAGGTGGTGAGTGCGACGACGACGGCAACCAGCAGCAGGTCGAACAGGGGGTAGGCGACGGCGGCGGCGATGGCCTTGTTCGCCCCGGCCGCGTCGACTGAGTTCGCCATCGGGCCGAGCAGCACGGCCAGCACCGAGGCCGCGCCGAGTGCACCGATGGCGCTGTCCAGCACCACCGACCAGACCATGCCGCGCAGCTGGCGGCGCACCATGATGACCAGCACGAATAGCATGAGGGCGAAGAACAGGAGGTAGCCGACCTCGCTCACGCGGGGGAACATCTCGGCACCCCAGATCAGCATCCACAGGGAATAGGAATCGACGATCGCGATGATGGTGACCGCCGCGGCCGTGAGCAGGAGTTCGGGATGCCGGAATCGCTCCAGACCGCTGGCCGCGATCCGCACTCGGCTCCGCGAGCGCTTGCGCGTCACGGCGGCCCAGCACACGACGACCATGGACAACTTCAGGAGGGACGCCAGCCAGCCGTCGACGAAGAGGTGGAATCCGTCGTCGGGCATCAGCAGGCCGATGACGTAGCTGCCCAGGAAAACGGCCATCAGCCAGGCGGACCAGGAGGCGCTCCTGGCAAAGAAACCTCGAACTAGGCGGCCGCAGGGCGCCCCTGAATTCAACTGCACGGAACCCCCACGTTATCTAATCTCAGATTAGCAGCGGCGGAAGACGGAGAACCAACCGACCCGCTCGATTGGGGGTGGGGAATCGTGGACGGGGCGCGGCGGCGCACCGCCCTACGATTGAGTGAACGACCGACGAGCTGGAGGCAATCATGACGACACTGGTGGGGTTTTCGAGCAAGTACGGAGCCACCGAGGGAATCGCCGAGCGCATCGCCCGCAAACTGCGGGAGGCCGGGCAGGATGCTGTGGCCCGGCCGGTCGCATCCGTTGACCAGGTGGACGAGTACGACGCTTTCGTGATCGGCAGTTCCGCCTACATGGGGTCGTGGCGCAAGGGCGCGACGGAGTTCGTGCGGCGCCACCAGGAACTGATCACGGCGCATCCGGTGTGGCTGTTCAGCAGCGGGCCGCTCGGCACCGCGGGGAAGGACGCCCAGGGGCGAGATCTGCTCAAGGAGAGTGAGCCGAAGCAGTTCGAGGAGTTCGGCCAGTCGCTCCAGCCGCGCGGAATGCGGGTGTTCTTCGGTGCGCTCGACCCGACCGTGCTCGGCCGCCGGGACAAACTTGTGCGGCGCATCCCGAGTGGGCGCGAGCTGCTGCCCGAGGGCGACTTCCGCAACTGGGTCGCGATCGACGAATGGGCGGCGGAGATCGCCCGGGAGCTGTCCGTCTAACTCTCCAGCAGGCTGCGGATGTCGTCGGCCGTGAGGTTCCCACTGAACCCCGGCGCATCCGCTGGGGCGTCGCCCAGCACCTGGTCGAAGAGCTCGGCCTTCTGTTTCTGCAGGGCCATGACCTTCTCCTCGATGGTGCCGGTGGCGACCATTCGGTAGACCATCACGTTCTTCGTCTGGCCGATGCGGTGGGTGCGGTCGATGGCCTGCGTCTCGGTGGCCGGGTTCCACCACGGGTCGAGCAGGAAGACGTAGTCCGCCTCGGTCAGGGTGAGGCCGAACCCGCCGGCCTTCAGACTGATCAGGAACACCGGCTCACTGCCGGTCTTGAACCGGTCGATCACCTCGGAGCGGCGCAGGGTGGACCCGTCGAGGTAGCAGTAGGGGATGCCCCGGGCCTCGAGCCGCGCGGCCGCCTTCTTCAGGAACGACGTGAACTGGCTGAAGACGAGCGCGCGGTGACCTTCGGCGACGACGTCGTCCAGCTGTTCGAAGAGGGCGTCGAGTTTGCTGGACGACACTCCGGCGTACTTCTCGTCGACCAGGGACGGGTCCAGGCTGAGCAGCCGCAGCAGGGTCAGCGAGCGGAACACGATGAACCGGTTTTTGTCGAGGTCGTCGATCAGGCCGAACAGCTTCTGCCGTTCCCGCTGCAGGAACGTGTCGTAGAGCGCGCGGTGCCGGGGGTTCAGCTCGATCTCAAGCACCTGCTCCTGTTTGGGCGGCAGCTCGGGCGCGACGACCGCCTTGGTGCGACGCAGCAACAGTGGGCGGATGCGCCGGCGCAGCCGCGTGAGCACCTCGGGGGTGTCGCCGCGGTCGATCGGGCGCACATACTCCTCCGTGAACCGCCGAAGGGAGGGGAACAGGCCCGGTGCCACGATCGCGAACAGGGCATGCAGCTCGAGCAGGCTGTTCTCCATCGGCGTGCCCGTGAGCGCGAGCTTGAACGGCGTCGTCAGGTCGCGGGCGCACAGGTGCACCCGGGTGGCACGATTCTTCAGGAATTGAGCCTCGTCCAGGATCAGCCCGGCCCAGCCATGCGCCTGGTAGGCCTCGAAGTCGAGACGGAACAGCGTGTAGGAGGTGACGACGACGTCGGCGCCGGCCGCGGCATCCGTCAGCGGGATGCCGCCGGCCGCCTCGGTGGCTGTTATCACCCGAACGTCGAGGCCGGGCGTGAAGCGGGCGGCCTCGGAGCGCCAGGTGGCGACGACGGATGTCGGGGCGACGACCAGGAACGGCCGCCGCTGGGCCGGGTCGGCCGGGTGGGCCTGCCCGGCCGGCTGCGCGGTCGCGTGCGCCAGGAGTGCGAGCGTCTGCAGGGTCTTGCCGAGGCCCATGTCGTCGGCGAGGATTCCGCCCAGCTGGTGCTGCCAGAGGAAGGTCAGCCAGGTGAAGCCCTGCGCCTGGTACGGGCGCAGGGTGGCGTGCACGGCGGCCGGCAGCGGGGCGTGCGGGGCGTGCTCGGCGTGCGGGGCGTGCTCGGTGTCGTCGGCGCCCTTGGACAAGCCGATCAGCCCGGACACGGCCGCCCGCCACGCCACGGCCTGCTCGGTGTCGTCGGCGAGGTCCTCGAAGTCGCTCCAGAGGGCAGCCTGGTAGCGGCTGATGCGCAGGCCGGTGTCCCATTCCTGCAGGGCGCGGGCCTCGGTGATCAGTTCGTGCAGGCGCTCGAAAGCCGGCTGCCGCAGCGACAGGTAGCTGTTGTCGACCAGCAGGAGCTTCGCCTGCCCCTTCGCCAAAGCTTTAAACAGCGGGCCGAACGGCACGCTCCGACCATTGATCGTGACGATCACGCCCAGGTCGAACCAGTCCCGCTGGTCCGTCTCGACCGTGCTGATTGTGAGCTCAGGAGTCTCGGTCAGTTCGCGGTAGTCGGGCCGGGTGCCGCGGATGTCCACGCGCACGCCGGGCAGCGCTTCCAGCCGCGGGAGCGCACGTTCGGCCACCTCGGCCGCATCGATGCCGCGCAGGGTGAGGGATGTCGCGGCCGGGCCTGCGTCGGGGCGGCCGGCCTCCTCGAGGAGACGCCTGGCCCGCTCGTGGATGACCCGTTCGGTGGGCTCGTCGCGGCTTCCGTTCGAGGGAGACGTGGGCGTGGGCGTGGGCGTGGGCGTGGGCGTGGGCGTGGGCGTGGGCGTGGGCGTGGATGTGGATGACAGCACGGGCAGCTTCTTCAGCAGGGAACCCTCGCGGTACTCCCAATGCCAGGCCAGCTCCAGCGCCTGCCGCGGCCGGAACCAGGCGGTGAGCACGAGCAGAGGTGGGTCGGCCTGGGGGAAGCGCACGGAGCCATCCGTGCTGATCACCGGCAAGGTGCGCCGCAGCGCCGGATAGAAGTCGCTCAGGAACTCGGCCGTCTCGTCGGCAGGCACGAGAACCGTGCCGGGCGCACCGAGCAGCCGGCGCTGCTCGGCGGTGAGCGGACCGTCGACGGTCGGGGCCAGGGTGAACACCGGGCGCGGCCCGAGGGCATAGCCGTAGATCCCGTGGCCGCCGATCGCCCCGGAATGCTCGGGGGGATGCGGGGTGCCGTCAAATAGGAGCCGGGTGGTCAGGAGCAGACCCTGGGTGCCGGCGGCGGCTGTGTTGCTTAACGCGCCGGCGGCGGCTGTGTTGCTGAACGCGCCGGCGGCGTTCCGGCTTGCGTCGAGGCTCACGTGGGCCGCGCGGCCCACGCTGACCGTGGCATCCTTCGTGCTGCCCACGAGACGCAGCCCCAGGGTCTCGGCCTCGTCGAAGAGGGTCCAGAGCAGCGGGCTGACGAAGTCGTCGAGGTAGATCCAGTCCGTCTCCTGGCTGGTGTAGACGCCGCGCACGGCCCGGTGCAGGGCCAGAATCTGGCTCAGCCAGCGGTGGTGCTCGCGGTTGAGGTTGAGGCGGTTGCGGTGGAAGCCCAGTTGGTTCCACGCCACGTCCGTGCGTACCCAGTTGCCACGGGCGCTTCGGATGACCGGGCGCACCCCGAGCCGGATCTCGCCCTGCCCGGGGCGCACGTTCGTGACCGGCCGGGCCGTCGCACCACGCCAGCGGTCGTTCGTGCGGGGCGTCTGCTCTCGCAGCTCGAATAGGAGGCCCATCGGAACGGGCAGATCGGTGGTCCCACCCGGTTCGCCGGGCACGGGTCCCGCGATCCGCTTCCAGTCCGCCCGAGCCGAGGGAGACCCGGCATCAGACATGGCTCCATGCTCTCATGTGGGCAGCGCGGTCGGAGCGCAGTGTCCGCGGTTGAACCAATTCGACGGAGATTTTGCCGGAAAACTGCTTATGCGGGCTGTTTGGGGGTGTTTTGGGCAGAATCTCCGTCGAATTCGTTCGGGTCGGAGATGTCGCCAGGCCTCGGGCTCGGGGCTCGGGCCCTGGCTGAGACTCACTCAGCTACACCGCGATGACCGCCGCTTCCCTCGACGGATGCGCCCTGGCGGCATCGATGATCCAGGCGAAGTCGAACGCCGTTTCACGCCAGCGGCTGTACCGGCCGGACACCCCACCATGGCCGGCCGACATCTCGGTCTTCAGCAGAACATCCGCTCCCACCTCGCGCAGCCGGGCCACCCACTTGGCCGGCTCGACGTAGAGCACTCGGGTGTCGTTGAGACTGGTCACGGCGAGTATCCGCGGGTAGTGCGTGTCGCGTACGTTCTCCACGGGGGAGTAGCCGCGTATATAGGCGTACACCTCAGGGTCGTGCAGCGGGTCGCCCCACTCGTCCCACTCGATCACGGTCAGCGGAAGCGACGGGTCCAGGATCGACGTCAGCGCGTCCACGAACGGCACCCCGGCGAGGATGCCCGCGAACAGTTCCGGGGCCAGGTTCGCCACGGCGCCCATCAGCAGGCCGCCGGCGCTGCGGCCCTCGGCGACGAGCCGGTCGGGACTGGTGTAGCCCTGGTCGATCAGGTGCCGGGCGCTGTCGATGAAGTCCGTGAAGCTGTTGCGCTTGTGCAGCTTCTTGCCGTTCTCGTACCAGAGTCGACCCAGCTCGCCGCCGCCGCGCACGTGGGCGATCGCGAAGATCATGCCGCGGTCGAGCAGGCTGAGCCGGGCGATGCTGAACGACGGGTCGATGCTGATCTCGTAGGAGCCGTAGCCGTAGAGCAGGGTCGGGGCGGGAGTTCCCGGAGCGACGAGGTCACGCCGGTAGACGAGGGAGATCGGGATGCGCGTGCCGTCGGCGGCGGTAGCCCACTCGCGGCGCTGCTCGAACAGGGTCGGGTCGTAGCGGCCGAGCACGGGCTGCTGCTTCCGCAGCCGGCGCTCGCCGGTGGCGACCACGTGGTCGTAGACCGTCGACGGCGTGACGAAGCTGGTGTAATCGAGACGGATGGTCGGCGTGTCCCACTCGGGATTGGCCGACGTGCCCACGGAGTACAGCGGTTCCTCGAAGCCGAGCTCGACGAAATCGAGTTCCTCGTCGGCTGCCTCGGCGCTCACGGCAACGCGGGTGAGTCCGTCCCGCCGGTATTCGGCCACCACGAAGTCGCGGAATGCGTCGACGCTCTCGAGGCGCACGGCCGTATCGTGGGGCAGCAGAATCCGTTTCTCACCCCGCGGGTCGGCGACGGAGACGCTGACCAGCTCGAAGTTGACCGCGTGGTGGTTGTGCACGATCAGCAGGCGGTCCTCGCCGCCCAGCACGGCGTGCTCCACGTCGTACTCGACGCCGTCCAGCCGCGGCCAGACCAGGGCGAACTCGCCGGTCGGGTCGGCGGCGTCGAGCAGCCGGGTCTCGGTGGTCACGCTCGAGCCGGCCTCGATCAGCAGGAACCTGCGGCTGCGGGTGAGGCCGATGCCCACCCAGAAGCGCTCGTCGGGTTCGTGGAAGACCGACACGTCGGCGGCGGCCGCGGTTCCCACCTCGTGTCGCCACACGGTGTCGGGCCGCCAGGCGTCGTCCACGGTCGTATAGAAGATGTAGCGGCCGCTCGGGTCGAACAGTGCACCCTCGCCGGTGTTCGGGATCTCGTCCGCGAGGTTCTCGCCGGTCGCGATGTCGCGCACGCGCAGGGTGTACCGCTCGTCGCCCTCGGTGTCGACGGCATAGAGCAGCCGGTTCTCGTCGCCGCTCACGTCGGTGCTGCCGAGCGAGTAGAACTCGTGGCCGGCTGCCTCGGCGTTGTCGTCGAGTACGATCTGCTCGCCCGGGAGACCGGCGGACCCGCTCGCCTGCCCGCTGGTCTGTTCGGGGATCTGCTCGGGAAGCACCGGCGGGGTCCAGTCGTCCGGCGCGGAGATCGGCGCACGGCAGTGGATGCCGTATTCCTTCCCCTCCACCGTGCGGGTGTAGTACCACCAGTGGCCCTGTCGCACCGGAACGCTGAGGTCGGTCTCCTGGGTGCGGCCCCTGATCTCCTCGAAGACCTGCTCCTGCAGCAGGGCCAGGTGGGCGGTGCGGGCATCCGTGAAGGTGTTCTCGGCTTCGAGGTGCGCGATCACCTCGGGGCTGTCCTTGTCGCGCAGCCACTCGTAGTTGTCGGTGAACACGTCGTCATGGAAACTGCGCTGCTGTGGCTTCTGCACCGCGCGGGGAGGAGTGGTCATGAGTCATAGCGTAGTTCCGTGAGGGCGCAGACTTGAGGGGTACCAGCCCAGAGACGAATGGAACCACAATGACGCAGCCCGGAATCGCCCCGCTCGAAACCTCCTGGGAGGAGGCCCTGCAGGGGCAGGTCTTCCAGGCGGTGCTCTTCGACATGGACGGCACCCTGGTCGACTCCACTCAGGCGGTCACCCGGTCCTGGCTGCGCTGGGGTGCCGAGGTCGGCCTCGGCCCGTCGTTCACCGGCCCCGAGCATGGGGTGCCGGCGCGTCAGATGATCGCGACCCTGGTGGCGGAGGAGCTGGTCGAGACATCCGTCACCCGGCTGACCGAGTTCGAACTGGCCGACACGGATGGCGTCAGGATTTTGGCCGGCGCGGCGGAACTCATGGCGAGCATCCCCGAGGCCCGCCGGGCGATCGTCACGTCCTGTGCCCGGCAGCTGTGCCTGGTGCGCCTGGACGCCGCCGGCTTCCCCGCGCCGCTCACGGTGGTGACCATCGACGACACCAGCCGCGGCAAGCCGTTCCCCGAGCCGTTCCTGCTGGCTGCCGAACGCCTCGGCGTCGACCCGGCCCGCTGCGTCGTAGTCGAGGATGCCCCAGCCGGCCTTGCCGCCGCCCGCGCCGCCGGCTGCGCCACGATCGGCGTCGTCGGCACCCATCGGGCCGCCGACCTGGAGGCCGACCTGGTGGTCTCCGGTCTCGACCGCCTGCGCGTGTCCGTGCAGGATGACGGAGTGGTCTTCCACCTGGTGACCGAGCAGTAGCAGCCCGGAGCAATAGCGTCCGGACTCAGCGCTCGTAGATTTCCAGCGGCAGCCCGTCGGGGTCGCGGAAGAAGAACATCGCTTTGCCGGTGTTCGGGTCCACCCTCAGTTCCTCAACCTCGACGTGCTTGCCGATCAGCTCGTCGCGCGCGGCCGGTACGTCGTCGACCTCGAACGCGAGGTGGCGCAGTCCGAGCGCTTCCGGGCCGCTCTTCCGGGGCGGGGTGTCGGAAAAAGAGAACAGTTCGATCAGGTAGTGGCCGTTCAGGGCAAGCTTGCCCATCCACGACCGGCGCGCGGCCCGGAAGTATTCCGCTTCGAGCGTGCAGCCGAGAACGTCGAGGTAGAAGGCCTTGGACACGTCGTAGTCGCTGGCGATAATGGCGATGTGGTGCACTCCGTTGATGCGCATGCGGCAGTTTCGCATACTCCAGGGGGCGGAAGAGGTCAGGATGAAACCGTCGACTATTAAGGTGGCAGATTGTTGGGAGACCGAGATGAATAAGAGCAGCGATCCACTGCGTCAAACGGTGGTGCTGGCGAGCGTGATCCTGGCCGTCGTCGGATCGTTCATCGGGTCCGGCGCCGCCGGCGGAACCCCGATCCAGAACGCGTCAGGCGGAGCGCTCGCCGCCGACGCCACCCCGATCGCCCCCGACGGGCCGGCCTTCGGCATCTGGACCGCGATCTACCTCGGCCTCATCGCCTACGCCCTGTGGCAGCTCCTGCCGGCGCAGAGAACGGATGACCGCCAACGCGCCCTGGGCTACCCGATCGCCGCGTCGCTCGTGCTGAACGCCGCCTGGATCCTGAGCATCCAGTTCGACCTGCTCTGGCTCAGTGTGCCCGTGATCGTGCTTCTGCTGGTCGTGCTGATCCGGGCGTTCCAGCTCACGCTCCGCACCCGGCCCAAAAACCTGATTGAGACGATCGTCGCCGACGGCACCGTGGGCCTGTACCTCGGCTGGGTGGCCATCGCCACCGCCGCCAACGTCACCGCGGTGCTCGTCGCCTCCGGCTTCGAAGGCTTCGGCCTCAGCGCGGACCTGTGGGCGGTGCTGGTCATCGCCGTCGCCGGGCTGGTCGGCGTGTTCCTCGCGATCTACGGCCACGGCCGCCTCGCCCCGGCCGCGTCGCTGTGCTGGGGCCTGGCCTGGGTGGCCGTGGCCCGGCTGGCCGGCACCCTGCTCTCCACTCCCACGGCGATCGCGGCGATCGTCGCCGTGGCCGCCATCCTGATCGTCACCATCACCGTGCGCGTGCGCACCTCCAGGTCCGTCACGTCCGCCACATCCGCCACGTCCCGATCGGTCACCGCGTGAGCGATTCGGCCACCCTGCCTGTCACCCCGGCGGTCGTCACCTCGGCGCGCCGGCGCTGGGCCGGTCTCGTCTTCATCAGCGTCGCCGTCGCCCTGATCATCGTCGATTCCACGATCATCAACGTGGCCATCCCCTCGATCGTCGACGACCTGGCGATCACCTCGACCCAGGTGCAGTGGGTGCAGGAGAGCTACACCCTGGTTTTCGCGGCCCTGCTGCTGGTTTTCGGAACGCTTGCCGACCGGTTCGGTCGACGGCGCATCCTGATTCTCGGCGTAATCGTCTTCGCCACATCATCCGTCTTCGCGGCGCTCGCGCAGACGGGCGAACTCCTGATCCTGGGTCGGCTGATCCAGGGCGTCGGCGGTGCGATGGTGCTGCCCACCACGCTCTCGATCATCAACGCCACGTTCCGCGGCCGTGACCGAGGCATCGCGTTCGCGATCTGGGGCTCGACCATCGGCGGCATGGTGGCCGTCGGCCCCCTGCTCGGCGGCTGGCTCACCACCTCCTTCTCCTGGCGCTGGGCATTCGGCATCAACGTGCCACTGGGCATCGTCATCGTCGTCGGCGTACTGGTCTTCGTGCTCGAATCGAAGGATGCCGGCGAGCCGCGCCGCATCGACGTCGTCGGCGCCGTGCTCTCGGTGATCACCAGCGCGTCGCTCGTCTTCGGGCTGATCGAGGGACGCACCTTCGGCTGGTGGCTCACCGACAAAGCGCCGGTTGCGGGAGACTGGACCTGGCCGTACTCGCTGTCGATTATTCCAATTGTGTTCCTGATCACCGTCGTGTCCGGCGTGGCCTTCATCTACTGGGGGCTCTACCGCCAGCGGGCCGGCAAGACCACCCTGCTCGCCTTCTCCCTGTTCTCGATCCCGTCGTTCCGAAACGGCAACATCGCGGCCATGATCGTCTCCCTCGGTGAGTTCGGCATCATCCTGTCACTGCCGCTCTGGCTGCAGAATGTGCTCGGCTACGACGCCCTGCAGACCGGATTCGTGCTGCTCGCCCTCGCGCTGGGCTCGTTCGTGGCCAGCGGGGTGTCCGGGGCGTTCGGCAACAAGATCTCACCCGAGACGATCGTGCGGTTCGGGATCGTCGCCGAGATCACCGGCGTCGCCGGCCTCGGCCTGGTCATCACGGCCGAGTCCACCTGGCTCGTCGTGGTGCCGTTCCTGTTCGTCTACGGCATCGGCGTGGGGCTGGCCACCGCCCAGCTCACCGGCGTCGTGCTCAAGGATGTGCCGGTGGCGCAGAGCGGCCAAGGCTCCGGCACGTCCAGCACCGCCCGGCAGATCGGCTCGGCGCTCGGCATCGCGGTGCTGGGCACCGTGCTGTTCACTACGGTCGGTACGTCGCTCGATGCGAAGCTGGCCGAGGTGCCCGGGCTGACTGCCGAGACCCGGAGTCAGATCGTCGACGCGGTCGTCGACAGTGCGGGCTCGGTGATCCCGTCGTTCGAGGAGCAGAGCCCCGAGCTGGCGGATGCCGCCCGCGAGGCGTTCAGCGACGGCACCCGCTACTCGGCGTACGCCGCAGCCGGGTTCCTCGTGCTCGGCTTCCTGGCGACGCTGCGGCTTTCCGGCACCGCGCCACACGCGGAGTCGCGCCGCGAGGATGCCTTCCCCGGCCAGAGCATCCCGGCGGCCGAGACCGCGGGGGAGCCCGTCTAGCTGCGTGTACCTGACGGCCAGGGGGTTTCGCGGGTGTGGGGATCCCGGGCTCCGCCGCGGGTCAGTCCCGGCCGAGCCTGCGCGTGTGGCCAACGCAGGAGACCTGCAGCGGGTCAGGCCCGGCCGAGCCTGTGCGTGTGGCCAACTCAGGACATCCGTCGCCCGCATTGCCCGGCTCCCACGGACCAGTGCGGAACCGGTGCGGATGTCCGTCCCGGCCGGACGGATCTCCTGAGTTGGCCACAACACCCGCCGGATTTGCAGCCGCACGGGTGCGCCCTGCATCCACCCGCGATCCCGTGCGCGACCCCGTGCGCCACCCGTACGTCACCCCACCCGCCACCCCGTGCTCCACCGCGCAGCCCGAACGAATTCGACGGAGAGCCGAGATTTTGCCCACAACCATTCCAAACAGCCCGTAAACCCGCTTTTTCCTCAGAATCTCCGTCGAATTGGTTCAGGGCAGGGCAGGGCAGGGCAGGGCAGCGTGGGGCGGCGCAGGGCTCGGCGGAATCCGTCGCGGCTCATACATGGGAAGCCGGCACACGTTCTACCGTGTGCCGGCTTCCACAGCGTGCGCCGCGAGTGGCGCAGCCAGGATCTGCCGACCCGGACCTGACCCTAGATCTCGGAGTCGTCCACCGGCCCCGGCCGCGCGGTCATCGGCTCGGTGCCGCCGTTCGTGGTGCCGGCACCGGCGGCGTTGGCCTCGCGCTCCAACCGGGCTGCGCGGCGGCTCGGTTGCGGCTTTTGCACGGACAGTTCCCCGCCCACGCGACCGCCGTGGGGGCGGCCGTGGTCGGCATACTCCTCACGGAAGTAGGCCATGCGCCACGGACCCATTTCGATCCGGGCGCCGGTGCGCAGGACCTGCCCGTCGTTCTCGTCCTGCCGGTAATTCCGCTTGGCTCCGCCGGAAACGTCGCCGAGCGGATACAGAATGTACTCGTCGTTGTCGTCGTGGCGGATTTCGGCATGGAACGGTTGCAGACCGGCCAGCTGCAGGTCGGCATCCGGGGCCGAACCGATGGTGGTGACCGTCGGCAGCAGATCGAACTCGCGCGGCATCTGACCGTTCCAGTTCTTCGAGCCGATCACAAAAACCAGCCGGGGCCGGCCTGCCCCCGGTGTGTAGTGCGTCGTGGTCACCCGGCGACGGATGCGCCGGTCGAAGGTCGGCACCAACGGCAACAGGGTGGCCGGCGGCAACGGCAGGGACAGGCCCGCCTCCGGTGCGGCACTGCGCCGCCGCAGGAGCGGAACCAGCGCGGCCCGGCTGCCGAGCGTAATGTGCGACGAACCGGTCAGCAGCCGTTGGATGACGGGTGCCTTGACGGCTCCCAGCCGGATGATCAGGCCGTCGGGGCCGGACACGGAGACGGTCAGGCCGCGCTCGGCCAGGTCGCCGGCCAGGCCGCGGAGTTCCTTCAGCTTCATCGTGCTGGTGCGCACGAACATCTCGGGCTTGCTGGAGAAGATCTCGACGTCGAGGCCGCTGGCCGTGATGGTTCCGCCCATCTGCTCGGCGCCGGTCGCCTCCGTGGTGTCGCCCGGTGTGCCCGGCTCCGCGAGGGAGAACTCCAGGTCGATGTCCAGGCGGGTGGTGGGGCTCATGACTACTTGGTGAGCGGTTCGGTGCCTGAACCCTCGCTCGTGGTGACCCGCAGTGTGCCGTTCAGCTTCCAAGTGGCACGGGGGGCGTCGGGGCCGATGTCGCGCGGCACCTCCACCGTCATGTCGATGAAGCTGTAGTTGATGGCGGCGCTCTTGCCGGTCAGGTAGGACCACATCTCCTTGCCGAGGTCGGTCCAGTCCTTGATGTTGTGGGCGTCGGGGCCGGTGGCGTTGGCAGTGGGTACGGGGTTCTGGCTGTCAGTCACGGTGTGTTCCTTCTCGCTTGGTTGCAGGGATACGGCACTCGGTCGTCGCACATCGGGCCCGCAATCGGCCAGAATCGGATCAACAGTGAACCGCCGCGCGGACAGCCATCAAAAACCTCGTCTGCCGCGTGTAGGCCAACCCTAGTTGAGCACGGCTGCAGGGGGAAGGGCGCGGCACCCCCTGTTCTGGTCGGTGGTGTCGGCTAGCCTCGAAACCACCGTGACCAGCGCTTCCGGTGTGGTTGTGCGTGCGCAAAGAGGAGATCGACGTGTTCCTGCCAGACCCTGCCACCGTTGTCTACTCGGCGAGCGACCTCAGCGCCGCGGCCGCGTGCGAGTGGGCACTGTTGCGCCGACTCGACGCGAAACTGGGACGCATCGACGCCGCCCCGGCAGCCGCTGACGCCATGCTCCAGCGCACCGCCGCGCTGGGCGACGCCCACGAACTGCGGATGCTCGAACAGCTGCGCGCGGCCCGCACCGTCGTCGAGATCGAACGTGGCGACCTCGCCGACATCGGTTCCGCCGTTGAAATGAGCGAGGCGGCCCTGCGCGCAGGGGCCGAGGTGGTGTTCCAGGCTGCGTTCTTCGACGGGCGATTCCTGGGCTACGCGGACTTCATCATCCGCACCGGGAGCGGCGACCCGAGCGACCCCGCCGACCATTCCGACCCCGCCGACCCCGCCGACCATTCCGACCCCGCCGACCCCGCCGACCCCGCAGACCATGCCGCGACCTACGAGGTCTACGACACGAAGCTGGCACGCTCGGCGAAGATCACGGCGCTGCTGCAGTTGGCGGCGTATAGCGACCAGTTGCAGCGGATGGGCATCCCGACGGGGGAGAACGTGCACCTTCTGCTCGGCGACGGCCGCACGAGCTCGCACCGGTTGCAGGACATCCTGCCGGTCTACCGCGCCCGGCGCGCCCGCCTCGAGCGGCTGGTCGACGAACGCCTCGCCGACCCTGCACCCGCCCCGTGGGGTGACCCTCGCTACGCCGCCTGCGGCCGCTGTGACCTGTGCGAGGAGCAGGTGCAGCAGCACCGGGACGTGCTCCTGGTCGCGAACCTGCGGCTCAGCCAGCGCGCCCGGCTGCGCTCCGCGGGCGTCCGCTCCATCGACGACCTCGCCGCGCGGCGCGAGCCCGTCCCCGGTTTGTCAGACGCCACGCTGGCGACCCTGCAGGGGCAGGCCCGGCTGCAGATCGCCCCCCGAGCATCCGGCCGGCCACTGAACTGGGAGATCATCAACCCGGCCGCCCTCGCGGCGCTGCCCGCACCCGATGCGGGGGACATCTTCTTCGACTTCGAGGGTGACCCGCTCTACCAGGAGGCCGGCAACGGACAGTGGGGGCTGGACTATCTGTTCGGTCTGGCCCTGCCGGACGATACCTTCCGCACCTTCTGGGCGCACGACCACGCCGAGGAACGTCAGGCCCTGATCGACTTCCTGGAGTATGTGCGGGAGCGCCGTTCGCGGCATCCGGGGCTCCACATCTACCACTACGCCCCCTACGAGCGCACCCACCTGCTCGGCCTTGCCGCCCGGCACGGGGTCGGCGAAGAAGCGGTCGACGACCTATTGCGCCGGAATGTGCTCGTTGACCTCTACCCGATCGTGCGGCAGGGCTTACGCATCGGCAGCCGCAGCTACTCGCTCAAGAAGCTCGAACCGCTCTACATGGGGCTCGAGGAACGCGAGGGCGTGGCCAACGCCGCCGACTCGATCACAGAATACGTGCGCTCGCGCACCCTGTTGGCCACCGGACAGACGGATGCCGCAGAGCAGATTCTCACGGACATCGCCCGCTACAACGCGTACGACTGCCGCTCCACCCTGCGCCTGCGCGACTGGCTGCTGGCCCGCGCCGCCGAGCAGCCGGGCGCCACCGCAGCGTCGCCGGCGACCCTGGCGGGCGTGCCCCTGCCGGTGCGGGAACCGGACCCGGTCTACCGGGAACTCTCCGTGCTGCTTGCCGACGTTCCGCCGGCCGAGCGCACCGCCGACCAGACCGCGCTCGCCCTCGCCTCGGCGGCGATCGACTACCACCGGCGGGAGCAGAAATCGTTCTGGTGGGACCACTACAGTCGCCTGGGCGCGCCCGTGGACGACTGGGCGGACACCAGGGACGTGCTCATCGTCGAAACAGCAGCCCTGCACCTGGGCTGGCACCGGGAAGGCCGCCAGTCGCTCGACCGCCGGGTACTGCGCCTGACCGGGGCACTCGCGCCGGGCAGTTCGCTCACGGTCGGGCAGCAGCCGTTCCTGCTCTACGACCTGCCCTACCCGCCGATCAGCCGCAGCGACGCCCCCGGAGCGCGCACCGCGCACAACAGGGCGACCATCATCGACGTGATCGACGAGTCGGTCTATTTGGTCGAGGAGGTGCTCGAACGCGATGCACCCGCCCACCGGGAAATGCCGATCGCCCTCACCCCCGGCACCCCGCCGCCAGCCGGTAGCCAGGTGACCGCGATCTCGGAGTGGGGCCGCGCCGTGCTCTCCCGGTGGCCGGAACCGCTGCCGGACGCGGCCTTCGACCTGCTGCGCCGACGCCCGCCCCGGTTGCTCGGGGCAAGTGGGCCGGCGCAGCCCCTGGTGCAGCCACCGGCGCGCCCCGGCGATGGTGCCGGTGCCGGGGACGGCGAGGGCGATGGTGCCGGCGACGGCGACGGTGAGGGGGATGTGCGCACCGCCATCCGGGACACCCTGCTCGTGCTCGACCGGTCCTACCTCGCGGTGCAGGGCCCGCCCGGAACCGGCAAGACCTTCGTCGGCTCGAGGGTGATCGCCGACCTCGTCGTGCGGCACGGCTGGCGCGTGGGCGTCGTCGCGCAGTCCCACGCCGCGGTCGAGAACATGCTCCGGGCCGTACTCGCCGCCGGAATCGAGGCGGGGCTGGAGCCCGGCCAGGTCGGGAAGAAAGCGAAAAAGGGCGACGAGAAAAAGCCGGTGCCGTGGACCCTCCTGGATACCAAGACCTTCGCCCGGTTCACCGGGCAGTCCGGCGGCTGGGTACTCGGCGGCACCGCCTGGGACTTCAGCAACGCCGACCGGGTGCCGCGGGGCTCCCTCGACCTGCTCGTGATCGACGAGGCCGGCCAGTTTTCCCTCGCCAGCACCATCGCAGCAGCCGTCGCGGCCGAACGCCTGCTGCTGCTCGGCGACCCGCAACAGCTGCCGCAGGTCAGCCAGGGCACGCACCCCGAACCGGTAGACGGCTCGGCTCTGGGCTGGCTCAGCGACGGACACCAGGTGCTCCCGCCGGAATTCGGCTACTTTCTGGAGACCAGCTGGCGCATGCATCCGAGGATCTGCGCTCCGGTGTCGGCGCTGTCCTACGAGGGGCGGCTGCGCTCGCACCCCTCCGATCGCCGACTCGAGGCTGTGGAGCCGGGCCTGCACCCGGTGCCCGTGCCGCACCGGTTCAATTCCACCTCGTCGGTGGAGGAGGCCGAAGCCGTGGTCTCACTGGTGACCGGTCTGCTCGGCCGACCCTGGACATCCGGTGGCCGGAGCGCACCGCTGGCGCAGGGCGACGTGATCGTCGTGGCGCCCTACAACGCGCAGGTCGAGCTGCTGCGCCGCCACCTCGTGCAGGCCGGCCTGGGTGACGTGCCGGTGGGCACCGTCGACAAGTTCCAGGGCCGGGAGGCGGCGGTCGCCGTGGTCTCGCTTGCCGCCTCCGCAGCAGAGGACGTACCGCGCGGCCTCGAGTTCCTGCTCCTGGCAAACCGGCTCAACGTGGCCATCTCCCGTGCCCAGTGGGCGGCCTGGCTGGTCTACTCGCCGGCCCTGACCGAGACCCTGCCCTCGAGTGTGGAGAGCCTGGCCCAGTTGAGCGCGTTCATCACCCTGGTCACGCCCGACCGGGCCTGACCTCCGGCGTCGGAGCCTGACCCACGAAAAGGCACCCTCGCTCCGGCATGATTCGCGCGGACTGAGGGTGCCTTCGGTCGGGGGTGCTACTCGGCGTCGAGGTCCGTTTCGAGGAGCTTGACGAGGGATTCGAGAGCCTCATCGGCTCCGTCGCCCTCGGCGCGCAGCACGACGATGTCGCCGTTGGCGGCACCCAGGCTCATCAGCGACAGGATGCTCGAGGCATCCATCGCGTCCTCGGCCGGGTCGGCCTCGAGGGCGATGGTGACCTCGAGGGTCAGATCGCCGACGGCCGCCGCGAAGATGGATGCGGGGCGCGCGTGCAGGCCGACACGGCTCGCGATGGTGGCTTTACGTTCGGACATGGTTCCTCCTAATTGGTGCCCGGCGAAGGGGTGGCTCGCCGGCGATGATGCGATGCGACGTAAATCCGAAGCGGCTAGAGACCCAGCTCTTCAAGTATGGGCAATCCGGCGCGCACGCGGGTACGCGCTTCGTCCGAATTACGGGCCGAAACGGCGATCTGGGCAAGTTCCTGCGCCCGTTCGAGCGTCACGGACTTCAGCACGGCGCCCACGGCGGACATCGACCGGGCCGTCATGGACAGGGTGTTGACACCCAGCCCGACGAGTACGACGGCGAGAACCGGGTCGGCGGCGGCTTCGCCGCAGACGCCGACGGGCTTGTTGTGGCCCTCGTATATCGCCCCCGCGACGGTGAGCTGGATCAGCTGGAGCACGGCGGGCTGCCACGGCGAGTTCAGCGCGGCGAGGGTTCCGAGCTGACGGTCGGCGGCCATCGTGTACTGGGTGAGGTCGTTCGTGCCGAGGCTGACGAATTCGGCTTCGGTCAGGATGCTCGCGGAGCGGAGCGCCGCGGAGGGAACCTCCACCATGACGCCGGGGGTCTTCAGCCCGGCGACGCGGCACATGGCGGCGAAGTCGGCGGCCTCGTCGACTGTGGCGATCATCGGAGCCATCACCCAGACCACGGCGGAGGAGGCCTGCGCGGCGGTGGCGATGGCTGTGAGCTGGCGCTTGAGCACGCCGGGGCTGGTCAGGTCGGTGCGGTAGCCGCGCACGCCGAGCGACGGGTTGGGCTCCGTGCTGTCGGTGAGGAACGGCAGAGGCTTGTCGGCGCCGGCGTCGAGCGTGCGCACGACGACCTTCTTGCCGGGGAACGCGTCGAACACGCCGCGGTAGGCCACGACCTGCTCATCGATGGTGGGCTCGATGTCGCGCTCGAGGAAGCAGAACTCGGTGCGGAGCAGTCCGACGCCCTCTGCGCCGGCGGCCGCGGCCTTGACCGCGTCAGCGGCCCCGCCCACGTTGGCCAGCAGCGGAACGAGGTGGCCGTCGGCGGTGGTGCCGGTGCCGTCGAACACGGACAGGCTGGCCGAGACGTGCTCCCACGCCGTGACGGCGGTGCGCTCGTCGTCGCCGGGGTCAACCTGGAGGGTTCCGGCGGCGCCGTCCACGTAGACCTCGGTGCCATCGGTGAGGGCGTCGACGCCGGCGGCGGCGACGACGGCCGGCAGGCCGAGGGCGCGGGCGATGATCGCGGTGTGCGACTGCGGTCCGCCGCCGCTGGTGACCAGGGCGAGGATCTTGTTCGGGTCGAGGGTGGCGGTGTCGGCCGGGGCGAGGTCCTCGGCTACGAGCACGAAGGGCTCGTCAGACTGGGGGATGCCGGGGGCGGTGACGCCGCGCAGCTCGGCGACGATCCGGGCCCGCACGTCGAGGACATCCGTGGCCCGCTCGGCCATGTAGCCACCAAGGTTGTGCAGCATCTCGGCGACGGATGCGCCGGACTCCCAGATCGCGCGTTCGGCGGATGTTCCGGTAACGATTAATTTCACTGCAGCTTTTATCAGCATCGGGTCGGTGGCCATCAGCGCGGTGGCTTCGAGAACCGACTTGCTGGCGCCCGTGGCGGCTTCGGCGCGACGCTGAAGCTCGGTTTGCACCACCTTGGAGGCTGTCCGCAGCTCTGCCGTTGCGACTTCGGGCGTAGTCGCCGCATCCAGGCGTTCACCTGCCGGGGGTTCGCTGATCGGTTTGGGCATCTGGCGAACGGATCCGATGATCCGGCCGGGGCTTACGCCTACACCAGTGAAATTCTGCACGGGACAACCTCTATTCTTGCGCAGCAGAAATACTGCGCTATTGATGCTACGCGTCGGCCGCCCCGAATTTCTCGGAGCGGCCGACGTGCGGTTAGGCGTTGACCAGGGCGGGCGCTGCTGCGTCCGCGGTGACCAACGGTGTCTTTCGAGCGTATCGCTTCAGCGCGATCACCAGGATGGCCGTTACGACGGTTCCGATCGCGATCGCCAGGGCGAAGAGCGCGAAGCTGTCGATGGCGAAGAAGACGAACATTCCGCCGTGCGGGGCCTTCGAGGTGACGCCCCAGGCCATCGAGAGAGCACCGGTCACGCCGGCGCCCACCATGGAGGCCGGGATCACGCGGAGCACGTCTGCGGCAGCGAACGGGATGGCGCCTTCGGAGATGAACGACGCACCCAGCAGCCAGGCGGCCTTGCCGTTTTCGCGCTCGGCGACAGTGAACAGTCGGCGGTCGAGCACCGTGGCCAGGGCCATGGCGAGCGGCGGAACCATGCCGGCGGCCATGACCGCAGCCATGATCTGCCACGGAGCCTGGTTGGCCATGGTTGCGGTGCCGAGACCGGCGACGGCGAAGGCGTAGGCAACCTTGTTGACCGGTCCGCCGAGGTCGAACCCCATCATGAGGCCCAGGATCAGGCCGAGCAGGATGGCGGAGGCGCCGGTCATGCCGGACAGCCACTCGTTCAGAGCGGTGGTCAGCAGCGCGATGGGGCCACCGAGCACCAGGAACATCAGGCCCGAGGCGACGATCGACGCGACCAGCGGGATGATGACGACGGGCATCAGGCTGCGAAGCCAGCGCGGCACGTCGAGCTTGGCGAAGCTGGCGGCTGCGACACCGGCCAGCAGACCACCGGCGATGCCGCCGAGGAAACCGGCACCCATGAACCCGGCGACGGCACCGGCGACGAAACCGGGGGCGATTCCGGGACGGTCGGCGATCGCGTAGGCGATGTAGCCGGCCAGGGCCGGAACCAGGAAGCCCATCGACAGCGCGCCGATCTTGAAGAAGACCGCTCCCAGATAGGTCAGCATGCCGCCTTCCGGCAGGTTGAACAGGTTGTTCTCCAGGGTGACCGTGTCGGCGACCTCGGTGATCTCGTAGCCTCCGAGGAGGAATCCGAGGGCGATCAGCAGACCTCCACCGGCGACGAACGGGATCATGTAGCTGACACCGGTGAGCAGGGCGCGCTTGACCTTCTGGCCGAAGTGCTCGCTGGTCTCCTCGGCCTCGGCCGCACCGACGGTGCCGCCGACGCGGCGGGCGTTAGGGTTCTGGGCCGCGGCCAGGGCATCGTGGATGAGCTTGGCCGGTTCGTCGATGCCGCGTTTGACGGGCACCTGGATGACGGGCTTACCGGCGAAGCGCTCGCGACCGCGAACGTCGACGTCGACGGCGAAGATGACCGCGTCGGCCGCGGCGATGACGGCCGGGTCGAGCATCGTGAGGCCGGCCGAGCCCTGGGTTTCGACCTGCAGGTCGACGCCGGCGGCCTTCGCCGCGGCAACGAGCGATTCGGCAGCCATGTAGGTGTGCGCGATGCCGGTCGGGCAGGCGGTCACAGCGACGATGCGCTTGACACCGGCGGATGCCGCGGGCGTGCTTCCGACGTTGGCGCCGGCGACGCCGCCGGCGGCCACGGGAGCCGGGGAGACGACGCTGGTGACCAGTTCGACGATTTCGGCCTGGGTCTTCGCGGCGCGCAGCGCGGCGGTGAAGGGGGCCTTCATCAGCGAGCGGGCGAGCTTGGCCAGGATCTTGAGGTGTTCCTGGTCCGCGCCCTCGGGAGCGGCGATCAGGAAGACGAGGTCCGCGGGGCCATCGGCGGCGCCGAAGTCGACCGGCGAAGTCAGTCGGGCCAACGCCAGCGTCGGCTCGGTAACGGCTGCCGAACGGCAATGCGGGATGGCCAGGCCGCCGGGGATGCCGGTTGCCGTCTTCGCTTCGCGAGCGAGGGCATCCGCGTAGAGGCTCTCGATCTCGGTGGCGCGGCCGGCGCCTACGACGAGCTCGGCAAGATGCCGGATTACGCTCGAGGGTGCGGCTCCGAGGTTCTTATCCAGAGCGACAAGCTCCGGGGTGATCAGTGCACTCACTGGACATCCTCCTTTGGATGGGTGTTGAGCGACGTCAGGGTGACGTCGCCCGGTCTGGTTTGGTGCAGTGCCGGAACGGTTGATCCGGGCAGGGACGCGGCTGCGGCCCCGTGGGCTGCGGCCTGGCGGAGAGAGTCGGGGGCGGAGCCGCCGGCGATGCTGCTGAGCAGGTAGCCGGCCAGGGAGGAATCGCCGGCTCCGACGGTGCTGCGCGCGATGATCGGCGGCGTTTTCGCGAGCCAGGCGCCGTCTTCGGTCACCAGCACGGCACCCTGGGAACCGAGGGTGGCCAACACGGCGCCAACTCCGGTGGCGACGAGACGCTCGGCGG
Organism: Cryobacterium sp. Sr3; assembly: GCF_004402835.1. Taxonomy (NCBI): domain Bacteria; kingdom Bacillati; phylum Actinomycetota; class Actinomycetes; order Micrococcales; family Microbacteriaceae; genus Cryobacterium; species Cryobacterium sp. Sr3. Next base: position 4,182 of record NZ_SOFA01000003.1, on the reverse strand, counting down.
CGCGGGCCACGAGCACCGGATTGCCCTCGAGGCTCTCCGGGTCGGGGATGCCGGTGAGCTCGGCCAGTTCTTCCGCGTTGGGCTTGATCAGGTCCGGTCCGGCCGTGACGGCGGCGGCGAGGGGCGCGCCGGACGAGTCGACGGCCACCCGAGGGGCGCTCGCGCCGAACCGGCTGCGGAGCTCCCTGGTGATGTCGGCGTAGAAGTCGACGGGCACTCCAGGCGGCAGCGATCCGGCCAGCACGAGCCAGCTGGCACCCTCCGCCTTCTCCAGCACGAGTTCGATCAGGTCGCTCTGCTGCGCGGCGGTCAGCACCGGTCCGGGCACGTTCACCTTGGTGGTGGTGCCGTCGATCTCGGTCAGCGCGACGTTGCTCCGGAGCGTGGCGCCGATCGGCATGCCGAGGTGGGGCACCCCCGCGGCCCGGAGGGCCACCAGAACGGGGTCCAACTCGTCGCCGGGGAGGATGGCGAGGCTCAGGATGTCCGAGGCCTCGAGGGCGCGAACGATGTTCACGCCCTTGCCGCCCGGTTCTTCGCGGGATGAAGCGGCGCGCTGAACTTCGCCGCGGGCCAGCGGGGCGCGGAGCTCGATGGTGCGATCCAGGCTCGGATTCGGAGTAAGCGTGATGATCACGCGATCACAACCTCAACGTCGGCCGCGGCCAGGGCTGCGGCAAGTTCATCTGATGGGAGAGCGTCCGCGATCAGCACGTCGATGTCGCCCAGGGCCGCGAAGCGGATCAGGGTTTCCTTGTCGAGCTTGGACGAATCGGCCAGTGCGACAACACGACGGGCCGAACGGACGATGGCTGTCTTCACGGCGGATTCAACGGCATCCGGAGTGCTGAAACCGAATTCGGCGTGCACGCCGTTGGCGCCGACGAACGCGATGTCGGGCCGCAACGAATCGAGCTGGGCGATGGTGCTGGGACCGACGACGGCGCGGGTGAGGCCGCGCACGCGGCCGCCGAGGATATACAACGAGATGGCGTCGTTGCCGGCGAGTTTCGTGGCGATCGGCACCGCGTTGGTGATGACCAGGAGTTCGTCACCGGGGGCTGCCGGGGTCCAGTCGAGCAGGAGGTCGGCGAGCAGCTCGGTCGTGGTGCCGGCATCCAGCAGGACGGAGCCGGTCTGGCTCGAGGGAATCATGGTGAGGGCGGCGGCCGCGATGCGCTGCTTCTCGTCCTGCCGCTGCGTCTGGCGTTCTTCGAGGCTGAGCTCGGACATGCTCTGCCGGTCGAACGCGACCGCGCCGCCGTGCACCCGGCGCAGCTGGCGGGCGCCCTCGAGGCTGTCGAGGTCGCGGCGCACCGTTTCGGGGGTGACATCGAAGCGGGAGGCGAGATCGCTGACCGTGACCCGGTTCGAACTGGTGACCAGATCGACGATCAGGGCCTGACGTTCTTCGGCGAACATGGCGACCTCCTCGACGCTGAGTGGCCGAAACCACGAATTTGTAGAATACAAAAACTTTACCTGTGTTTGTTTTTGTTTGTCAAGAAAAACAAAGACAAACAAAGAACCCGATGCGCGGTGCTGCCCGGTGCTGCCCGGCGTCGCCGGGTGCCGCCGGGTGTCGGCCGTCGGCGATAACGTGAGCATCATGAAGATCCTGCACACTTCCGACTGGCACATCGGGCGAACCTTCCACACCCATTCGACCCTGGATGCCCTGCATCAGGTGCTGGATGCGCTGGTGGAGGTGGTGCGGCAGCGCCGGATCGACGTGGTGGCGGTGGCCGGCGACATCTTCGACTCGGCCATGCCGTCGGCCGAGAGCTACACGCTGCTCGCGGCGGTGCTGCGGGAAATCAAGCAGGCAGGGGCCACGGTGGTGATGACCAGCGGCAACCACGACTCCGCCACCCGCCTCGGCTTCCAGGCGGAGTGGGCCGCACTCGCGGGCGTCCATGTGCTGACCCGGCCGGAGCAGTTCCTCGAACCGGTCACCGTGCCGGACGAGCACGGGCCCGTGCACTTCTATGGCATCCCCTACCTGGAGCCGGCGCTGGTCCGGCACCTCAGCGTTTTTCACGGGCCGGCAGACGAACCGCTCAAGACCCACGAGCAGGTGCTCACCGTCGTGATGCAGCGCATCCGCGATGACCTGGCCGTGCGCGGCGGGCGATCGGTGGTGCTCAGCCACTGCTTCGCGGCGGGAGTGCCCGCGGCCGCGGCGACCGATACCGTGCGGGACATCACCGCGGGCGGCCTCGATCTGGTGCCCGTGTCGGTCTTCACAGGACCGGACTACGTCGCCCTCGGCCACATCCACGGGCGGGCCCACCTCACCGACCGCGTGCGCTACTCGGGAGCACCACTGCACTACTCCTTCTCGGAGGCCGGCAAACCGCGGGGCTGCTGGCTGGTCGAGCTCCAGGCCGGCCCTGCCGCCGACATCGAATGGATCGAGCTTCCGGTCCCGCGGCGACTCAGCGTGCTCACCGGCGAGATCGAACAGCTCCTGACCGATGACGCCTTGGCCGAGTTCGAGCCCGACTGGGTGTCGGCAATCCTGACCGACCAGGTGCGTCCCCTCGACGGCATCCGGCGCCTGCAGAAACGATTCCCGCACTGCGTCACGCTCGAGCACCGGCCCGCTGTCGTCGTCGACTCGGATGCCGTCAGCTACGGTGAGCGCATCGACCGCCAGAGTGACCGCGAGATTGTCGCCGGGTTCCTCGAGTTCGTGCGCAACGGGGTCGGCCAATCCGATTTCGAACGAGACCTGGTGGCGGAACTCCTCACCGAAGGTGACCTGAGGGAGCTGAGCCGATGAAGATCAAACGCCTGCGGATCGCCGGATTCGGCCCCTACAAGAACGAACAGGTGATCGACTTCGAGCGCTTCGATGCCGATGGAATCTTCCTGATCACCGGCAAGACCGGGGCCGGCAAGTCCAGCATCCTCGACGCCGTCTGCTTCGCCCTCTACGGCAGCGTGCCGCGCTATGAGGGAACGGAGTCCCAGCTGCGCAGTGACCACTGCGAACCGGATGACCCTACTTTCGTGGAGCTGGAATTCGCACTGCGCGAGAACGACTACCGCATCTACCGCACACCCAGGTACGAGAAGAACAAGAAGCGTGGCCCGGGTACGACCATGTCACCGCCCGACGCGCGCCTCGACATCCGTGACCTGCACGACGACCGGGACACCCCTGAGGGCTGGCGCAGCGTGGCGACCCGTCCGGTCGACGTCGGGCACGAGCTCAGCCGCATCCTGCCGCTCAAGCAGGACCAGTTTCTGCAGGTGATCCTGCTGGCCCAGAACCGGTTCCAGCGGTTCCTGCTGGCCAAGACCGATGACCGGCGAGGGGTGCTGCGCACCCTCTTCGGCACCGCCCGGTTCGAGCAGCTCGAACTCGGGCTGATCAGCCGGCGCAAGTCGCTCGATGATGGGCTGGAATCCGTGCGCCAGCGCCTGGCCGGCCTGGCGGCCACCGCGTCCCGGCACTTGCAGCGCGAAGACCTGCCCGGCGACGACTCCGATGACGCGCCCGGCAGTCGCGACCGGGCCTGGTTCGACGCCGCCCTGGCGGAGCTGGACGAACTGCTGGCCGAGGCGTCGGCGGGGGCCGAACGGGCCACGTCGGCGCTGGAGTTGGCCGCCGCCGACGTGCAGGCCCAGGAAGACCTGCGCAGCCGGCAGGACCGCCGCAACGAAGCCCACTCGGCCCTGGCCGTTCTCGAGGCCCGGCAGGTGGCGATCGCCCTCGACCGGGCGGCCGTGCTGGCCGCGAACCGGGCGTCCCGCGTGTGGCCGGCGCTCCGCACGCGTCGAGAGGCGGAGGAAGCGCTCGAACGTGCCCTGGTCGGCGAATCGTACGCGCACGGCGCCTGGCGTGAGTACCAGGACGACCCAGGTCTGGTGGAAACGACTGAGAGCCTCAAGGCCGTCATCGAGAATCTCCTGGGCCGGCTCGGATCGTTGAAGGACGTTCTCGACGTCGAACGGCTGCTGCCCGGCATCGAGGCCAAGATTGTGACGCTGCAGGAGGAGCTCGCCCTGCACGTGGCATCCGTCGAGCAGACCCAGGCGCTCCTGGACGAGCTACCGGACCGGATGGATGACGTCGACGAGGCCCTGGCGGCGGCCGCGCTGGCGGCGGCAAGCGAGCCCGAGGCGCGCGCCCAGGCGGAGCGGCTGCGGGCGGCCGAGGGCGCGGCCGGCCAG
>NZ_SOFA01000028.1:0-34393 GCF_004402835.1 Cryobacterium sp. Sr3 | reverse complement strand
GGCCGGCCGACGGGCCGGACCGGGCCGCGGCTAGCCGGCGCGGGCCGGCGCCGGCGGGGTCCGGAGGCCGCGCACTGCAACGTCGCCGACGACCGCGGGGATGATCGGGGTGGAGGTGACCTGGCCGGTGACCGGATCGGGTTCCAGGCCGAGCACGGTGCCGAGCACGGAGACCGCCGCCGCCGCCGACCAGGCCTGCGGGCGGCAGGCGGCCGGGTAGGGAACCGCGGCGGCAACCAGGGAGGACGCGTCGCCCGAGTGCAGTTCCGGCATGCGGTAGTCGAATGATTCGGCCGCCGCGAGCAGCCCCTCGATCAGGATGCCGGCCTCGGCACCGAAACCGGCGCGCCCCAGGCCGGCGATCGCGATCGCTGTGTCGTGGGTCCACACCGAGCCGCCGTGGTAGCTCAGCGGCCAGTAGCCGACGGAGTCCGTCGACATCGTGCGGAGACCGTAGCCGGAGTTCAACTCCGGGGACACGAGCCGGGCGGCCACGAGGGCGGACTCCTCCGCGGAGAGCAGCCCGGTTCCGAGCAGGTGGCCGATGTTGCTGGTCACAGTGTCGACCGGGCGCTTGAAGGCGTCGAGGGCGACGGCCGGGTAGCGGCCGGCGGGCGCGTCGATCCAGAACGAGTCCCGGAACCGGGTCTGGAGCGCGGCCGCCCGGGCGCGCCAGGCGTCGCCGCCGGCCCTGCCGAAGGCGTCGAGCAGTTCGGCGCCGCCGATATAGGCCTCGTAGGCGTAGGCCTGCACCTCGCAGAGGGCGATCGGTCCATCGGCGAGGCTGCCGTCGCGCCACTGGATCGAGTCGCCGGAGTCCTTCCAGCCCTGGTTCGCGAGGCCGTGGCCGGTGATGTCGACGTATTCGAGGAAGCCGTCGCCGTCGCTGTCGCCGAAGTCGCGCATCCAGCCGAGGGCAGCTTCGAGGGCAGGCAGCAGAGCCTCGACTTCTTCGGTGGCCAAACCCCAACGGTAGGCGTCGCGCAGCAGGCAGATCCAGAGCGGGGTGGCGTCGACGGTGCCGTAGTACAGCGGCGGCAGCGACAGGCTCTCGCCGGGCATCGAGTACACATCGGGGCGCAGTTCGTGCATGATCTTGCCGGGCTGTTCCGCGGTCTCGGTGTCGCTCTTGGTGCCCTGCAGCTGCGCGAGCAAGCGCAGCGTGGAGCCCGCGATCTCGGTGCCGAGCGGCAGCAGGAAGCGCGCCGCCCACAGGGAATCCCGGCCGAACAGGGTGAAGAACCAGGGGGCGCCGGCGGCCAGGAACGGCTCGGCCGGACTCGTCGTGGTGGCCATCCGCAGACCGGTCAGGTCGTCGAGCGCACGTGCCACCCAACGTCCGAGGCGCTCATCGCCGGAGCGCACCGACACCCCGGACCACTCAGGCAGCCCCGATGCGGCCTGCACCACGGTGGCCGCGTGCGCGATCTCGACGGTCCACTCCACGGTGACGCTGCTTTTCGCGGGCACGGTGACCGACCAGGTGCCGGTGACCTCGGTGTCAGCCTCGGCGGTCGAGCCGGTCAGCACCCCGTCGTCGCTCACCCCCACCAGCGCCGCCACGGTGTCGGTCGACAGACGGATGCCCCCGCTCGCCTCCGTCACAACGACATCCGGTGCCGCGGGCAGGTCCACGCCCCCGAAAGCGTCGCGCTCGGCGGCACCCGCGAGGCCGGCCTTTACGGTCTGCATATCGGCGAAATCGGGCGTCAGGCGCACGGACACGGTCGTGTCGACAGCCTGCTCGAGTCCCGAGATGATCTCGATCCGTTCGGTCAGGCGCCCCGCGGTGACCGTGCGGGTGACTTCGAGCCGCAGCCGGGGGTCGGCGGTGCGGTCGTCGAGGTGGCGGAGCAGCGACGTGAAGGTGACCTCTCCCGCGCCGCGCTGGGCGTGTCCGATCGCTTCGCCGGTCCGGCCGCCGATCAGCAGGGACCAGCCGGAGAGGATCCGGGTGTCCGCGTGGTACAAGCCGTGGATGGGTTTGTCGGTCTGCCCGTCGGACCGCGACCACGCCTGGGTCGGGGCCGCCAGAACGATGGCGGAGTCATGGAGCAGAGGCTGGACGGGGTGAGAGAACATGAGCGAGGTACGACTCCAGAGGGGGTTGTGGTGCGGATCTGCAGAAGAAACAGAAGGAACAGAAGGAACAGATGGAATGGAAGTAGAGAAGGAACAGAAGAAACAGAAGAAACAGAAGAAACAGAAGGAACAGAAGGAACGGAAGTAGCGAGCGAACGGAAGGAAAAGGGTGGAGAGAAGGACTACTCCTTCACCGCCCCATCGGTGGTGTTCATGATGCGTTTCTGGAAGATGAAGAACATCACCGCGACCGGGATGGTCATGATCGCCGCCGCGGCCAGCTTGAGTGGGTATTGCGTGCCCTGGCTGAGCTGCCCGGAGGCCAGTGACGCCACGCCCTTGGTCAGCGTCGTCAGCTCGGGGGACTGCGTGGCCACGATGAAGTGGGACAGCTCGTTCCAGGACCCTTGGAACGACAGGATGATGATGGTCACCAGGGCCGGCCGGGCCATCGGCAGAACGATCGACCAGAACACCCGGAAGGTGCTGGCCCCGTCGATGCGTGCCTGCTCCTCCACACTCGCCGGAATCGACTCGAAGAAGTTTTTCATGATGAAGACGCCCGCGGCATCCGTGAGCAGCGGCACGATCATTGCAACGTAGGTGTCGTAGATGCCGAGCTGGTTGATCACCAGGAACTTCGGGATCAGGAGCACGACCCCGGGCACGCTCATCACGGCGATGAGCAGCGCGAAGATCACGGTGCGGCCCCGGAAGTGCAGCCGCGCGAGGGCGTAACCGGCCAGGGAATTGAAGAAGACGCGGCCGAGGGTGACGAAGACGGTGACGATGGCGGAGTTCTGGAACCAGACCGGGAAGTCCGAGTTGAGGAACAACCTCTCGTACGCGGCCGTGGACCAGGTCTGCGGCAGCAGCGACATGGGATTGCTGGCGGCATCGCCATCCGTTTTGAAGGAGGTGGCGACCTGAATCAGAAACGGGGCGATGTAGATCATCGCGAGCACGATCAGGATCGCGTAAAGCAGCGATCGGCCGGCGATCGCGCGGGTCGGCAACTGTTCCCGGCCCAGGGCGCGCAGGCGTCGGGAGGGAGAGACGGTGCGCTCGCGGGTTCTCACCGTGGTGCTCATTTCGAACCTCCGGATGTCGGGCTCTGCAGATACGGACGCATCCGCCGGTTGGAGACCTTGCGTTCGGCCAGCAGAGCGCGCTGGAACAGGGTGAAGGCCACGATGATGACGAACAGGATGAAAGCGATCGCGGCGCCCTGGCCCCAGGCCTGGTTGGTGAAAGCGGCCTGATAGGAGAGATAGGCCGGAGTGAGCGTGGTCTTGCCTGGTCCACCCTGCGTGCCGGTATAGATCTGGTCGAAGACCTGCCAGGCGCCGATCAGGCCGAGGGTGAGCACGGTGAAGAGGGTCGGTCGCAGCTGGGGGAGGGTGACCCGCCAGAACCGCTGCCAGCCGTTGGCGCCGTCCATCATGGCGGCCTCGACGACGTCGCCGCTGAGGTTCTGCAACGCGGCGATGAACAGCAGCATGAACGTGCCGCTGGTGGTGAACACGGCCATCAGGATGAAGGCGCTCATGGCCACGGATGGCCCGGCGAGCCACTCCCAGAAAGAGATTCCGAGGAACGTGTTGCCGGTGAGCGCGGCCGGGCCGGTCTCGACGCCGAACGCTCCGAGGATGTTGTGCAGCACGCCGCTGGGGTCGTTGAACCAGTTCGGTCCGTTGACGCCGATGAACGCCAGCAGTTTGTTGACGGCGCCGCTGGCGCTGAACAGGAACAGCCAGAGCACCGTGATGGCCACCGAGCTGGTCACCGACGGGAAATAGAACGCGGTGCGGAAGAAGCCGCGGCCGCGCAGGATCTGCCGGTTGACCAGCACGGCCAGCAGCAGCGACAGCATGGTCTGGGTCGGCACGACCAGGAGGACGTACCAGGCGTTGTTACGCAGCGCTGTGCCGAAGTCCTGTTCGGCCAGGCCGCCGCCGCCGACCAGGGCGGAGTAGTTGTCGAGGCCCACGAACGACACTGTGCCGCTGAAAGGGCTGCCGCGGCCGTTCCAGTCGGAGAAGCTGACCCAGAGGGCCATCAGCACCGGGATGACCAGGAACAAGCCGAGCAGGATGATCATCGGGGCGGTGAAGAGCCACCCCGAGGCGGTCTCGCCGCCCCGGATATTCGAGCGGCGAGCCGTGCGTGCAGGCGTCGACATGGTGGACTACTTCAGCAGTGCTTCGAGGTTCTTCTGCACGGAATCGAGAATCGCTTGTGCGTCCCCGGTCTTCAGCGACTCGAGCTGGGCGTTCAGGTCGCTCGTGACATCCGCGGCGCCCTGCACGTTGGGCACGCCCTTGGCGTAGTCGGCGCCGTCGAGGAAGGCCACCAGGGTGGGGTTGGCGCTCTTCCAGTCTTCGGCGGCCGACTTGATCGAGGGCATCGGGCCGAATTCTTCCGAGAAGGTGAGCTGGGCATCCTTGCTGGTGAGCTGTTCGACGAGCTCGAGCGCGCCGGCCTGGTTGGGGCTGTCGGCGGCGATTCCCCAGCAGTTGGTGAACTGCAGGGTGCCCTGGCCCTCCGGGCCTGCAGGCAGCTCGGCGACCGTGTAGTTGACGTCGGGGAAGTCGCTCTTCATCGCGCCCGTGATCCAGTTGCCCTCAATGGTCATGGCCGAGAGCTGCTTGCCGAACGCCTCGCCACCCCACCCGGCACCGATTTCGCTGGCGTAGCTCATCACCCCGTCGTTCAGGAGGGTCTGCGCGTATTCGAGGCCCGCGACGTTCTCCGCGCTGTTCGCGGTGACCTCGGTGTTGTCTTCGCTCATCAGGCTGCCGCCGGCCTGGGCCATGAACGCGCCCAGACGGGCGTATTCGCCGCCGAGGGCGAGTCCGACCTGGCTGTCGGTCGTGAGCGTCTTGCTGACGGCCGCGAGCTCGTCCCAGGTGGTGGGGATGTCGGCATCCGTCAGCCCGGCCTGAGCCCAGAGGTCGTCGTTGATGATCAGACCCAGGGTCGAGAAGTCCTTCGGCGCGCAGTAGAAGTCGCCCTCGTACGTGAAGGAACTGACCAGGCTCGGGTAGAAGTCGTCCTTGTTGGCCAGATCGTCGCCGTAGGCCAGGAGCGAGCCGTTCGAGGCATAGCCGGCGAGCGCATCCGTCGACAGGTAGAAGACGTCGGCGGGCTTCTGGGCCGCGAAGCCCTGGGCGAGCTGCTGGTTGAGATCGCTGGCGACGCTGACCTTGGCGTCGGTGCCAGAGGTCTCGGACCAGGCGGCCACGGCGGCGTTGACGGAGGCGGTCTCGGCGTCGCCGCTGGAACCGATCAGAATGTTGAGCCCCTGGGTGGAATCGCTCGTGAGCTCTCCGCCCGAATCGGCGGTGTCGCCGCCGAAGCCGGATCCGGAACCGCACGCGCTGAGGGTGAGGGCGCCGGCCACGGCGAGCCCGGTTCCGATCAGCCAGCGGGAGTTGCGTCGTTGCATCTTGTTTCTCCTTGAGTCGCGCATCGATGCGCGTTTGCTTGTGTAACGGTCACGATAGCTGAATTCATTTGATCGATCAAACTTTTTTTTGATCGATCTAATCACCGTGTTTCCGCGATCCGTCGAGACGCGGTATTCTGTGCAGAACAATATTTGATCGTTCAATTCACGGGGGCAGGCGCGTCCGACAAGGGCGTGGGGCAGGAGCGGCGATGGGTGGGTTCCCCACGGTGACGGATGTCGCGCTCGCGGCCGGCGTCTCCCGGCAGACCGTCTCGAATGTGATGAATTCGCCCGGCATCGTGCGCACCGACACCCGCCAGCGGGTCGAGGCTGCCATCGCCGAACTCGGGTACCGGCCGCACGCCTCCGCCCGCCGGCTGCGCACGCGGCGCAGCTCGACCATCGGCATCCGGCTGGACCCGGTGATCGACGGCATCTCCGGTTCGGTGCTCGACCGGTTTCTGCACGCCGTGACCGAGCAGGCCGACGCCCAGGGGCTGCGGGTGCTGCTGTTCACGGCCACGAGCCCCGAAGACGAGATCATCCAGTTCCGGCGCCTGAACGACGGCGCGGATGTCGATGGTTTCGTGCTCACGTCGACGTTCGCCGGCGACCCACGCACCCGATGGCTGATCGAGAACGGCATCTCCTTCGTCACCTTCGGGCGGCCGTGGGGAGTCGACGATATGAACGACCCGCAGCACCTGTGGGTGGATGTGGATGGCTGGTCCGGCCTGCACGCTGCCACGCGGACACAGCAGGAGACCGGAGCCCGGCGCATCGCCTACATCGGCTGGCCCAGCCCGTCGGGCACCGGCGATGACCGCCGACGAGGCTGGTACGACGCGATGATCGAACGCGGCGACGTCTCGGAGCGGGACTTGGCCGAGCTGGAGATCGTCACCACTGACGGCGTCAGCCAGGGCACCGCGGCCATGCAGCAGTTGCGGCAGAACGCCGGCCAGATCGATGCCGTGCTCTGCGCGAGCGACTCGCTCGCCCTCGGGGCGATGATGGCGAACCCCGAGCGTGTGCCCGTCACCGGCTACGACAACACCCCCATCGCCGCCGCGATCGGGCTTTCCAGCGTCGACCAAGCAGTGGACGAGGTGGCCGCCGGAGTGCTCGAACTGCTCACCGGCGAGTTCGGCGGCAAGGTGCACGGAGCCCCCGAGTCGGCCGAACCCCGGCACCGGATGGTCACGCCCCGGCTGGTCGTGCGCGAGTTCGCCGCCATCCCGATGGACGTGCCGCGGTAGCCGCTAGCATGGCGCCATGACTCTCCCCGAGGTTGTCGGACTCCCTGTTTCTATCGGTGTCCCCGTCCCTCTCGCTTTCGCCCTGCCCGACGCGTGGAACCTCGCCGGTCGTACGGCCCTGGTCACCGGGGCCGGCAGCGCCTCCGGGATCGGATTCGCCGCGGCACGGATGCTGGGTGAGCTCGGTGCACACGTCGTGCTCACCGCCACGACCGAACGCGTGCACGAGCGAGCGGCCGAGCTGACGGAACGGGGCATCGCGGCATCCGGCATCGTCTGCACCCTCCACGCCGAGGCCGGCGCGCTGGTGCTCGCCGACTCCCTCGCGACCGCCGGGCTGGCGCCCACGATTCTGGTGAACAACGCGGGCATGGTCGCGGTCGGCGATGCCGAGATGCTGCACGGCGACGTGAGCACCACGTTGCCGGACGAGTGGGACCGCGGCCTCGCGATCAACCTATCGACCGCCTTCCACGCCACGCGCACCGTGATCGGCTTCATGCACGCGGCGGCCTGGGGGCGCATCGTCACAGTGTCCAGCGTGTCTGGGCCGGTGATGGCGTCGCGCGGGGACCTGACGTATGCGGCCGCGAAGGCTGGTCTGGCCGGGCTCACCCGAGCGCTCGCCGTGGATGAGGCCTGGCTCGGCATCACCGCCAACGCGGTCGCACCGGGCTGGATCGAGACCGGGTCGCAGCTGGAGAGCGAGGCAGTCGAGGGCGCGCTCGTGCCCGTCGGGCGCAGCGGCACGGCTGCCGAGGTGGCCTCCGTGATCGCCTGGCTGGCCTCGCCCGGCGCGTCATACGTCACCGGCCAGACGATCGTCGTCGACGGCGGTAACAGCGTGGCGGAGGAGCGCCGGTAGCGGCGGCCGGTCCGGCAGACGGTGCGGCAGACGGTGCAGTTGAATAGACGGGTGACTTCTGCACTGATCGACCGGCTTCGCGCCGACCTCGCCGCCGCCAACTTCTCGGTCTCGGCCCTCACTGGCCTGTGGGGGATCGAAGCGGATGCCGCGTTGCGCCGCAACCAGCGGGTCCCGGCGCTGCGGGGGCTGGAAGGTCTCCGGGAGAGGCTCGGGCACGCCGAACCCTGCGCCACACTGGCTCGCCTGTTCGTGCTCGGCCTGCCCGTCGACCGTGCGGATCTCGATGTCGCCCTCCCCGCGCTGGGTGCCGCCGGGGCCGAGGAGCTCGGCCTCGCGGTATCCGTCGACGCCGGTGTCGACGCCGGTGTCGACGCCGATGTCCTTCCGGGTGTCGGCCCTGTTGCATCCGGTGCATCCGGTGCGGCCGGAACCCTCCGCCCGCTCCTCGAACTGCGGCCCTACAGCTTCGTCGACGCGCATGGCGCCGGAAGCTGGTGGATCGTGTCCGACCTGGGAGAGCTCGCACTCGGCCACCCGCTCGGCGAAAGCCATGTGCTCGGGGTGGGTGGGGCATCCCTCACGTTGACCGGGCTACTGATCCCGACCCCGGTGGCCAGCGCCCTCGACCTGGGCACCGGATGCGGAATCCAGGCCATGCACGCGTCCCGGCACGCCGACCGGGTGGTAGCCACCGACATCTCGGTGCGAGCCCTGGAGCTTGCCGCGCTCAACGCGGAGCTGAACGAGATCGGGAATATCGAGTTTCGCCTCGGGAGCCTGTTCGAACCGGTCGCGGGGGAGCGCTTCGACCACATCATCTCCAACCCTCCGTTCGTGATCACCCCGCGTGTGCCGGGTGTGCCGGCCTACGAATACCGCGACGGCGGCCTGGTCGGCGACGCGCTCGTCGAGGCGGTCGTGCGCGGCGCTGCCGAACATCTCACCCCCGGCGGCGTCGCCCAGCTGCTCGGGAACTGGGAGTACCACGCCGGCCAGGATGCCTTCGAGCGTCTGGCCGCCTGGCTCGCCACCCCTGTCACCCCTGTCACCCCTGTCACCCCTGTCACCCCTGTCACCCCTGTCACCCCTGTCACCCCTGTCACCCCCGTCACCCCTGTCACCCCTGTCGCATCCCCTGCATCGCCAGCTTCCGCCCCGCTGCGCCCTGACGAATTCGACGGAGATTTTGCCCCAAACAGCCCGAATTCGGCGCGTTTGGCCCCTCTGGGAGCTGAATCTCCGTCGAATTCGCATACGCCCGGGGCGGAAGGTGCCGCCGGGGCCGAGGGTGCCGCGAGGGCCGGTGCCGAGGGTGCGCACGGGGGCCAGCAGGAGACCGTGCAGGCCACGGATGCCGCCGCACTCGACGCCTGGATCATCGAACGCGAGGTGCAGGCCCCCACGCTCTACGCCGAGACGTGGATCCGAGACGGCGGCACCCGCTCCGACACCGCCGACTTCGACCGCCTCTACGGGGCCTGGCTCGACGACTTCGCGGCGCGCGGCGTGAGTCAGGTCGGCTTCGGCTACATGCTGCTGCGCCGCCCGGCCGCCGGCACCCCCACCTTCCGTCGGCTCGAACGCCTCCCCGGCACCCTCGGCCACAATCCAGGAGGCATGGGCAGCCATCTTGCCGCTTGCCTCGCCGCCCACGACTGGCACGCGGCGACGGATGACGCCCGCCTCGCCCGCGCGCGGCTCGCCGTCGCATCCGATGTCACCGAGGTACGGCACTACTGGCCCGGCCAGGAGGACCCCACCCTGATGACGCTGCACCAGGGCACCGGCTTCGGCCGGTTGATCGCGCTGGACACCGGCCTCGCCGCCCTGGTCGGCGCCTCTGACGGTGAGCTCGACGTCGGCTCGATCGTCGCTGCGCTGGCCCAACTGCTCGACGTCGATGAGCGCGAACTCGCCGCGGACCTGCTCCCGCGCGTGCGGGAGCTGCTCGAGGACGGCTTCCTGCAGCATCGGCTCGCCTGACGTGCTGTGTGCTGCCATCGTCTGCTGCCAGCCACGTGCTGTGAGCTGACGCGCTGACGAGGACCCCGCCCGCCACCAACGCACGCTAGACCGCCACCAGCGCACGCTAGACCGCCACCGCGTCACCGGCGAACGCAAACTCGGAGATTTTCGCGAAACGCCGTATTTCAGGGTGGGATGCCGCGTGTCGCGACAATCTCCGAAGTAACGTGCGCAGACCCCACTCCACCCCCACCCGACCGGCCACTTCACCCGGCTCTGCGGTAGCTTGGTCGTACTGCCCGGCCCGCTCGGAGAGGAGGACGTCGGCGCCATACCTGGCGCCGAGACAGCGATGAAACGACGAACCTTTCTGCTCGGCTCAGTCTCCGGCCTGGGCCTGGTCGCGCTCACCGCGTGCGTGACGCCGACTCCGCGGCCCTCGGCATCCGTCACGCCGAAGCCGACGTCGACACCCTCGCTCGTCCCGAAGCCGGCGGCCATGCGCCGCACATCCTGGTCGGCCGACCCGTTCGCCCGCGGCTCCTTCAGTTACCCCGCGGTGGGCGCCACGCCCGAGCAGCGCGCCGCGCTCGGCCAGCCCGTCGACGACCGCCTCTTCTTCGCCGGTGAGGCCACCTCCACCGACGCGCCGGGCACGGTGCAGGGCGCCCGCGATTCAGGGAAGCGCGCCGCCCGCGACGTGCTCGCAGCGGCGAGCCTGGGGGAGCGCATCGCCGTGATCGGCGCCGGAATCGCCGGACTCACCGCGGCCCGAGACCTGCAGGACGCCGGCTTCGACGTGTTCCTGGTCGAGGCCCGCGACCGCATCGGCGGCCGCATCGACACCGTCACCGACAAGGACTGGCCATTCCCGATCGAGCTCGGCGCGGCTTTCGTCCGGCGCACCGGCCAGACCACCCTCGACGAGGACCTCACCGACCGCGGCGTCGCCACGGCCCCCTTCACCGATCCGCCGGAGGCCCGCACCGCGGCCGGCACGGTCGTGGAGGTGCCCGACACCGGCGCGCAGGCGGTCGCCACGGCGCTGGCCTGGGCCGCCGAGCAGCCCACCGACGTGTCCATCGCGCAGTCCCTCGCCGATTCGGGGGCCTCCAAGCTCTCGACGACGGATGCCGACACCGGCGTTTCCGACGCCGACTGGCTCGACTACCAGATCACGGTGGTGCTCGACCCACTGGCAGGGGGCCCCGTTCCGGAGCAGTCCTCCTGGTACTCGGACGCCAACCCTCAGGCCGACCCTGACACCGATCCCGGCGAGGATCGTATCGTGCTGGGCGGCTTCGCCACCCTGCTTACCGACCTCAGCGACGGCATCGACATGCTCGGGTCGAGCGTGGTCACCAAAATCGCCTACAGCGAAGCCGGCACCAGCCTCCGGCTCGGCACCGGCGAGTCGCTCTCCGCCGACCGGGTCGTCGTCACCGTGCCGCTGGGGGTTCTGAAGACCAAAGTGATGGAGTTCGACCCGCCGCTGCCCTTCACGCACCGCGGTGCCATCTCGGCCCTGGGCATGGGCACGCTCGACAAGATCTGGCTGCAATTCGACAAGCCGTTCTGGGACACGGATGCCCCGCTCTGGTCCACGGTCGGCGGCGACGACGACTTCCGCGTCTGGATCAACATGGTTCCGCTCACCGGCGAACCGGTGCTGGTGGGCCTGGTTGCGGCGGAGACCTCTCTGCGCCTCGCGGAGGTCGACGACGACGAGTTCCTCGCCGCCGCCTTGAGCAGCCTCGAGCCGTTCTACTCGGCCGTGCCGACCGACAACCCGACCACGGAGTAGGTCCGCACCACGCCGCTCCCCGAATCCCGGGCCGGCGCCTCGCGATTGTCCACCCGTCTTAATTCTGAGATTCGTGGTGTACTCACCTGCCAACGTCCAGTCGATGAATTCTGGCTCCCACTCGGGGCACGTTCTCATGCAGTCGCAGCCCGTCGTGGTGCAGCGCTCAGAGGTCCAGTCGTTACCCGGACTGGCCCTGCCGACGGATTCCTGACGGGTGGATGCCCCCGTTCCAGGCCGGGCTCGTTCCGCCGGCCATCCCAGTGCGGTCGTCACCGGGATGCACCACCCCCGCCCGCGACTGCTCCACTTTTCTGCTTGACCGTGCGATTGCTGTGCTCCCCATGGATATCCTCCTCGACATCGACATCGACATCGACATCGACATCGACCGCGAATCCGTCGTCCTTCTGGACGTCGACCCTGACCTGCCCTGTGAAGGCACTCACCACATTCGTGGCCTGAACGGGCACCAACCCACCGCCCCCGGTGCCTACCTGGCGGTCTCGCCGTGCTGCGGCACCAAGGTCGTGCATTGCACACCCCGGGTCCTCGCGATGCGGGCATCCGGGGTGCTCCACTGCGGCGCCTGCCGGGGCGGGCACCTGACCAGCGAATACACCTTCACGCCGCTGTAGGTTCGCGCCCCTGCGCCCGCGGGGGCAGCCGCGACGTGGCCGTGAGTACGGCGGCGATCGCGGTGAAGAGCAGCAGCGCGACCAGGCAGTAGATCACGGTCTCGAGCGGGCCGCGCACCTGCACCGGGTCGAGGAAGAAATACGGGTACCACCCCACGATCGACCCGCGGATGAGCGTGAACACTCCCCAGATCGAGGGCACCACGAGAACCCAGACCAGGATTTTCCAGGGCAGGCGGGCCTTGCCGGCATCCGTCAGCCAGTCAAGGAGTGCGATCGTGGGAATCCAGAAGTGCAGCAACTGGCTCGACCAGGGCACCTCGATCGTGTAGTCCAGCGAGGAGGACTGGATGACGATGGTCAGGAATACGATCCCGGAGACGGTGATGTAGGTCGTCACAAGCAACCGGAACCAGTTCAGCCAGGGTGGGTCGGTCGTGTGCCGAAATGCGACGAATGCGGCAGCGGCGAAGGCGACGATCGCGGCCATACCGCTCTGCACGGTGAAATAGCTGAAGTAGTTGTAGATCTGAAACGTGGCGAAACCGAGCACGTAATCGAAGTAGCCGGCGAGGGCCACCACGCCCAGGCCGGCGAGGAGCAGGCGGCCGATGCCGAACCCGCGGCGCACGGTGTGCACGGGCTGCGTCCGAGAAGTTCGGGCGAGGGCCCGGCGTACGGGTGCCGCAGTGAGTGCGCGCACGCCCGATCTCGTCGCCGCCGAGTGAACGCGCTTCGGGGGGTCCGTCCGAGCGGGATCGGCAGCTCGCGCGCACATGCTCCCACGCTACGCCAGCCGGTCGGGTGCCCGCTGACCTCGGTATCAACCGGATGCCGCCGCTCAGCCGGCCGTTCCGCTCAGAAGCCGATCCGGAACCCGGTCTCGCCGAGCGGCGGAATCGTGGTGACCTCGACCGCCTCGACCCGGGCCGACGGCGGGCCGTGCTGCAGCCACGAGAGCATCACCCAGACGGTTGCCGCGTCGCCCTCCAGCTCGACCTCCACCGCACCGTCCCCGCGGTTGCGCACATGACCCGCGAGCCCGAGTCGGCGCGCCTCGGTCTGGGTGTAGTAGCGGAACCCGACTCCCTGCACCACCCCGCGCACGACAACCTGCTTGCGAACCATGCTTCCAGTGTGCCCCGCCGCAGGCGAGCCCGCATCCATCGTTCACCCGACCCGTTCACCAACCCGCGCTGTGGCTAACTCAGGAGATCCAGCGCGGGCATCCGTCGTGCACCGAAAATCCCACGGAAACACGCGGATGCCCCTAACCGGCCCGAGCATTCTCCTGAGTTAGCCACGCGGGGTGGGAGTTAGCCACGCGGGGTGGGAGTTAGCCACGCGGGGTGGGAGTTAGCCACGCGGTGTGGGAGTTAGCCACGCGGGGTGGGGGTTAGCCACGCGGGGTGGGGGTTAGCCACGCGCGGTGGGGGAGACGCGCAGCCGGAGTGCTCCGGCCAGCCCGAAGCCAGATGCTGCCGCCATGGCCCTGCACCGCCAACCCCCGATTCAGGCGGAGTCACGCCAGACGATCGGAGTCTCGAGCAGGATGCCCTCGGCCGGCTGCTCTTCGCCGCGCAACTGGCCCAGCACGCACTCGGCCGCCCGCTCACCGAGGCCGAAGGCGGGCTGGTGCACGGTGGACAGGTGCGGCTGGGTGCGCAGCGCCCAGGAGCTGTCGTCGAAGCCGACGATGCCGACGTCTCCGGGAATGGTGCGCCCGGCATGGCGCAGAGCCTCCATGGCTCCGGCCGCGACCGCGTCGGAGGCGGCGAACACGCCGTCGATCAGCGGGTCACGCTGAAGCAGCGCACGCATGCCGAGGGCCCCGTCGGTGAAGGTGTACAGCGGAACGCGGGCCACGAGAGCCGGGTCGAAGCGGTCGCCGAGGGCATCCGTGAAGCCGGCCAGACGGTCGGCTCCGGAGTCGCGGTCGAGCGCGGCGGCAATCATGCCGATGCGCGTGCGGCCGGTCTGCATGAGGCGTTCGGTGATGGCGCGCGCCGACGCCCGGTTGTCGATGCCCACGAAGGGAAGCTGGCGCAGGTCGGGCGGATGTCCCACGAAGGCGGCCGGAAGGCGCAGCTTCTCGATCACCCGGGTGATCGGGTCTTCCTGGCGAGCGGAGACGATGACGACCCCGTCGACGAAACCGCCGCTGAGGTAGCGGGCGACGCGCTCGGTGTCGCGCTGGGAGTCGATGACCAGGCTGACCATCTGGTAGTCGGCGCGGGAGAGCACGGTGTTGGCGCCGAGTAGGATTCCGCCGATGTTGGGGTCGTCCAAAAACAGGGAGTGCGGCTCGTGCACGATGAAACCGACGGCCTCCGAGCGCTGCATGACCAGGCTTCGGGCGGCATTGTTCGGCACATAGCCGACCTTCTCGATGGCCGCCTCGATGGCGATGCGGGCCGACGCCGAGACGTAGGGCTCGTCGTTCACGACCCGGCTGACCGTGCCGCGGGAGACTCCGGCTTCCACGGCGACGTCGTGGATCGTCGCGCGTTTGCGTCGAGACGGAATTGTCACCATTCGATAACTGTAACGCTCCCGCACACACTCCGCGCTTGACACGACCGCCGGGAGATACATACTCTGTGTACGTTCACAGAAAACCCGACGGAGTGTTTTTCTCCCGACTCTGTGCACGTTCACAGAACAGTTAGCACAGAGTCGTCACCACGGTGTCGTCACCACGAAGTGCACGCCACAGTCAGGGAGTACATGAACTCGCGAGCAGCCACTTCGAACGGTGCGGCCCCGGCCCACCCGTTCGTGCACGAGGGCATCGCCTACGGCTGTGACTACAACCCGGAGCAGTGGGGTCCCGAGACCTGGGCCGAGGACGTGCGCCTCATGCGCGAGGCCGGCGTCGACCTGGTGGCCATCAACATCTTCGGCTGGTCGCACCTCGAGCCGCGTGCGGGCGAGTACGACTTCGACACCCTCGACACGATCATCGAGCTGCTCCACGCCAACGGGATCCGGGTCAACCTCGGCACCGGCACCTCGTCGCCGCCGCCGTGGCTGACCACACTTCACCCCGAGATCCTTCCGGTCGCCGACGACGGCACGACCCGTTTCCCCGGCGGTCGCCAGGCCTGGTGCCCGAGCTCGGCCGTGTTCCGTGAGCACGCGCTGGCCCTGGTCGAAAAGGTCGCCGAGCGGTACGGCCACCACCCGGCCATCGCCCTCTGGCACGTGTCCAACGAATTGGGCTGCCACAACGCGCTCTGTTACTGCGACGACACCGCCGCCGCGTTCCGTCTCTGGCTTCAGGCGCGTTACGGCACCATCGATGCTCTCAACGCAGCCTGGGGTACCTCCTTCTGGAGCCAGCGGTACGGCCAGTGGGCCGAGATCCTCACCCCGCGGCTCACGCTGTCCAGCCACAACCCCGGCCAGGTGCTCGACTTCCACCGGTTCAGCTCCGCCGAACTGCTCGACTACTATCGGCGCGAGAGCGCGGTGCTGCGCCGCCACTCGAACGTGGCCGTGACCACCAACTTCATGGTCACCGCGCACATCCGCAACCTCGACTACTGGTCCTGGGCCGGCGACATGGACATCGTCGCCAACGACCACTACCTCGACCACCGCCTCGCCGACCCGGCCACCGAGCTCGCCTTCGCCGCGGACCTCACCCGCGGGCTCGCCCAGGGTGAGCCCTGGCTCCTGATGGAACAGGCCGCCGGTGCCGTCAACTGGCAGCCGCACAACCTGGCCAAGGCGCCCGGCGAAATGACCCGCAACTCCCTCGCCCACGTCGCCCGCGGTGCGGACGGCGTCTGCTTCTTCCAGTGGCGCGCCTCCCCGCAGGGGTCGGAGAAATTCCACTCCGCCCTGGTGCCCCACGCCGGCACCGACACCGTGCTCTGGCGCGAGGTCGTGGCCCTGGGCGCAACCCTGGATCGTCTTGCCGAGGTCACCGGCAGCCGGGTCGTCGCGGATGCCGCGATCATCTTCAGCTGGGAATCCTGGTGGGCAGGCGACGGCGAATCCCGTCCGTCCCACGCGGTGCGCTACCTCGACCAGGTGCACGCCGCCTACGCGGCCCTGCACGAACTCGGCGTCACGGTCGACATCGTCTCCCCGGATGCCGACCTCTCGGGCTACCGCCTCGTCGTCGTCCCGTGCCTCTACCTGGTCTCGGACGCGCAGGCCGAGAATCTCAACGCCTACGTCGCCGCCGGCGGCCACGCCCTGATCACCTTCTTCAGCGGCATCGTCGACGTAGACGACCGGGTGCGCACCGGCGGTTACCCCGGCGCGTTCCGCGAGATCCTCGGCATCACGGTGGAGGAGTTCTCTCCGCTGCTGCCCTCCCACGTTCTCGCTCTCGACACCGGCGCCGCCGCGAGCCTGTGGAGCGAACGCCTGCGCGTCGACACCGCCGAGGTGGTCGCGAGCTACATCGACGGGCCGCTGCCCGGCATCCCCGCCATCACCCGCAACCGGCACGGAGGCGGCACCGCCTGGTACGTCGCCACCGCGCTGGAGGCCGGCGCCCTGCGGGACGTCCTGCGCAGGATCGCCCAGGAGGCTCGGGTCACCGCGGTCGGCCCGGAGCGCACCGGAGCCATCGAGGTCGTGCGCCGTGTGAGCTCCACCCACAGCTATCTGTTCATCATCAACCACGGTTCGGGCGACGTCGAGCTTCCGGCCGCCGGCCACGAGCTCGTCACCGACGAACCCGTCGGTCGAATCGTGCGCGTGCCGGCCGGAGCCGTCCGCGTGATTAGAGAGGACCCCTCATCATGAGCGCACCTGCCGTTCCCCTGACGGATGCCCCGGGCAGCGCTGCCCGAAAGAGACCCCGCGCCGCCAAGCCAGCCAAGGCCCCCGGAGCGAAGCCCCGCGTGCAGCACACGGGCGCGATCCTCGCGTTCGTGCTGCCGTTCGGCACCCTGTTCGCCCTGTTCTACCTCGTCCCGATCGGCTACGCGATCTACCAGTCACTGCTCGTGATCGAGCGCGAGGGCACCTTCGGCCAGGCCACCGAGGTCTTCGGCGGACTGACCCAGTACATCCTGGTGTTCCAGAATGGGCCGTTCTGGGAGTCGATCACCCGGGTGCTCGCCTTCGGCGCCGTGCAGGTTCCGATCATGCTCGGTCTCGCGCTGCTGTTCGCCCTGTTGCTGGACTCGCCGCTCGTGCGCGGCAAGAGATTCTTCCGGCTGGCGTTCTTCGTCCCCTACGCGGTCCCCGGCGTCATCGCCGCGATCATGTGGGGCTACCTCTACTCACCCAATCTGTCGCCGTTTCGCGCCGTCACCGAGAACATCAACTTCCTCTCGGCCGATCTCGTGCTCTGGGCCATCGCCAACGTCGTCACCTGGGTGTTCGTGGGCTACAACATGCTCATCATCTACTCCGCGCTGCTGGCGATCCCGACCGAACTCTACGAGGCCGCCCGCCTCGACGGCGCCGGCCAGCTGCGCATCGCCTGGTCGGTCAAGATTCCGCTGATCATGCCGGCGATCATCCTGACCGCCATTTTCTCGATCATCGGCACCCTGCAGCTGCTCGCCGAACCGCAGGTCTTCCGCAGCTTCAGCTCGGCCGTGACCAGCACGTTCACCCCGAACCTGACGGTGTACTCCACCTCGTCGATCCCGAACTTCAACCTGGCCGCCGCGTTCTCCGTTGTGCTGGCCCTGGCCACGTTCATCCTCTCCTTCACGTTCCTGAAGTTCACGCAGCGTAAGGAAGCCAAGTGAGCACCCTGACCCCCACCACCCCCGCCAAGCCGGCTCGCGGCATCCGTTCAACCGAGGCGAAGGCACCGCGCGCCCAGCGCGAGAGCCCGTTCGCCCGGGTCAGCGCCATGGTCGTCATGGGCGTCTTCACGATCTACTTCCTGGTGCCGATCTGGTGGCTGCTGGTCGCGGCCTCGAAGAACCGATCCCAGTTCAACAGCACGAACCCGCTCTGGTTCGCCGACTTCTCCCTGTTCGAGAACATCGGAAACCTGGTGGCCTACCGCGACGGCGTCTACCTCAAGTGGATGCTCAACAGCGCGCTGTACGCCGGTGGCGGTGCCCTCGTGGGCACGATCATCGCCGGAATGTGCGGGTACGCACTGGCCAAGTACAACTTCCCGGGACGCGAACTGATCTTCAACGTCGTGCTCGGCGGGGTGCTCGTACCCGCCACGGCGCTGGCTCTGCCGCTGTTCCTGATCTTCAGCCAGATCAGCCTGACCAACACGTTCTGGTCGGTGTTCCTGCCCAGCCTGGTCAGCCCGTTCGGGGTCTACCTCTCCCGCATCTACGCGTCGGCCAGCGTTCCCGACGAACTGATCGAGGCCGCCCGCCTCGACGGCGCCGGCGAACTGCGCACCTTCTTCACGGTCTCGGTGCGGATGATGGTGCCGGCCCTCGTCACCGTCTTCCTCTTCCAGTTCGTCGCCATCTGGAACAACTTTTTCCTGCCGCTGATCATGCTGCGCGACGAGACCCTGTTCCCGGTCACGCTCGGCCTCTACGCCTGGAACTCGCAGGTCAACCAGATCCCCGTGCTGCGCGATTACGTTCTGATCGGCGCCCTGCTGTCGATCATCCCGCTGATCATCATCTTCCTGCTGCTCCAGCGCTTCTGGCGAAACGGCCTCAGCGCCGGTTCGGTGAAGTAGCCGGCCTCACCCCCCCCTTAGCTGCACCACCTCCACCCCCAAGAGAAAAGAAGAACAATGCAGATCAAGAAGAGAGCAGCCGCCGTCGCCTTGCTCACCGCAGCCACGGTCGTTCTGACCGGCTGTGCGTCGGGCTCGAGCACGTCCGGCGGTGGCGACGCCGCCGCCTGCGAACCCTCCGAGGGCAAGGTCGACCTCACGTTCACCACCTGGATCCCCGGGATGGAAGACGTCGCCGCAGTCTGGAATGAGGAGAACCCCGACGTTCAGGTA
Source organism: Cryobacterium sp. Sr3 (assembly GCF_004402835.1). NCBI lineage: Bacteria > Bacillati > Actinomycetota > Actinomycetes > Micrococcales > Microbacteriaceae > Cryobacterium > Cryobacterium sp. Sr3. Next base: position 15,416 of record NZ_SOFA01000028.1, on the reverse strand, counting down.
AAGGTGCAGACCGGCCCGAACGGCAACGGCGGCACGTACCAGAACTTCTTCAACCAGCTCAAGGCCGGCAACGCGCCCGACCTCGGCCAGATCGAATACGACGCCCTCCCGAACTTCCGCGTGCAGGACGGCCTGATGGACCTCGCCGCCTGTGAGGGTGTTCTCGACGCCAAGGACGACTTCGTGGACTGGACCTGGGGACAGGTCAACTTCGGTGAAGAAGACGCAGCCTACGCGGTGCCGCAGGACGCCGGGCCCATGGCGATGTTCTACCGTGCCGACCTCTTCGCCGCCAACAACATCGCGATCCCGACCACCTGGGAAGAATTCGCGGTTGCCGCCGAAGCCGTGCGCGCCACCGGCGGCTACATCACCAACTTCTCGCAGAGTGACATCAACCAGTTCGCCGGATTCGTCTGGCAGGCCGGGGGAAGCTGGTTCGAGAACGACGGCGAGAACTGGACCATCGACCTGACCAGCCCCGAGTCGGTCAAGGTCGCCGACTACTGGCAGGACCTGATCGACCGCGACCTCGTCTCGACCAACCCGCCATGGACCGACGAGTGGAACAACGCCTACAACACAGGATCCAACTGGACCTGGAACTCCGCAGCCTGGGGTGCGAACTCCATCGCCAGCGGCGCTCCGGACACCGCCGGCAACTGGTCCGTCGCCCTCTCCCCGCAGTGGGCTGCCGGCGAGAACGCCGCCGGCAACTGGGGTGGCTCGTCCACCGCAGTCTTCAAGGGCTCCGAGCACCCCTACGAGGCGGCCCAGTTCGCGCTGTGGCTGAACACCTCTGACGAGGCGCTCACGATGCTGAACAAGTCGGCCAACCTGTACCCGGCCGCCAAGAGCGGCCTCGAACTGCCGGCCCTCAAGGAAGGCGTCGAGTTCTACGGCGGCCAGGCCATCTACGACGTGTTCGCCGAGGCATCCGATCACGTCTCGCCCGACTTCATCTGGGGCCCGACCATGACACAGGTCTACAACGACACCTCCGACGGCTTCAAGGGTGCCGTCACCGGTAGCGGAACTCTGACGGATGCTCTCACGAGCGCCCAGCAGAGCACGATCGACGCTCTCGAGGCTCAGTCGATCCCGGTCACCAAGTAGCATCAGCTCCACTGTGTCGATTCCCTACCTCCGTGCCGCGGGCACCAGCCTTGTGCTGGATGCCCGCGGCACGGGCGTGCCCGTCATCGTGCACTGGGGTGCCGACCTGGGTGACCTGAACGGTGAACTGCTGGAAACGCTGGCCGACGCATCCGTGCCGGCCATCTCGCCGAGTTCGATCGACGTGCCCCTGCGGCTCTCGCTACTGCCCACCCTCGCGGCAGGCTGGAGCGGGCGTCCGGGCGTGAGCGGGTTCCGGCCCGGTGGGTGCGGCGGCGTGGCCCTCGATCTGCGCCTCACCGAGGTTCAGTCGGGCGGTGTACGGGCGGGCGTGCCGTCTGCCTCCGGCCGCACGCTGCCCGGCACACAGGCCCTGACGATCTTTCTGACGGATGCCGCGGCCCGGGTGACCGTGCGCACCGACCTCGAACTCTCGGTCGAGGGTGTGCTGCGACTGCGCCACACCCTCACCAACACCGGTGACGACCCTGCCTCCGCACCCTTCGAGCTTGGCTCGCTCGACGTCATCCTGCCGGTGCCCGACCGCGCCGGGGAACTGCTTGACTTCACCGGGCTGTGGACCCACGAGCGTCGGCCGCAGCGCAGTACGCTCGGCCACGGCGTGTGGAGCCGGGAGTCCCGTCACGGCCGCCCCGGCCACGACGACTCCTATCTGATGGCGGCCGGAACGCCCGGGTTCGGCTTCCGCACCGGCGAGGTATGGGCCACCCACTTGGCCTGGAGCGGCGACAAACACGTCTGGGCCGAGAACAGCGCGCTGGGCTACTCGGCGCTCGGCAGCGGCGAGCTGCTGGCTCCCGGCGAGCTGAGAGTGGCCCCCGGTGCGAGCCACACCACCCCGTGGACGGTGGCCGTGTACTCGGCTGCCGGGCTGGACGGGCTCTCGGCGCGGCTGCATCCGTGGGTCCGTTCCTGGTCGACCATCACCGGGCACCGCCCGGTCGTGCTGAACACCTGGGAGGCCGTGTACTTTGACCACGACCTGACGACTCTGGCCCGCCTGGCCGACGCGGCGGCCGTGGTCGGGGTGGAGCGCTTCGTGCTCGACGACGGCTGGTTCACCGGCCGCTCGGACGACCGGCGGGCCCTCGGAGACTGGTTCGTCGACCCGGTCACCTGGCCCGGCGGATTGCACCCGCTGATCGAGCATGTGCACGCGGCCGGCATGGACTTCGGTCTCTGGGTCGAACCCGAAATGGTCAGCGCCGACTCGGACGTCGCCCGCGCGCACCCGGAGTGGGTGCTCGGCGGGGTGGACGCGGCTGGTGTCGGGGGTTCCGGGGCCGGTATTGGTTCGGCATCCGTCGGTGTTTCGTCGCCGGCGCTGACCTGGCGGTTCCAGCGCGTGCTCGACCTCGGCAACCCGGATGCCTTCGGCTGGGTGTTCGCCCGCCTCACCGCCCTGCTCAACGAGTACCCCATCGCCTACCTGAAGTGGGACCACAATCGCGACCTGCTGGCCGGCTCCGCCCACCGGCAGACGGTGGCGCTGTACCGGCTCATCGATGCCGTGCGTGCCGAGCACCCGGGCGTCGAGATCGAGTCCTGCGCGTCGGGGGGAGCCCGGGTCGATCTCGGAATTCTCGAGCGCGTCGATCGGGTCTGGACCAGCGACACCAACGACCCGCTCGAGCGGCAGCAGATCCAGCGGTACTCGAGCGTGCTCCTACCGCCGGAGTACCTCGGCGGGCATCTCGGCGCGGCCACCGCACACACCACCGGGCGCACCTCCGAGCTCAGTTTCCGGCTGGCGACCGCCCTGTTCGGCAGCGCCGGCATCGAGTGGGACCTGACCCGCGCGAACGAGTCCGAGCGGGTGCAGATCGCCACCTGGATCGCCCGCTACAAGCAGCTGCGGCCGCTGCTGCACTCCGGTGTCGTCGTTCGGGCTGACCCCAGCGACCCGGCCCTCGAGCTGCACGGTGTCGTCTCGCCCGACCAGAACTCGGCCCTGTTCGCCCAGGTGGCGCTCGCCGCCCCGCGCGCGGCACTGCCGGAGCGGATGCGGTTCCCCGGTCTCGCGCCCGAGCGGCGCTACCGGGTGGCACCGCTTTCGCTCGGCGTGCCCCCGCGCACGATCCAGGATGCCCCGCCGGCCTGGCTGGCGGAGCCGGGCTCGTCCGGTGCCGCCGGTGCTTTTGGTACCGACGGTTCAGTGACGCTGACCGGAGCTGTGCTCGCTCTCGTCGGGCTGCCCGCGCCGCTGCTCGCCCCGGAGCAGGCCGCGCTCTTCACCGTCGACGCGGTCGACGGCCGCCGCTGAGCAGTCACCGACCAGGCATCCGTCACCCGGGCCGAGCAGGTGGGCGGTGCAGGTCGTGGCAGGTTTCGCCCGGTTGCGGTCGGGTTGCGGCACCGAAAAACCAGCCTCGGGCAGTACTCTCATCGAAGCACTCGCCTCGGGGAGACCGCCTCCGCGGGGCACCCTCGCACCGAAGGAACTGTCATGAAAATCGAGAACATCGAACTGCGGCGCGTGCACATTCCCCTCGTGCGGCCCTTCCGCACCTCGTTCGGCACGTCGACCGAGCGGGCGGTCACGATCGTGCGGGTGACCACCGCGGATGCCGAGGGCTGGGCCGAGTGCGCCGCCGATACGAGTCCGCTTTACAGCTCGGAGTTCCTCGACGGCAGCGACCTCGTGATTCGCGACCACCTGATCCCGAGGCTGCAGGCGCTCGGCGACCGGCTCACCGCCGAACGCGTCGCCGGGGCCGTGGAGCCGGTGAAGGGGCACGCGATGTCCAAGGCCGCGCTGGAAACGGCCATCCTCGACGCGCAGCTGAAGGAGGCCGACATCTCGTTCGGCGGCTACCTCGGCGCCGTGCGCGACACGGTGCCGGCCGGTGTGTCGGTGGGCATCATGGACTCGATCGACGAGCTGCTCGAGGCCGTGGCCGGCTACCTGGAGGAGGGCTACCTTCGGATCAAGCTCAAGATCGAGCCCGGTTGGGACCTCGAGCCGGTGCGTGCCGTGCGCGAGCGCTTCGGCGAGGAGCTGCTGCTGCAGGTCGACGCGAACACCGCATATACCCTCGCGGATGCCCGTCACCTCGCCCGGCTCGACCCATTCGACCTGCTCCTGGTGGAGCAGCCGCTGAAGGAGGACGACCTGCTCGGCCACGCCAACCTGGCGAAACGGATCAGAACCCCCATCTGCCTCGACGAGTCGATCGAATCGGCCCGGGATGCGGCCACTGCCATCACCCTCGGTGCCTGCAGCATCATCAACGTCAAGCCGGCGCGGGTGGGCGGCTACCTGGAGGCCCGTCGCATCCACGATGTGGCGGCCGCGCACGGTGTGCCCGTCTGGTGCGGCGGAATGCTTGAAACCGGAATCGGCCGGGCGGCGAATGTGGCCCTGGCCGGGCTGCCGAACTTCGTGCTGCCGGGGGACACCTCGGCCTCCAGCCGATACTACGAACAGGACCTGACCGCGCCGTTCGTGCTCGAGAACGGGCACCTGCGCGTTCCCACGGGACCGGGCATCGGCGTGGAGGTGCTGACCGATGTGCTGGCCGGCGTCACGGCATCCGTCACTGACATCAGATTTTAGACCTGACGGCTGACGGATGTCCCGCAGCGCAGCGAGCTTGAGCGAGCAGCTAGCCTGAGGGAGAAAGCCTGCACCGCACCGGACCCCTGGAGGACACCAATGCTGTTGACCGCCGACCTGTACGACCAGCGCGGGGAAGACCTGCAATCCGTTTCGCTCCAGTTCCTGAACCTGGGTGGCCTCGCCCGGTTCAGCGGCCCGATCCGCACCGTGACCTGCTTCGAGGACAACGCCCTGCTCAAGTCGGTGCTGTCGACGCCCGCCGCCGGCGAGGTGCTCGTCATCGACGGCGGCGGCTCGCTGAATACGGCGCTGATGGGCGACATGATCGCCGACCTCGCGGTGCAGAACGGCTGGGCCGGCGTGGTGATCAACGGTGCGATCCGCGACCGGGTGGCCATCGGAGGGATGCCGCTGGGCGTGAAGGCCCTCGGCAGCAACCCGCGCAAGAGCTCGAAGGCCGGCGCTGGAGTCACGGATGCCGTCGCCCGGTTCGCCGGCGTGACGTTCACCCCCGGCCGCACGATCTACTGCGACGAAGACGGGATCCTCGTCGAGCGGTGACGCCCAGCGGACGCGACACAGCACGCGCCCGGGCAAGACGCGCGGCGCCACCCGAGGAACCTCACTCAGGTGGAGCCGCTGGTGCGGGGGGCCGACGTCATTGTTGTTCGTTCTGAGTACGCAATTTCAGACCTACTCGGCAACGGTACTTCGTCACCGGTCACCTTGTCACCATCTGCGAGCTAACGATTCGTACCGGCCGGGCGGCGCAGCGCCGCCCGGGCCGGCGACCTCGGCGCAGCTCGGCTCAGCGCGGCGCAGCTCGGCTCAGCGCGGCTCAGCGCGGCGTCGGGCGGTTGGCGCTCACGACCTGGCTGCGCTCGGTGAGCTCGACGACGCGCTGCGTGCCGTCGTCGAGGGTGACCTCCACCTCGAAGGCGTGGTCGAGCGCTCTGCTGCGGCGGAAGTCCGTCACGGTGCCACTGCCGACCTCGGCCAGGGCCGCCTGGCCGGCAGTCGTGCGGTCGACGCTTGCGAGTTCCGCAGCGGTCAGCACGCGGGGTTCGGCCACGGATGCCGCGTCGCCGCTCCAGCTGGGTGCACTCACCCACACGACGGTGAAGGTCTCATCGAGCTGAACCGCGACCTCGACGCCGTTCGGAAGTCGGGTGTCGACCGTGTAGGACTCGGAGGACTCGGAAAGCGCGTGAGACTCGGCGGGGCCGCGCTGGGCATCCGTCACCGTGGCTGGCCCGACCTCGGTCAGGGCCGCGCGACTCGCACGCGCCAGCTCGGTGTCGGTCAGGGTGGTCTCGTCGTCGCCGAGACCCGTGGCGGCCGCGATTCCGGCGGCACCGGCACCCACGGCGACCGTGGCGGCCACCGCAGCCGCGATCCAGGTTGACTGTCGGATTCCGGGCACCCTGATTGCATTCACACCCCCAGTCTGGGGGACTCCGGGCGGCTTGGATGCCACCGTTCCTGCCGCCGCGCCCTCCACCGTGTCAATTTGCCTTAGTGGCTAAACTAAATGCATTCGACGAAAGGTGTGACTCATGTCCGGCTCCTCTCCCACCCCGGCTCGCGATGACTCCACGGGCATCTGATGGGCAGCATCCTCGTCACCGGTGCCTCCGGAACCGTCGGCCGGGCCGTGGCCGCGGCGCTCGCGTCCACCGGCGAGAGCGTCATCTCCGCGGTACGGAACCCGGCCGGCTCCGAATTCGCCCTGGACCCGCCGGCCGGCACACCCCGTGCCTTCGATTTCTCCGACCCGACCGGGTGGGCCGGCGCCTTCGCCGGAGTCGACCGGCTGTTCCTGCTGCGCCCGCCCGCGATCGCGAACGTGGCGGACACCCTGATCCCGGTGATCGACACGGCGCTGGCGCACGGCATCCGCCAGATCGTCTTTCTCTCCCTGCAGGGTGTTCAGTTCAACCCGGCCACTCCCCACCACGCCGTGGAGAAGCACCTGCGGCGTCAGCGGGCCCCGTACACGTTTTTGAGACCGAACTTCTTCATGCAGAATTTGTCGACCGTGTACCGTGACGGCATCCGGGAGCGCGGCGAGATCTATCTTCCGGCGGCCAGGGCGCGCACCGCATTCGTCGACGCCCGTGACATCGGGCGCGTCGCCGCGCGGGTGTTCACCGAGCCGGGGCACCTCGGCAGTGCCTACACGCTGTCGGGCGAGCAGTCGCTGGATTACTACCAGGTGGCGGACATCCTCTCGGAGGTGCTCGGGTGGCGCATCGTTTATGCGCGGCCGAGCGTCGACGACTACCTCTCCCGGTTGGCCGAGCAGGGCGCAGAGGCCGACTTCATCGCCGTGCAGAAGATGATCTACCGGGTGGTGCGCCTGGGGGTTTCCGCGTGCCCGAACCGGGTGATCCGGCGGCTCTCGGGCGATCCGGCAACCACCTTCCGGCAGTTCGCCACAGACCACCGCGACGTCTGGTCGTAGGCCGCACCGGTACCCGCATCGGCACCGGCATCGCGGGCGAACCCGGTGCGCCAGTCGCCACGCCGTCGACACCCCCCTTCGGGGACTGCGTGCTCCCCGTCCCCAGTCGCTAGATTCGAGTCAGCAAAGGGGATTGCGATGACGGTGGACAGTGCCACGATGCAGGAGAGCCTCGCGGCGCTGTCAGTCACCGAGCAGCTGCTGCGGGTTCAGGGGAGCGTGCCCCGACGGTCGCGGTTCGCGGGGTTCTTCGGTCTATCCCCGCACGGCGCTGACAGCATGTCCTGGTATCTCGGGGCCAAAGGAGAGATTGTGGTGGGCTCCATCCTGGCGACGCTCCCACCCGAGTGGACGGCGTTGCGCGCCGTGCCCGTCGGCTCCGCGACCGCCGAGATCGACCACCTCGTGGTCGGACCCGGCGGAATCTTCACGATCACCACGAAGCACCACCCGAGCAATGACATCCGTGTCGCTCGGGACACACTGCGGGTCGACGGCGAGTCCGTGCCGTATTTGCACAACGCCGCATCCGAGGCCGAGCGCGTCACGAGCCTGGTGCGAGAACGGATGCCGCTGGTCGCGCCCGTGCAGCCCGTGATCGTGTTCGTAGACCCTCGGCTGCTCACCATCGAGCAGAAGCCCGAGCAGGTCAAAGTGCTCGACGCGGACGAACTGCGCCGGTGGCTGGTCAGGCTCCACCCCGTGCTGTCGGCCGGTGAGGTGCAGGAGGTGGCGGACCTTCTCGACAGCCCGCACGTGTGGCACGTGCTGCCGGACACCACCCCCGATGATGTGCGCGAGCGGTTCACGGCGCTCGATACGCGGGTGCGATCGGCCGGCATCCGACGGATGCTGTGGGTCCTGTTCGCCGCGGCGGGCGCCATCGCGGCCGGTTACGTCGTGTTCCGGCTCATCGAAGCCGCGCTCGCGACGGCCTGAGCCAGAACGACGCTCCCGAAGCGGGGGCCTACTCGGGCAGGCGGCGGCGGACCTCGTCCGTCAGCGCGTCGAGCGCGGTGCAGATGGCCACCAGAGACTCCTCCACCCCGCGGGGTGTCGCGGCATCCTCTTTGATCGTGTTGATGTGGGTTTCGAGCAGCCCGAGCTGAGTTTGCACGACCTTCATGTTGTTTACCATCCGACCATCGTAGGTGGCCGGTTCGGGCCCGTCCCCAAAGGGAGTGCCACCCGTTGGGGTGAGCCGTTACAATCGACGGTGGGGGATCAGAAAAGATGACGTTGGAAAGTACCAGAATGCGCCAGCGCTTCGCGGCCCAATTCATGATCGAAAAGCTGCTGCGCGAGCAGAGCGGCACTCCTCCACGAACCCTGTGGGCCCGGTTTCTGGGGCGTTCCCCGCTCGGCGTGAACTGTGAGGGCTGGTACCTGGGCGCCCAGGGCGAGATCGTGGTCGGCGAAAAGTTGGCGACGTTGTCGCCGGAGTGGGCGGTCTTCCACGCGCTGCCGATCGGCGGACACGGCTGGGACATCGACCACGTGCTGGTGGGCCCCGGCGGCGTCATCACCATCAATACCAAACAGCACCGCCGCCAGCGCGTGCTCGTGGAGGAACGCAGCGTTCTAGTGGACAGTCGGCCGGTGCCCTACCTGCGTCACGCGAAATTCGAGGCGGAACGGGTCACGACGCTGCTGGAAGACCGCCGTCCGCTCCCGATTCCCGTGATTCCCCTGGTCGTCCTCGTCGGTGCGCGCAGCATCGACGTGCGGTCATCGCCGGTGCCGGTGACGGTTCTCGATGCCGCCGAGCTCGTTCCGTGGCTGACGTCCCTGCCGATCGTGCTGGGCCCGGCGGATCGTCTGCGCGTCATTGAACTGCTCGACGACCCCGACATGTGGATCGATGTGCCGCTGGGTTCCGGCGAGGGCCTGATCGAAAGTTTCTCTCGGCTCGACTCCGAGGTGCGCGCCGCCGCTCTGCAGCGCACGGTGCTGTTGCCGCTCGAGCTGGCGGTGGCAGCGGTGGCCGCCTTCATCGTGCTGAACTCGGCGATGACGTTGGTCGTGGGGATACTCGCGTCCCCGTGAACCCCCGCGACAACCCCCGCGACAGACCCCGTGAGACCATCGAAAAAAACATGATTTCGGGCTCCCTACACCCTGAACCTTAACGCTCGGGGTCATTCTCACAGGCGACAGGCGTACCCTCGTCAGACAGCCTCTCACGAAGGCTGGAAGGGGAGTCAGTGGTGTACATCCGCGTGGAGACCAGCGTCGCGGTGCAACAACTCGCCAACGGTCTGCACGATGCGGGCCGAGATCGTCCTTGGGTTGTGGTGTCGTCGCCGTTCGGCACCAGCCTGCCCGAAATCGGAATCGACCAACTCGCCGGCCAGATCGGCGACGTCGCGCGCGTCTTCCTGATCGAGACGGGCGAGCTCACCCGCCAGCTCGGCGATCTGCTCCCGGCCCAGTTCCAGGTCTACGGCAGCGCCGGCCGTTCCTTCCCCGTCGGCGACGCGTTCGCCGACCTGGCCCGTTCCCGGCTTCGGTTCACGCACGGCGACCCGCAACACGCCACCGATCAGCTGGTGACGGATGCCCTCGCCCACGCGCATCAGGCCGGCCTCTTCGCGCTCGCCCCGGCATCCGTCATCACCGTGGACGGCACCGTCAAGGGGTTCATGCTGGGCGGTTCCCGGGCCCTGGTCGAACTCGACGGCGGCGGCATGGCCACCGTCTGGCAGGAGCTGACCTACCCGCCGGTACCCCTCGACTGGACTTTGCAGACCGGTCAGCGCATCCAGGGCGCGCTCGACGCACCCACCCATCGTCTCAATGTCGAGATCAAGCCGCCCTCCGTGGCCACGATCGCGAAGCGCTACCCGCACGGCAGCATCACGCTCGCTCTGGTGCAGAAAGTCAGTGCGCAGCGGGCGGTTCTGGCCCTGCACCCGCATCTGGCGCTCACGATCACCCGGGCCGATATCTCGGCCAACTCGCTTGACAAGGTCGATGCCCTGCTCTCCGAGGGTGACGTCGTGGCGGCCCGGGTCATCCACCTGCCGAGCGGTGCCCTGCACCTGTGCCTGAGCGACGTCGACGACGACGAAACCGTTCTGCCGTCGCTGTGTGCCGTGCGGAATGGACCTCCCTGGCTGCAGGAAAATCGTCCGCTGCTGCCTCAGGTCGAGGAAGACGCAGGCGCCGCCGCAGTGGTCGAACTCGACAGCCAGTCCGCGCTCGTGGGTGCCTCCGCATCGGCCCGCCGCGCCGCGGGGGTCGCCCGTATCGGCATTTCCGGTGGTTCCGGCGTTTCCGGTGCTGCCGGGGTCTTCGATGCGGCCGGCGTCTCCGGGGTCACGGTCCTGATCACAGCAGGCCCGACATCGGACCGCCTTCACCCGCGCCCATCGCCGGGGCCGGGCCGCGTGCACGCCCTGCGTCCGGTTACAACGGGGGCCACCCCGTTCCGGGTCACGCCCACGCCCATTCCCGCGCCACACTCCGCGCTGCAATCGACCCAGCTGTCCCTCGCCGAGGCGAAGTCCCGCATCGTGCGTCTCGAGAACCAGCTTTCCGAGGCCGGCGCCACCGATTCCGACCTCGCCAAACTGCGCGAGCAGGCCCGCTCCGCACAGTTGCAACTGCGCGATGCCCTCGTCGAACTCGCCACCCTGCGCCACACGGTCGCGGAGCTGCGCGACGACCAGCGGGCCCAACGACGGATGCTGCGCGAATCCCGCCGCACCGTCCCCACCCACTCCACGGTCAGCGAATACGAGTCGCGGCGAGCCGCCTGGGAGGAACCCTCCGGCTGGGTGCGGCATGAGATCCTCCTCGCCTGGGTCGACCGGGTTCCGGAATCGGACCGCGAGGAATGGAAGCTGCCGCACAGTTACGTGCTGGGGGAGCGGTTCACCGAATCTCTCGCCGGGCTCGACGACGGCCAGCTGGCCAAGGCGTTCAAGGCATCCGTCGACGTGCTCACCGGCCGGGTGAAGACCCTCAAGGGGCGGCACCTGCACGCGCTGCGCCAGGGCGCAGGGCCGGCCGACCCGCACCTGCTGCGCTGGGACGGCGCCCGCTGCATGCGCGTCTCGATCGAGCAGAACACCCCCGCCGCGCGCCGAATGCACTTCTGGCAGCTCCCGGATGGCGGCATCGAGCTGGGCCGCATCGTCACCCACGACGACATGGAAGCCTAGGCCTCGACCTGGACGGACTGCATCAAGCCCATCGTCCGGACGGATTCCTACCCGCTGGTGCACTGGGGTCACTGCGTCACCGGCACTCTGCCGACAGTGTTAGATGACGGCACGGAGGCCGACGCGGGTCAACCCGCAGCAGAGGTCAACCCGCAGCGTGAATCGACCGCAGCGTGGTTCGACCGCAGCAGGGAGCCCCGAGCCGGCCTAACCCAGCGCCGCCAGCGCCGACCCGTATTTCGCCGCGAGCCTCTTCTGCGCGCTCGCGTCCAACTGTTCCACCCGCCAGGGCTCCAGGTTGTCGGCGATGTCGGCGCGCTTCACGGCGAGAGCGATCGGGTTGGCGCGAATGCCGGCGTAGTAGTCGGCGTCGCTGACGGCATCCGTTCTGGTGAGCACCGTGACGGCCTCGACCACACCGCCAGGGATGCCCGCTTTGAGCAGGTCGTGGCGGGTGATGTTCGAGTCTTCGAGCACATCGTGCAGCCAGGCGGTGGCCTGCTCGAGGGGATCGTTGAGGCGCTCGGAAACGCGACGGGGATGGTCGATGTAGGCGGTGCCGAGCTTGTCGACCTGGCCCAGATGTGCGGTTGTGGCGATTGTTTTTGCCGCGGCGACGTAGGTATCGCCTGTGGTGACCGTCATGGAGACCCCCCTCTTAGCACTACAACAGAGCAGTGTGAGCGGCTCCGCCCATGACTGCAACGTTAGCCCGGGCCTTCGCCCGTTGCTAGGAGTTCGGCGCCGGGAAAGCGCGCCTCGGCATCCGTCACCCCGAATCTGTGCCGGACGCACCCCTCGATTTGGGGGGCCCTCGAGCGGCGAAAATTTTAGCCTCGCCGGTTGCGCGCCGAACCTGGCTGATAGGTTTCTCTCAGGTGACCGACTGGTCGCTGGAGAGACGGTCACCTTCACGTCAATCGCAAGGGCACACCCGTCGTGAGGCGGGGTCGCAAAGGCACGGAACCCTCGGGTCAGCCGGCCTACCGAATGAAAAGGAACCGCCCCAGATGAACCTCACCTCCCTCGAGGCCGACACCAGATGCGGCCGTTCAGCCTCGTCTCTGTCGTCTCGTGGCGCGGTGGACACACCTCCGTTTTGTCGTCCCCTTGGGTAGGCGCACGACTGCAACGGTGGAAGCCGGGCGAGATTAGGGATCTCGTCCTGATCTGGCAGTGCGATCGGGAATCGATTCGGGTTCGGTTCCCGATCGCATGCTTGTTTCACACCCTGGCACGGCCCGCGCTGAGAAGCCCGGCTCGCCGAACCGAGAACGACTGACTCACCCGGGAACACCACTCTCAATGACTGCACCGACGCAGGCACTGAACCGCACATATGCAGAATCAAGGACCGGTAACAAAACCCGCCGCCGAGCACCTCCGTGCACGCCGGGCCCCTCCCGGTCAACCGGGCCTCTTCGCCGCTCCGATCGCCGAGGCTGGAAGGTTGTGGCGGCCCCGCCGCTGACCCGGCGGGTCACCGCGCCCAGGCTCGTGCTCGGACTGTTCAACCTGCGCTGCTGCTGCGCTGGTGCTGCTGCGCTGGTGCTGCTGCGCTGCTGCGCGGGTGCTGCGCCGCTGCGCCCGTGGCGCGCCTCCAGCGCAGCGGAGTAAACCCCGCGCGGGGTTCCGACGCCGCCCGTGAGCCGCCCATCGGCATCCGTCGTGAGCGGAGCCGGTGCGTTCGTGGCTAACTCAGGAGATGCGGGCGGATGCTGCCCGGCAGCCCCGGAAACGCGGGAAAGTTTCGGCCGCGGTGGCGGTTTCTCCTGAGTTGGCCACACTCGCGCGGGCGGCTGTGGACTGGTGCCCGAGAATCGGGCGACGACGGATGCCGCCGAACCGGTTCCCGAATACGGCCGACCGGTGGTTACAGGGCCGGCTTCGTCACAGAGTTGCTCTGCAACGTGACGGCGGTCTGGGCCAGCAACCGGCCGGTGATCGACGCGCCGGTCTTCATCGCGATCATGGTCTTGCTCAGGATCGTGCCCTCGAAGTGCGCGGTGGTGCCGACCGAGACTGAACCGGCGGTCTGCCAGTACGCGTTCTTGGTCTGCACTCCGCCGAGCAGGGTCACGTTCTTGGCCGAGGCCTGGTCGATGTTGCCGGCGATCTGGGACACGAAGACGTCGTCCGGGCCGCCGGTGAGGCGCACATCACTGGAGATGGTCACGTCGGTGTTCCACTTGTAGAGGCCGGGCTTGAGCGTGAGACCGCCGAATTCGCCGGCACCCAGGTCGATGAAGTCAGGGTTCGTGCGCCCAGCCGCGTCGGAATAGGCGATTTCCATGTCACCGACGGATGTCCTCAGGAAGCTCGGGTCCGTCACCGTGCACGGCGGACCGGCGGCGTCGACAGTGAAAATGGTGCCGGTCACGACCTCAGGGCAGGTCAGCAGCACCGCGGCGCCGGTGAACGGGCTGGCCCCGACGTTGCCGTTGACTGCGGATGCGTAGACGTTCGTCACGCCGGTCTTCGACAGGATCGCGAAGGAGTCCGCCGTGCCGAGCTCGACCGGACTCTGGGGGAGTGAGCCGGCGACGGCCGCTCCGCCCAGTCCGGCGCCGCCGACGCCGACCACGGCGACGACGACAAGCAGTGCCAGAACCCGCTTCCGGGCCGTGGATGCGCGGGCTAGGGAAGTGCCGACGGATGATTCGTAGAAGTGGAACATGGTGGTACTACCTGTCGCCAGTCCCGCACGATGCGGGTCTGGGACAGGGCCGCTGTGGGAGCGGTCCCCGACGCTACACGTCGGGTTTCTTCGCGCCGGCAGGGCCTATCAGGGCCGACTTCACCCCGAATAGAGCCCCCGGTCCCACGGCAAGCGGGCGTCCTCCACGCACACCATCGCACGCCCCACGGGACCGCTTCCAACGAATCGAATCTGTCTGAATCCCAGACGAGGGGCAGTTTTCACGCACTCCGCCAACAGGGGTTCCGGCCTCCTGAACTTCACCCAATCGTTGCCTACACGCCATCACCTCCGGCTTCGATGCGCTCCTCGAAGGTGAAGCCGCGCTTCTCCTTCTTGCGCACATCCGTCACGTAGCGACCGAGGTTCGCGCTCATCGCGGCGACCTCACCCGACGCGGCAGCGAAGGTCATGGAGCTGGCGGAGTCGAAGCCGAGTGCGGCCCCGGTGAGCACGGCGTCCTGGTTGGCGCCGAGGAACACGAAGTCCCAGCTGTACGATTCGGTCTGCCGGTTGATCAGCGCGCGCACGGCATCCGCGGAGTATTCGCTGCTCGAGTTCTCGCCGCCGTCGGTCACGACCACGACCTGCACGGTGCCGGGACGCGCGTGCTCGGGCAGCACCCGCAGCGTCTCGCCGAACTCCGTGACGGCGATGCCGATCGCATCGTGCAGCGCCGTCATGCCGCGCGGGTCGAGCTCGACGGTGATATCGCTCGGGTCGGCGAGGGTGTGGGTGTGCTCGATTTCGTCGTCGAAGGTCACGATATCCACGGTGAGCAGGCCCGGCTCGGCGGCCTGTGCGGCAAGCATCGCGGTCAGGCCGCCGACCATGTCGTCACGGATGCCGGACATCGAGCCGCTCCGGTCGATCACGAGAAGCAGAGCGGTGTAGTTGGGATCAGTCATCTGTACCTCCTGGTTGAGGCTCCCTCGTGGGGAGTACTTCAGAGTCTCAGGAGCCACTGACAGTGCCCGCGGTGGTGCGGCGGTGGTGCGGCAGTGGTGCGGCAGTGGTGCGGCGGTGGTGCCGGCGGCGGTGCGGTGCGGCGGTGGTGCCGGCGGCGGTGTGGCAGTGGTGCGGTGCGGCAGTGGTGTGGTGCGGCGGTGGTGCGGTGCGGCTCTGGCCATCCGCTGCCGAGCTCGACACCTTCGGTCGAGTGCGACAGGTCTGCGGGCCGAACTCGACCGGAACTGTCGTTCCCGCGAGCCCGCAGGCCTGCCCAGCCTGGCAAGCACGGATGCTCGACGTCGAACCAATTCGACGGAGATTCTGGCTCTCCTGCTTCATCTGTGGGTGTTTCGGAGCGCCTTAACGGCCGCACGCCGCTTCCTGTCTAGGTTTCTGACTGTCTAGGAACAGAAACTCAAGGGGCAGGAAAACGGCGTGCGG
>NZ_SOFA01000020.1:0-24032 GCF_004402835.1 Cryobacterium sp. Sr3 | reverse complement strand
GCATCGCCTTCGGCTTCAAATCACCCGACGCCCTCATCGCCCTGGCCATGCTCAGCCTCGGCGGCCACAAACCCGCACTCCCCGGCCGGGTTTAACCCACGGATGAAGCAGGAGAGCCGGATTTTCGGCAAATTTTGGCAAAGTCTCCGTCGAATTCGTTCAGGACGGAGTCGTCCATCCGTGAAACCGTCACCGCCGAAAGCGATTGGTGCGCACTCCCCTCACACCACCGCGAGCGCCCGTGAACATCCATTGGGACGATTTCTGTCATCCGACGACTCTCAGGATCAGTCCGGTCGGGCGTCTAGGATCGAAAGTCCACGACGTCCTGGAGGAATCTTATGAAGTGCCCAAATGACTCAACCACCCTCGTGATGAGCGAACGCAGTGGTGTGGAAATCGACTACTGCCCCGAATGCCGCGGCGTGTGGCTGGACCGCGGCGAACTCGACAAGATCCTCGACCGCGTGGAAAAGGAAGCCGCCCAGGCAGCGCCGGTCCCACCGGTCGCCGGGGCACCGGTTCAGCCGTATCCGGACACCCGCAACCGCGCGCAGTACGGCGAGCGCGACCGGAGTTATGACGACCGAGACCGTGGCTACGACAACCGTGACGGGTACCGTCCCAAGAAAAAGGAGAACTGGCTCGGCGAACTCTTCGGTTAGACGTTCGCGGGCTCACCCGCTCACGGCTCGGCGTCTCTATTTGTGAGCAACCTCCCAGCGGGATTCCGAGCCGACTGTCAGAGCCTCGGCGTAGCATCAGGATATGAATCGTTTCGGAACAGGTCGTTGATCGTGTCACGCAATTCAACCAAGTGGCTTCCCGCCATCGTCGTTCCGGTTGTCATCGCCGCCGGTGTGATTGCTGTACCTCTGCAGGCCGGTGCAGCCGTCGATCTGCCCGACAAAACGCCCGAGCAAGTGCTACTCATGGTCAGTGACAGCACCATCAGTGCGTTCTCCGGCACCGTCGAGAAAACAGCCGAGCTGGGACTACCCGACATCGACCTGAGCGCCGGCATGTCCGAGTCCATGAGCGACTCGATGGCCGAATCCGCACCGGAAGGTACGACCGAACCGGGGGCGGCGGCCACCGGAGCGCTCGCCTCCGTGATGGAACTCTTCAGCGGCTCGCACACGGCCCGCATTCATGTGGACGGCAGTGACTCCGACGGCCCCGCGAAAGCCCGCGTGCAGATCCAGGACCGCATGGCCGAACGCAACGTGGTGAGTAACGGCACGGATGTATGGACCTACGACTCCAAGACCAACACCGCCAGCCACCTGACCATCCCCGCCGACGCCCGGGCCATCGCCGAGGCGAAGTTCGCCGAAATAGTTGACTCTGCCCCGGCCGGCCTGTCGACGCCCTCGCAGGTTGCCGAGCGCTTTTTGAGTGAGATCGACCCGAGCACCACCGTCTCGGTCGGCACCGACGGCACCGTGGCCGGTCGCACGGCCTATGAGCTGGTGCTCACCCCCAAGACCACACGGACCCTGGTCGAATCGGTGTCGATCTCGGTCGACTCTGAGACGGGGGTGCCGCTGCAAGTCACCGTGCGCGCCGACGGCCAGGAAGACCCCGCTCTTCAGGTCGGCTTCACCGCCGTCGACTTCAGCACCCCGTCCGCCGATTTGTTCGACTTCAGCCCGCCAGCCGGCACCACCGTCGAAGAGGTCGCCCTTCCGGTCATGCCCGAGGTGACCGAGATGCCCGCCGACCAGGCCAAGCCTGAGATTCCGGCTGAGAAGCTTCCCCTCGTGACGGGAAGCGGCTGGGACGCCATCGTCGAAGTGCCCGCGGCATCCGTTCCGTCCGAACTCAACGCCAACCCGCTCATGTCGGAACTGGCGACCGCGGTCGACGGTGGGCGACTATTCTCAACAGCCCTGGTCAACGTGTTTCTCGCCGATGACGGCCGTGTCTTCGCCGGATCCGTTCCGGTGGAGATGCTCCAGGCCGCCGCCGCCCAGTGATCACGACACAGTGACAGCCGCAACCCCGGCTCCCGATCTCGCGATCGAGAGCCGGGGTCTCACCAAGCGCTTCGGCGAGCAGATCGCCGTGAACGAGATCGACCTGGCCGTCCCGCGCGGAGCGGTCTTCGGATTCCTCGGGCCGAACGGCTCCGGTAAGACCACCAGCATCCGCATGCTGCTCGGCCTAACCCAGGCCAGCAGTGGGCAGATCAGCGTGCTGGGGCAGAGCATGCCCGACAGTCTGCACGCGGTGCTGCCGCGCGTGGGCGCGCTCGTGGAGGGACCGGCGTTCTACCCATTCCTCTCCGGAGCCGCCAACCTGCGCCGGCTCGACACCGCCGACCGCAACGCGCCGTCTAGCACGCGAGGCGCCCGGGTCGAGCAGGCGCTGGCGCGCGTGGGCCTGACCCACGCCGCCGGCAAGAAGGTAGCTGCCTACTCGCTGGGCATGAAGCAGCGGCTCGGCATCGCCAACGCGCTTCTGCAGCCGCGCGAGCTGCTCGTGCTCGACGAACCCACGAACGGGCTCGACCCGCAGGGCACCCGCGAGGTGCGCAGCCTGGTGCGGTCGCTCGCGGCCGAGGGCACCACGGTCTTCGTCTCGAGCCACCTGCTCGCCGAGGTGGAGCAGATGTGCACTCACGCCGCGGTGATGAGCGGCGGCAACCTCGTGGCCCAGGGCACGCTGGCCGACCTGCGCCACGTTGGCCAGACGCGGGTCCGCGTGCGCACACCGGATGCCGCCGCGGCCGCAGCCGTGCTGACCGGCCTCGGTCTGGCACCCGTGCACAGCGACGTGCCCGAGCAGGACCCCTGGGTCGCGGCTCCGCTGCCCCGAGAAATGTCGGTCGACCTGACCGGGCAGCCGGAGTCCATCGTCACGGCTCTCGTCGCCGGTGGCGTGCGCGTGCGCGGTTTTCTGATCGAGGAATCCAGCCTGGAAGAACGTTTCGTGGCCCTGACCGGAGAAGGTTTCGATGTCCTCCAATAGCGTGGCGAGCTCGAAGGTGTCGGGCAACGGCGTTCCGAGCAGGCGCCGATCAGCCGGACCGGCCCTGCTCGGCTCCGAGCTAACGGTGCTGTTCCGCCGCCGCCGCACCTGGGCGATGCTGGTCGCCATCGCTCTCATCCCCATCCTGCTCGCCGTCGCCGTGCGGCTTTCGTCGGAGACCTTGGCACCGGGAGAGGGCCCGCCCTTCCTGGACCGGGTCACCCAGAACGGCCTGTTCGTGGCGTTCACCGCCATGATCGTGGCCATCCCGTTGTTCCTTCCGCTCACCATCGGCGTCGTCGCCGGCGACACCATCGCGGGGGAGGCCGGGCAGGGCACCCTGCGCTACCTGCTCGTGGCCCCGGCCGGGCGTTTGCGCCTGCTACTCGTCAAGTACGCCGGCGTCGCCGTGTTCTGCCTGGCCGCGACTTTGACCCTTGCGGTGGCCGGGACCCTGATCGGGGCCGCACTGTTCCCGGTCGGGCCGGTGACACTGCTCTCGGGCGATGTGATCAGCGTGCCGGAATCGCTGCTGCGCTCCGGGCTGATCTCGCTCTACGTGACCGTCTCGCTGCTCGGCTTCGCGGCGATCGGGTTGTTCATCTCCACCCTCACCGATGTTCCCGTGGGGGCGATGGCCGCCACGGTCGTGGTGTCGGTCGTCGTGCAGATCCTCGACGTGCTCCCGCAACTGTCGTGGCTGGATCCGTGGCTCTTCAGCCACTACTGGCTGGGCTTCGCCGACCTGTTGCGGCAGCCCATGGACCTGGGCTCGTTCGGCGACAACGTGCTCCTGCAACTGGGCTACATCGCCGTGTTCGGTACCCTGGCCTACGGCCGGTTCTCCACCAAAGACATATTGTCTTGACCCTGTGTCCGGTTGGGATCACCACGCCCGAACAGCCGACGACGTTTGGCCCGCGGATGCTCGACACCTGTCGATCAGGTCTGGCCCGCGGCCGCGGGGTGCGGGCTGGGGTGCGCCTCGGCTGCCACCCGGGTTCGGGGGACGCCCGCCCGAGGACGTAGCGTTGCTACTTCAGAACCCGAGTCGGGCCGCTTCACAACCGTGAGGCCCCAACGGGTTGACACGGTCGTCCTCTGGGTGGCTGCGTCTGTGCCGTTTTGAGGAAGAAGCCCCATGCCTGAACGCACCACCGCGGTACCCGGAACCTCACGTACCGGGGCCGCAGCCCGAGACTCGCACGCGGATCCGAGCCTTGCTCGCTCGCTGAGTCGGCGGCACATCCAGATGCTCGCCATCGGCGGCACGATCGGAACCGGGCTATTCATGGGCGCCGGCAAGACCATCTCCCTCGCCGGGCCGGCCGTGATCTTCGTCTACATGATCATCGGCTTCATGCTTTTCTTCGTGATGCGGGCCATGGGCGAGATCCTGCTGTCCAACCTGGACTACAAGTCGTTCAGCGACTTTGCCGGTGACCTGCTCGGCCTGTGGGCGAGCTTCTTCACCGGCTGGTCATATTGGGCGTTCTGGGTGGTCACCGGCGTCGCCGACATCGTGGCCATCTCCGGCTACGTCGACGTGCTGGCACCGGGCACGCCGCTGTGGATCCCCGCGCTACTCACTCCGGTTGCGCTGATCCTGCTCAACCTGCCGAGCGTCAAGGCGTTCGGTGAAGCCGAGTTCTGGTTTGCGCTGATCAAGGTCGCCGCCATCGTGGCCCTGATCGGAACCGGCCTGGTAATGATCATTACGCACTTCACCTCCCCGTCGGGTGCCGTGGCCGGCTTCGAGAACATCTGGAACGACGGCGGGATGTTCCCGCACGGCGTCGCCGGCTTCGTGCTCGGCTTCCAGATCGCCATCTTCGCCTTCGCCGGAATCGAGCTTGTCGGCACCGCGGCCGCGGAGACGAGGGACCCGGAGAAGAACTTGCCCCGAGCCATCAACACCATTCCGCTGCGGCTGCTGCTCTTCTACGTGGGTGCCCTGGTGATCATCATGTCGGTCAACCCGTGGCGCACCATCGACCAAGGCAGCAGCCCTTTCATCGGCATGTTCGCCCTCGCCGGGCTGGGGGTCGCGGCCATCGTCGTCAACCTGGTCGTGCTCACCTCCGCCGCCTCGAGTGCCAACTCCGGCATCTACTCGACCTCCCGGATGGTCTACGGCCTCGCGCAGGACGGCAATGCCCCGAAGACCTTCGGCACGCTGAGCAGCCGCAAGGTGCCGAGGAACGCCCTGCTGTTCTCCTGCATATTCCTGCTGGCCGGGCTGGTGCTGCTGTACACGGGTGATTCCTTCATGGGCGCTTTCACGCTTGTCACCTCGGTGGCATCTGTGCTGACGATGTTCGTCTGGTCCATCATCATGGTCAGCTACCTCGCCTTCCTGCGCCGCCGTCCCCACCTGCACGCCGCCTCGAAATACAGGATGCCGGGCGCTCGGTTCATGCCCTGGGTCGTGCTGGCGTTCTTCGCCTTCATGCTCTGGGCCCTGGGCCAGGCTGACGACACGCGCCTCGCGCTGGTCGTGGCCCCGGTCTGGTTTCTGGCCCTCGGCGCCGCGTGGTACGTCAACCGCAAGGCGCCGCTGCAGCAGGCCCGGATCGTGGAGTGGAAGGCCGACGTTCAAGCAGAGAAGGCCACGCTCGTCCGGCGCTAGATCCGCGGCCGCCGCGACCAGCGGTCTGCCTTCATCGCGAGGTGCAGTTCCAGCCGCACCTGGCCGCCCAGCGGGTCAGCGCCGATCAGGGTGCGGATCTTCGCCAGCCGGTTGTAGATGCTGCTGCGGTGCAGGTGCAGGGCCGCCGCGACATCCTGAACCGACCCGTCGGTGTCGTAGAGCAGTTCCAGCATCGGAAGCAACTCGTGGTTGTCGTCGAAGTCCCGCAGCTCGGTGAAGTAGACCGATTCCACGGGGGAAAGGTTGCGGCTGCTGGCCGCGAGGAACTGGTAGACGCCGATCTGGCGGAAATCGGCGATGGTGCCCAACCGGGCGTCGACGGCGGCGGCCTGCACCGCTTTGCGGGACTGGATGTAGGCATCCGGGAACCGTCTGAGATCGGTGAACACCTCGCTGAAGCCCATCAGGTCGGGGCGTTCGGGGGTGCCGCCGCGCCGGGCGAGTTCGTACCGATAGCGGTGAAGCATCTCGGTGTGTGCCACCTTGCCCGCTGAATCGCGCAGCAGCACAACCGCGTGGGTCTCGGTGCCGGCGCTGAACCGGGCCGCGTCGATGCCGACCGTAGCGTGCAGCGCCGAGATCCGCTGGAGCAGAACGCCGGCGGCGAAATCGGGCGTGGCGTCGCCGCCGTCGGCCTGCTCGACGGGGCGGGGCATCAGGGTGGCGAGATGCCACGGGCCGGTCCCATGAATCTGCGGCCAGCCCGCGATCTCCTCGATGGCGGATGTCTCCGCCTGGCAGGCCGCGAGGAATAGGGCCTCACGTTTCCGGCGGTGCTCGGATTCGGCGGTGTTGCTGTCGAGCAAAGTCTCGGCCAGCCGGTCCAGCTGGCCGCGCACGGCGGGTAGCTCACGGAGGATCGCCTCCGGGGATTCGTCGTGCGACCCCTGCATCGCCCACAGGTAGCCGACCCGGAACCCCCGCACCATCAGCGGCACACAGACGCGGCCGAGCATGCCCAGCGCGGCGTTGGCGGGGACGGCGACGGGACGGACCGCTGTGCTGATTCCGTGCTGCAACTGCCAGGCGCTGACGTCGGCGGGCACCTTCTTGCTCAACAGGAAATTGACCCGCACGCTGTCGGCGAGCGGCTGGTCCCGGCTGTACGCCAGCAGGCCTCCGTCGAGATCCTCGAGCGAGAGGGCGCGGTCCAGGCCGGCCGCGAGGTGTTCGACCAGGTCTTCGATTTCCGCGGTTCTCATTGGCTCAATGTTAGGGGGCCGGAGCAGGCCGGAAACGGACATCAGGCGACGCTTGCCGGGTTGACGCGCGACAACTGTCGAGTGACAAAGCGGTTCCCCATCTCGGTGACCGGTGCGGTCCGGAGCGAAGCCGACCGGGATCACCAGGAAAACCCCTGAACGCGAGGCTTATTTATGCTGCGGTGGAGCCGTTGTCGGCATCGGTCTCCGCCGCTGGACCTCAGGCCCGACGGCGGCGTGCGGTTCGGGCCGAATTGGTGGATTTAGTCTTGACCCCGCTGCGGTTCACTGTCGAAAGTGGCGCCGCAGCCCCCTGTCACAAGTTCAATTGAGCAGTACTGAGCAACGGAGTCGGCCATGATCATCGGTGTACCCAAGGAAATCAAGAACAACGAATTCCGCATAGCCATCACAGCCTCGGGCGTGCACGAGTTCCTGGCCGCCGGTCACACCGTGTTGGTCGAAAAGGGTGCCGGCCTCGGATCGCACATCACCGACGACGAGTACCACGTGGCCGGCGCCGAGCTGGTCGACTCCGCCGACGAGATCTGGGCCCGCGCCGACATGGTGATGAAGGTTAAGGAACCGGTCGCTTCCGAGTACCACCGCTTCCGCGAGGGTCTGATCCTCTTCACCTACCTGCACCTGGCCGCCGAGCCCGACCTCACCCGCGCCCTCGCCGAAGCCGGCGTCACCGCCATCGCCTACGAGACGGTGCAGACCGCCAACCGCGCGCTGCCGCTGCTGGCCCCGATGAGCGAGGTGGCCGGCCGACTGGCCGTGCAGGTCGGCGCGCAGTCCCTGATGGCCCCGGCCGGCGGCAAGGGCGTGCTGCTCGGCGGCGTGCCCGGGGTGCGCCCCGCGAAGGTCGTCGTGCTGGGCGCCGGCGTCGCCGGCACCAACGCGGCCGCCATGGCAATGGGCCTCGGCGCCGACGTCACGATCCTCGACATCAACATCGACCGGCTGCGCCAGCTCGACGCGCAGTACCAGGGCCGGCTGAAAACCGTCGCGTCCAACTCCTACGAGATCGAGAATGCCGTGACGGATGCCGACCTGGTCATCGGCTCCGTGCTGATCCCGGGCGCCAAGGCCCCGAAGCTGGTCACCAACGCTCTCGTGGCGCGCATGAAGTCCGGCTCCGTGCTGGTCGACATTGCCGTGGACCAGGGCGGCTGCTTCGAGGACACCCACGCGACCACGCACGAAAACCCGACCTACCGCGTTCACAACTCGATCTTTTACTGCGTTGCCAACATGCCCGGCGCCGTGCCGAACACGTCGACTTACGCGCTGACCAACGTCACCCTGCGGTACGCCCTCTCACTGGCCAACCTTGGCGTGAAGGCGGCGCTCGAGCGCGATGACGCCTTGGCCCTCGGCCTGAACGTCGCCGCCGGAGCGGTCACGAACCGTTCCGTGTCCGAAGCCCACGGCCTGCCGCTGGCCGACTGGCGCGAGCTCGTCACCGCGTAGCGCCGCGAGCGTTCCTGGCGTGCCGCCGGTCGAGCAACCGGTGGTCGGGCTCGTCGAGAAGCGGCGACCCGACGTCCGGAGGCTCCCGTTCGGCGCTCGAGCTCGTCGAGACCCGGTGCGCCACCCCGCGCTAACTTCGGAGATTTTCGCAAGACGCCGCTCAGCCGGGCGCGAAAACCGGGGTTTCCCGAAAATCTCCGAGATTACGTCACGATGGATGCCCATTGCGGGCACTGCGACGCTGCGGCGCCCGTTAGCTTAGCGGGGCGCCGGAACAGCCGTCCCCGTCAGGCGCTGCACCAGGGCGAGGGAGTGGTGCAGTAAGTCGCCGGGGCTGCCGGTGAAGCCGCCGGAGAACCACTTCTGCATCGAGTAGCGCATGACACTGCCCGCGAGGGCGACGACCATTCTGGCCTCGTCGGCCAGATCGGGGGTGCCCGTCTCGGTGCGCCCCTGGGCGTGGAAGCGGTCGAGGACCAGCTGCACCAGATGCTCCTCCAGCTCCGCGATGCGGGACGTCTCCCCGGTGAGGAGTTCCGGGGTGCGCTCGATCAGCACCCTGCGGCTACGGAGAAGTTCCGTGTCGGGGGAGTGGTCGGCCACGGCGGCAGCGATCATTTCGACGAGGTCGCCCAGCACGTCCCGGCCGGTGCCGTGCACGAACGCCTGGTGCTCGGCATCCGTCGGCTGAGGCGGCGCGCCGCCGAGGAACGCGCCGTCCTTCGTGCCGAAGTAGTTGAAGAAGGTGCGCGGCGAGACCACGGCCGCCTCGCAGATCATGTCGACCGTCACCCGGTCGTAGCCGTGCTCGAGCGCCAGCGAGATGGCGGCCCGCTCCAGCGCCGACTGGGTGGCCGCGCGCTTGCGGGCGCGCAGCCCCAGGTCGGCGGCGGGGCCGGCCGGACCGGGGCCGTTCGGGCCCGCACCGCTCGGACCCGTGCTACTCATACCGCAGGGCGTCGATCGGGTTCTGCCGCGCCGCGGCGCGGGCGGGCAGGGTACCGGCCAGGAAGGCGATCAACATGACGACGCCGATGATGATGGCGATCGAACTCGGCGCGAACTGCACGACCTGAAGTCCGGGCAGGTTCTCGAACACGGTCGTAGCGAGGATGTTGCTGATCACCGAACCGACGCCCACCGCAACGAGCGCGCCCAGGGCGCTGCCCAGGAAGCCGATGAAGACGGCCTCGGTGCTGAACAGAGCGTAGACACGGCCGCCGTTCATGCCCATAGCCTTCATCAGCCCGATCTCCCGGGTGCGTTCCTGCACGCTCATCAGCAGCGTGTTGATGATGCCGAAGCCGGCGGCGATCAGCGCGATCACGGCGAAGGCGTTGAGCACGCCGATGATGACGTTGATCACGGTTTCGAACGAGCCGATCTGGTCCGCGACGGTCTGCGAGGCGTAGCCCTGGTCGGCGAGGTCGGCCTTGATCGCGACGATCTCCTCGTCGGAGGCGTCCAGGTCGAACCGGGCGGTCGCACTGGCGTAGCTCTGTGGTGCCCCGGCGGGGGTGCCGGCGAGTTCGACGTCGTGCAGCCGGTCCGTCAGCTGCTGGTTGAGGCCGGCCCCAGCGCCAAGGATGGTCTCGTTCTGCACGCCGACGATGGTGGCCGGAACCTGCTGCGGGGTGCCCGCGAAATCAGTGATGCCGATGGAGACGGTCTGGCCGATGGCCGACTCCGGGGTACTGAAGCCCAGCGCGTCGAGGTAGGTGGTCGGCAGCAGAAGCTGGTCGGTGGCGCTCTCGTTGTCCAGTTGAGCCCCGGCCGCCAGGTCGGCCGTGGTGAGGGTGGCGGGCGCGTTCACGGTCAGCTCGAACTTTCCGCTGCCGTCGTACTCGATGAAGTCGGGCGTCACCTGCACCGCCGGGTCGACGCCGAGGATGCCGCTGGTGGCCTTGATCGTGTCGAGATCGGCGTCGGTGAGCGCCTGGATGGTGCTACCGGGGCGCGAGCCGTTGCCCAGGCTGATCGTGGTGGCCTTCTCCGGGTCATACGCCGCCGGTCCGTCGCTCTCCGTCGCCGCGGCGTCGTCGGTCTTGGAGACCGTGAGCACATCCGCCGCACCGATCGCCGAGACCTGGCTGTTGATGTAGCTCGTCACCCCGGTGCCGATGCCGCTGGTGATGGTGAGCGTGAACGCGCCGATGAAGATGGCGATGACGGTCAGGCCGGTGCGGAGCTTGCTGCGAAAACTGTTCGCGATCGCGGATGTGATGATGTCGACGAATTTCATGCGCGCGCTCCCTCGGGCTTCGAGATGGCTTCAGGAGATCTGGTGATGTCCTCGATCCCGTCCCGGATGAAGATCTGGCGGTCGCAGCGGGCAGCGAGATCGATGTCGTGGGTGACGATGATGAGCGTGATGCCCTTGTCCTTATTGAGGGAGAAGAGGATGTCCTCGACGACGGCTCCGGTGGCCGTGTCGAGGTTGCCGGTCGGTTCGTCCGCGAAGATCACCTTCGGGTTGTTGACCAGGGCCCGGGCGATGACCGCGCGCTGCTTCTGCCCGCCGGAGAGGTTCATGGCCTTGTTCTTCGCCTTGTCGGCCAGCTCCAACTGCTCCAAGGCCTTCATTCCGCGCGCCCTGCGCGCCTTCGGGCTGACCCCGGCTATCTTCAGGGGGAGCACGACATTCTCGAGCACACTCGCATTGGCGGTGAGGAAGAACTGCTGGAAGACGAACCCGAAGTCCTGGTTGCGAAGCCGGTTCACCTCCTTGCCCTTGAGCTTCTTCGCATCCGTTCCCTCGACCAGCAGCGCGCCGCTGTCCGGGGCGTCCAGCAGCGCCAACAGGTGCATGAGCGTGGACTTGCCGGACCCGCTCTTGCCGACGATGGCGACGGATTCACCGGCGCGGATGTCGACGGAGACTCCCTTGAGCGCGTCGAAACGGTTCGCCCCGCTCCCATAGGACTTGCCGATGTTCTGGGCCGAGAGAACGGGAACAGTCATAAGGGCAGCATCCTTCGGGGGAGAAGTCATCGGGTCGCACGTGTGCAGAGCCATCAAAATTACAGTAGCTGCACCGATGCCGCGTCAGCTGGGTGCGCCCTGTGCAGGGGCGGTGCATCCCCTTCTTTGGTTTTGGGCCGGACAAAACGGGGCCCGGATCAGTGGATCCAGGCCCCGCGGCCTATCGGTTCTCGGTCAGCGCCCCATTCTCAGGCGGCGGATCAGCCAGACGGTTGCCCCTGCCAGGACCAATCCGATCAGGACCATGATCCCGGGAGCCGAGCGATGGAAGCTCAGCGTCTCGGCGCCATCGGCCAGCTTGCCTGAACCCGCGGCCACCTTGGCATAGCCGGCGCTCAGCTCGGCGGTGCCGGCGGCGAGCGTGTTCGCACCGTCGAGGAGCGTCCCGGATCCGTCCGACACCTTCTCGGTGCCCTCGGCCAGGGCAGTGGACCCGGTTTCGAGCGCAGTGGTGCCGGCGACCAGCGTGGACGCCCCCGCCGCGAGGGTCTGCGTGCCGCCGGTCAATGACCCGGCGCCGACCGAGATGCGGGTTGCGCCGTCGGCGAGACTCACAGCGCCAGTTGCCAGGGTCGTCGCTCCCGTGAACAACGACGAGGCGCCGGCGGCTACTCGGCTGGTGCCGCCCTGGAGGGAGCTTGCACCGGTGGAAACCACGCTGGTGCCGGTCGCAACCCGTTCGGAACCGGCGGTGAGGGCCTGCGTACCGACCTGGAGTTCCGAGGCCCCCGTCGCGACGGCACCTGTCCCCGCGGCCACCGCGGCAGCTCCGCCGGACACCTGGGCCGCGCCGGCGGCGAGGGTTGTGAGCCCGTCGCGCAGTTCTGCGGATCTCGTCTGGAGCACCGCAGTGCCCTCGCTCAGGGGCGTCAATCCGTCGCGGAGGACGGCCGAACCGTCCCGAAGGGCAACAGCCCCGGACTCAACCCCCGTGGTGCCCGTGTGCAGGCTGGAGGCGGCGGAGCTCAGCCCCTGGAGGGTGGCCAGAAGGGCGTCCGGGGTGATCGTGTCCGCCTCGACCTGGTCGGCCAGGGTGGCGAGTGCGGCATCCAGCCTCGTGGCTCCCGCAGCGACGCTGCGGGCTCCGTCGCTGAGCTCGGTCGCCCCCAGCGCGAGGGCCTCGGCGCCGCGCCGGGCCTGGTTCGTGCCCTGGGCGGCGGATGCCGTTCCAACGGCGAGCAGGACCGAGCCGTCGCGAGCCGTCCTGGCGCCGAGGGCAGCCTGGCCGGCGCCGGTGGCCAGGGTTGCCGCACCCGCGGCAACCTGCGTCGCGCCGGAGGAGACTTTCATGGCGCCGGTCCCTGTTGTGGCGACGCCGGCGGCGAGAGTCGCCGCACCGGTCGCAGCAGCTCCGGCACCGGCGGCGAGAGCGCTCGCTCCGCTGGCGGCGGTGGCGGCGCCGGCGGACAGCGTCTCCGCGCCCCGTGCGGCCGATTCGGCGCCGAGCACCAGCCTGGTGCTGCCGCTGACGCTCGTGAGTGCTCCGTCGAGGAGGGTACCGGCGCCGGCCGAAGCGTTCGCCGCACCTGTCGCCAGGCTGATGGCGCCCGTGTTGGCCCGGGTCGCCCCGGCCTGGAGGTCGGTCGCACCGGCGGCCGCGGCGGCCGCGCCCTCCGACAGCGTCTCGGCGCCCACGGCGAGTTGTGCCGCGCCGCCGGTGACTTTCAGGGAGCCGGTTTCCACCGTGACGGCTCCGGTGGAGAGTTCTCCGGCGCCGCTGGCCAGCCGCCCGGTGGTCAGGAAGAAGAACGTCAGCAGCATGACCAGCATGAGGCTGAGCCCGGCCACAGTGGAGCGAATGCCAATGGTGCCTGGGCGGGATAGTGCACGGTCAGATCTCGTCATTGAGGCTCCTTGAAAGACGTGAGCAGGCATGCAGGCATGCCGGAACTCGCGTGGTGTGGTGTGCGGTGCGCGGTCAGACTCCGACGTCACGGCCGGTGGTTCACGGCCGTGCGGCACGGTGGCGCGCCGAAGTGACACGACCGTAGCAGTGGGGAGAAGCCACGAACCGAAGCCCGGAAAAGTTCGGGGCCAGGGCTAACGCATTCCGCGCTGACTATATATCGTTTGTGGGATTCCTACAGGGCTACCCCCCGAAAGGAGCGTCAAACATCACAGGTCAAGGGACTCGTTCGGCTCGAGCGGGAAGAACTCGCCGCCGTTCTGCTCGGTCGCCCACTGAATCCGGGCGTTGGACAGTTCCTTGCCACCCCGGGAGAGTCCCATTTCGTGGGTGGGGAAGGTGCGGCGCGGCTCGAGGGCCAGCACGTAGTCCATCACCTCGCTGATCTTGAGCCAGGGCGCGCCGGCCGGAACGGCGAGGGTCTGCACTGTCACGCCTTCCGGAATCGCAAACGAGTCACCGCCGTAGTAGAGCTCCTCGTCGACGAGTACGCCGAGGTTGTCGATCACCGGGATCGTTTTGTGGATGATGGCGTGCGTGCCGCCGAAGAAGCGCAGCCGAAACGGCCCGGCCTCCACGGTGTCGCCCGCGCTGACGACGGTCACGGGATAGCCGGCGGCGGCGGCCGCGACCCCGGCCGGGGCAAAGATCGCCACGTCGGGGTTCAGGGCGATGATGCGGTCCAGCTGTTCCGGGGTCCAGTGGTCGGGGTGCTCGTGGGTGAGCACGACGGCGGCAGCCCGGGCGGTGTCGGTGAGCGGGCTCGTGAACGAGCCGGGATCGATGAATAACTTCTGGCCGGCCTTGTCAAGAATCAAAGCCGCGTGCTCGAGTTTCGTCAGTTTCATGGATTGAGCTAATACCCAATCCCAGAGCGCTGCAAGCTGAGACCATACTCGAGCGGTGCCTCCATGTCTTCACCTCGTCGTCGCCATCAACGCCGCCGCCGCTTTCGGTCGCCGCAGGGACGTCGGCCCTCGGGTTGCCCAGGCCCTGGTCGTGGCCGGCCACCAGGTGACCAGTCTGAGCGCCCCCAGCTTCGACGCGCTTCGCCGCGACGTCCAGGGCGCACTGGTGTCGCGGGTCGACGCGCTCGTGGTCGTCGGCGGCGACGGGATGGTCAGCCTTGGCACCAACCTCCTGGCCGGCACGAGTCGATTCCTGGCCATTGTGCCGTGCGGCACGGGCAACGACCTCGCGCGCGGGCTGGGGATCCCGGTCGACGACACGGATGCCGCCATCCGTCACCTGCTCGATGCCCTCACCCGCCCGCCGCGGGCCATAGACGCCGCCCGGGTGCGGTGCGGCGACACGACGATCTGGTTCGCGGGCGTGCTTTCGGCCGGGTTCGACGCCGTGGTCAACGAACGGGCCAACCGGATGCGCCGGCCCCGCGAGAAGAGCCGCTACACCCTGGCCATCCTGCTGGTGCTGACGACGTTTCGGCCCATCTCCTACCGGCTGACCGTCGACGGCCGGCCACGCCGGATGCGGGCCATGCTGATCTCCGTAGCCAACAACGTGTCGATCGGCGGCGGCATGCGCGTCGTTCCGGGTGCGGTGATCGACGACGGCCTGCTGGACCTCGTCATCGTGGCCCCGCTGTCGCGGGCGGGTTTCCTCCGCGTCTTCCCGAAGGTATTCTCGGGCACGCATACAACCCTGCCGCAGGTGGAAATCACCCGGTGTCGCAGCATCCGGATCGAAGCCGACCGGGTCGCCGCCTACGCCGACGGGGAGAGGGTCGGGGCAATGCCGGTGCAGGTCGACGTGGTACCCAAAGCCCTGCTCGTGCACGCCTGAGCCGCTCAGTTTGGTTTTAGCTATCGGCGTGTGGCATATTAGGTGAGTTGCAAAACGGCCCCATCGTTTAGCGGCCTAGGACATCGCCCTCTCACGGCGGTAACGCGGGTTCGAATCCCGCTGGGGTCACACCAGCCCGGTTTCCTTCTTTTCGAGGGGCACCGGGTGTCGTATTTAAGCGAGACCCCGGTAGACTCCACGGAGTGAAGGGGAGTATCCCCGTGCCCGTTTCGGGCACCTCGCCGTGAACGTCAACACGGGCCGCGTCGCAGGGGCCCGACACGGCGGTATCGATCCATCGATACGGGAGAGACTCTCAGGTTTCCTGCTGCCTCCAGCATCCCCTTCAGTGAAAGGCTCCACGCGCATGGAAATTGCTCTCCCGCTCTGGTTTGAGATTGGGTCGCTCGTCGTCCTGACGCTCATCCTGGTTGCCGACCTCCTCATCGTCTTCAAGCGGCCGCACGTGCCCTCGATGCGCGAGGCCAGCCTGTGGGTTGCCTTCTACGTGGGACTGGCCCTGATCTTCGCCCTGCTGATGCTGGTCCTGGGCGACGCCGAGCACGCGGGGCAGTTCCTCGCCGGCTGGCTCACGGAGTACAGCCTCAGCATCGACAACCTGTTCGTTTTCGTCATCATCATGGCGAGGTTCTCGGTGCCCCGGAAGTACCAGCAGGAGGTGCTGATCGTGGGCATCATCATCGCGCTGGTGCTGCGCGGCATCTTCATCCTGCTCGGAGCCCAGCTGATCGAGAACTTCAGCTGGATCTTCTACATTTTCGGCGCGTTCCTTCTCTACACGGCCGTGCACCAGGCGGTCGCAAAAGAGCCCGACGTGGACGAGGCCGACAACGGGCTGATCCGTTACCTGCGCCGACACATGAACATCTCGTCGACCTTCGACGGTTCGAAGTTGCGCACCCTGGTCGACGGCAAGAAGGTCTTCACCCCCATGCTGATCGTGCTCCTCGCGATCGGCACCACCGACCTGGTCTTCGCCCTCGACTCCATCCCGGCGATCTTCGGCATCACGCAGAGCCCCTTCATCGTGTTCACCGCGAACGTGTTCGCCCTGATGGGGCTGCGTCAGCTGTACTTCCTGCTGGGCGGGCTGCTCGAACGCCTCGAATACCTCAATTACGGGATCGCATTCATCTTGTTCTTCATCGGCGTCAAGCTTGTCTTCCATGCCCTGCACAACAATGAGGTCTTCTTCATCAACGGCGGCGAGGGCGTGGGCTGGGCTCCGGAGATCGACACCTGGACTTCTCTCGGGGTGATCGTGGTTTCCATGGCCGTGGCCACCATCGCCAGCCTGATCAAGGCTCGGCGGGATGCTCGCCGGCGCGGTCACACCCTCGCCGAGGAGATCCCCCACTTCGTCGAGGAGTGACATTCGCCGACGTGCCTCGCACGCACTCGAACACAGGAGCTGACGTGGCCTCGCAGAGTGAGAGCGAACTGGTGCTCCCCGCAACCCGTGCGCGGTTCGTGTTCAGTGCCCGGAGCGACGTCGGCCGCGAGCGCAAGGTCAACGAGGACAGCTTCCTGGCCCAGGCCCCGGTCTTCCTGGTCGCCGACGGCATGGGTGGTCATGCCCAGGGCGACGTGGCCAGCCAGACAGTCGTGCGGGTCTTCGAGGAACACATCGCCTGCGACGCACCTTCGACCCCGGAACGCGTGCTCGACGCCATCCACTCGTCGAACGATGCGGTGCGCGACCTCAGCGCCGTCGACGACTACGGCACCGCGGTGTCCGGTACGACGCTGTCGGGCATCGCGTTCGTCGACGCCGGCGACGACGTCGGCTTCCACTGGATGGCCTTCAACGTCGGCGACTCGCGGGTCTACACCTGGGACGGGCACACGTTGGCGCAGCTGAGCGTCGACCATTCCGCTGTGCAGGAGATGGTCGACGCGGGTCTCATTTCCAGTGACGAGGCGGAGCAGCATCCGGAACGCAACGTGATCACCCGCGCGATCGGCGCCGACGAGTCCGTGGACGCCGACGTGTGGCTGCTACCGGCGTCCGGGCGGCACGCGTTCCTGATCTGCTCCGACGGACTGACCAAGGAACTCGGCGCGGCCGAGATCGCGAAGATCCTGGCATCCTATGACGGTGATAGCTTGCCCAGCCGGTCCCGCGCAGACGTGCTCGTCGACGCGGCTCTGGCCCGCGGCGGACACGACAACGTGACGGTCGTCTATGTGGAGTCGGAACTGGGCAACCCCGAGCAGGACGACACCGCCGACACGGGCGAAGCAGCGCGCCACAGATAGAGTGACGTCGTGGACACAGCGGAAAGCACCCTCGAATGAGGGGCGTCAGACAAAGCTCGCACACGCACAGTGTTAGCCTGTCAGGGTGCTGCTGCGTCGACCCTCTCTTCCCTGCCGCGACGAGTCCCAGTTCTGAGGCCTCTCTCGTCGTGGAGTTTCTGGTTGGCTGCATACCCATCGTTGAGGAAGACGCACACACATGACTGACGCACCACTGCTGGAAGAACGTCCGCGTACTCTGGCCGAAAAGGTTTGGGACAAACACCTCGTCGCCAAGGGCGAAGACGGCACGCCCGACCTGATCTACATCGACCTGCACCTCGTGCACGAGGTCACCAGCCCGCAGGCTTTCGACGGATTGCGCTTGGCCGGACGCCCTCTGCGCCGCCCCGATCTCACCATCGCCACGGAAGACCACAACACGCCGACCCTGGCGATCGACCGGCCCATCGCCGACCTCACCAGCCGCACCCAGATCGAGACGTTGCGGCGCAACTGCGAGGAATTCGGCATTCGCCTGCACTCGCTCGGCGACATCGAGCAGGGCATCGTGCACGTCGTCGGACCGCAGCTGGGCCTGACCCAGCCGGGCATCACCGTCGTCTGCGGCGACTCGCATACCTCCACCCACGGCGCCTTCGGGGCCATGGCGCTCGGCATCGGCACAAGCGAGGTAGAGCACGTGATGGCCACCCAGACTCTGCCTCTGACACCCTTCAAGACCATGGCGATCACCGTCGACGGCACTCTCCGCCCCGGCGTGACGGCCAAGGACATCATCCTCGCCGTGATCGCGAAGATCGGCACCGGCGGTGGCCAGGGCTACGTGCTCGAATACCGCGGCAGCGCCATCCGCGCCCTCTCCATGGAGGGTCGCATGACCATCTGCAACATGTCGATCGAGGCCGGCGCCCGCGCGGGCATGGTGGCCCCGGATGCGATCACCTACGACTACCTTCAGGGTCGCGCACACGCCCCGGAAGGCCAGGATTGGCTCGACGCGGTCGGCTACTGGGACACCCTCGCCACCGACGACGGCGCTGTGTTCGACGCCGAGGTGCTGCTCGACGCCGACACTCTCGAACCCTTCGTGACCTGGGGCACCAACCCCGGGCAGGGCGTGTCCCTGAGCGATACCGTGCCGGACCCGTCCGGAATCATCGACGCCAACGAGCGCTCGGCCGCCGAACGCGCCCTCGAGTACATGGACCTGGCGGCTGGCACCCCGATGAAGGAGATCCGGGTAGACACCGTCTTCCTCGGCTCCTGCACCAACAGTCGGGTCGAGGACCTGCGCGCCGCCGCCAACATCATCCAGGGCCATAGCCTGGCCCCCGGCGTGCGGATGCTGGTGGTGCCCGGTTCTGCGCGGGTGCGCATCGAGGCCGAGGCGGAGGGCCTCGATAAGATCTTCACCGACTTCGGCGCCGAATGGCGGTTCGCCGGCTGTTCGATGTGCCTCGGCATGAACCCCGACCAGCTCGCTCCCGGCGAGCGGTGCGCTTCCACGAGCAACCGCAATTTCGAGGGCCGTCAGGGCAAGGGCGGGCGCACGCACCTCGTCTCCCCGCTGGTCGCGGCGGCGACCGCCATCCGCGGTACGCTTTCGAGCCCGTGGGACCTGGTCCAGGATGGAGACGAGTAAGTAATGGAAAAGTTCACAACCGTCACGGGCATCGCGCTTCCACTGCGCCGCTCCAACGTCGACACCGACCAGATCATCCCCGCCGTCTACCTCAAGCGCGTCACCAAGACCGGCTTCGAAGACGCCCTCTTCGCCCGCTGGCGCGCCGACCCCGACTTCGTACTCAACAATCCGGCCTACGAGGGTGCCCGCGTGCTCGTGGCCGGCGCCGACTTCGGCACCGGCTCCTCGCGGGAGCACGCCGTCTGGGCGCTACGCGACTACGGCTTCGACGTGGTCCTCAGCCCCCGCTTCGGCGACATCTTCCGCGGCAACTCCGGCAAGCAGGGTCTGCTCGCCGGCCAGATCTCCGAGGCCGACGCCCAGCGCCTGTGGGACATCATCGAGGCCTGTCCCGGAGTCGAACTGACGGTCGACCTCGTGTCGAGGACCGCCCGCGTGGGCGGCCTCACCGTTCCGTTCGAGATCGATGACTATACCCGGTGGCGCCTCCTCGAGGGCCTCGACGACATCGGACTCACCCTGCGCGATGAAGCGCGGATCGCAGAATTCGAATCCCACCGGGAGCCATGGCGGCCCCGCACTCTCCCCGCAAGGCAGGTACGTTTGTGAGCATCATCAGCGAAAACACCCAGGACCGTGAAGACGACCAGAACCGGTCGGACGCGCAGAACCGCGAGAACGCCCAGAACTGGGGCGCGGCCGTCGGGCTGCAGGGCGACCGGATCACCATCCGCGGCGGCATCCCCCTGGTCGGCCGGATCGAACTGAAAGGCGCGAAGAACCTGGTCACCAAGGCCATGGTCGCGGCCCTTCTCGGTGAGAGTCCCAGCACGCTCAAAAACGTGCCGAACATCAGCGACGTGCGCATCGTGCGCCAGCTGCTCGAAGTGCACGGCGTCAAGGTCACCGACGGCGCCGAGCCCGGCGAACTGCTGCTCGACCCG
Source organism: Cryobacterium sp. Sr3 (assembly GCF_004402835.1). Taxonomy (NCBI): domain Bacteria; kingdom Bacillati; phylum Actinomycetota; class Actinomycetes; order Micrococcales; family Microbacteriaceae; genus Cryobacterium; species Cryobacterium sp. Sr3. The sequence continues at coordinate 4,168 of NZ_SOFA01000020.1, read as the reverse complement.
GTCGACGTCGAGAGCGCGCATTTCGCGGCGATCGACGCGTACGCCGGTTCCTCGCGCATCCCGATCCTGTTCTGCGGCCCTCTGCTGCACCGCCTCGGGGAGGCGTTTATCCCCGATCTGGGCGGCTGCCGCATCGGCGACCGCCCGATCGACTACCACCTGGACGTGCTGCGCAAGTTCGGCGCCGTCGTCGAGAAGCAGCCCAACGGCATCCGGATGTCCGCGCCCAACGGGCTCAAGGGCACCAAGGTATCCCTGCCCTACCCGAGCGTCGGCGCGACCGAGCAGGTGCTCCTGACAGCCGTGCGCGCGGAGGGCATCACCGAGCTCAAGGGCGCGGCGATCGAGCCCGAGATCATGGATCTCATCAACATCCTGCAGAAGATGGGCGCCATCATCACGGTCGACACCGACCGGGTGATCCGGATCGAGGGCGTCGAGCGCCTCGAGGGCTACAACCACCGCGCCCTGTTCGACCGGAACGAGGCGGCCAGCTGGGCGGCAGCGGCCCTGGCCACCGACGGCGACATCTTCGTCGGCGGCGCACGCCAGCCCGAGATGTTGACGTTCCTGAACGTGTTCCGCAAGGTCGGCGGGGCGTTTGACATCGAAGACGACGGCATCCGTTTTTACCACCCGGGCGGCGACCTCAAGCCCGTCATCATCGAGACGGATGTGCACCCCGGCTTCATGACGGATTGGCAGCAGCCGCTCGTGATCGCCTTGACCCACGCGCACGGCGTCTCGATCGTGCACGAGACCGTCTACGAGCAGCGCTTCGGCTTCGTGGACGCTCTCGTCGAGATGGGCGCCACCATCCAAATCCACCGGGAATGCCTCGGCGGGCACCCCTGCCGGTTCGGCCAGCGCAACTTCAACCATTCGGCCGTGATCACCGGGCCGACGAAACTGACCGGCGCCGACATCGAGGTTCCCGATTTGCGCGGCGGCTTCAGCCACCTGATCGCGGCGCTGACCGCGAAGGGAACCTCCACCGTCAGCAACGTCGGAATCATCAGCCGCGGCTATGAGAACTTCATCACCAAGCTTCAACTGTTGGGGGCTGACTTCGATCTCGAAGGATAATGGGGCTGTGCCAGCATCCGATCCAGCGTCCGTGTCCGATCCAACGCCCCAGACCCACATCTCCCGTGACGTCGTGAACCCCGGGCGGGAGCGTTCGGAGACCCGGCGGCCATCCGTGTTCTGGGTGCTGGCGATGATGATCCTTCCGGTGATCAATCTCGCCGTGCGGTACAAGGTCACCGACGCCGCGAAGTTCCCCCGTTCGGGGGCGTTCGTGATGGCGCCCAACCACTTCAGCGAGATCGACCCGCTTCTGATGGGGGTAATGAGCTGGAATATGGGGCGCGCGCCCCGGTTCATGGCGAAGGCATCCGTCTTCAAAATCCCGGTGATCGGGTGGCTGCTGCACAAGTCGGGACAGATCCCGGTGCAGCGCGGCGGCAGCGTGCGCGGCAGCGAGCCCGTGAAGGCGGCCGAGCGACTGGTCGAACGTGGCCAGATGGTCGTCGTCTACCCGGAGGGGTCGCTGACCCGGGACCCCGCGCTGTGGCCGATGCGTGGCAAGACCGGCGCTGTGCGGATCGCTCTCGAGCAGGGTATCCCGATCGTGCCGGTGGCCCACTGGGGAGCGCAGGCGATCATGCCGCGCTACTCGAAGCGGCTGAACCTATTCCCGCGCAAGACCGTGCTGGTCAAGATCGGTGACCCGCTCGACCTGGCGCAGTTCCGGGGCCGCAACCTCGACCCGGCGACGCTCAACGAGGCCACCACGCTCGTCATGGCCGCCATCACCCAGTTGCTCGAAGATCTTCGGGGTGAGACGGCGCCGTCCAAGCGCTGGAACCCGACCGAGCACGATCAGAAAGAGACCGGCCGTTTTGAAGCCTAAGGTTCAGCCAGGCAAACGGGTGGCCGTTCTCGGTGCCGGCAGCTGGGGCACCACGTTCGCCAAGATCCTGGCCGACGGCGGGGCCGACGTCGTGCTGTGGGCCCGCCGTCCCGAGCTCGCCCGCGAGATCACCGAGGCCCGGCGCAACAGCGACTACCTGCCCGGCATCAACCTGCCGGAGGGCCTGCGGGCCACCGCGAGGCTCGACCTGGCCCTCGCCGGCGCCGAGCAGGTGTTCGTATCGGTGCCGAGCCAGTCGCTGCGCGAGAACCTGATCCTGGCCGAGCCGTTCCTGGCTCCCGGCGCCATCGTGGTGTCGTTGATGAAGGGCGTCGAGCGCGGGTCCGGCCTGCGCATGAGTCAGATCATCGCCGAGATCCTGCCGATCAACCCCGACCTGATCGCGGCGATCTCCGGACCCAACCTGGCCCTGGAAATCGCCAAGGAACAGCCGACGGCGGCCGTGGTCTCCTCGAACAGCCTCGAGACCGCGCAGGCCGTTGCCATGCTGGCCCGCAACCGCTACTTCCGCTCCTACGTCAACACGGATGTCATCGGCACCGAATTCGGCGGCGTGCTGAAGAACCTCATCGCCGTGGCCATCGGCATCGTCGACGGCGTCGGCTACGGGGAGAACACGAAGGCGTCGATCATCACCCGCGGTCTCGTGGAGATGACCGATTTCGCGGTGGCCTACGGCGCGCATCCGGAAACGCTGGCTGGCCTGGCCGGCCTGGGCGACCTGATCGCGACCTGCCAGTCGCCGCTGTCGCGCAACAACACCGCCGGCCGGCTCCTCGGCCAGGGCTACGGCATCAACGACGTCGTCAAGCAGATGCAGCAGACCACCGAGGGTCTTGCGTCCGTCGGCCCCATTCTCGATCTCGCCCGCGCCAAGGGGGTGGACATGCCCATCGTTGAGCAGGTCCGCCAGGTGCTGGCCGGTACTCTGAAACCGCGGGATCTCGCCCCGCACTTGACCACGGACTCAGCGGAGCCGCAGGGCGAAAGGACGATTGATGACGAACAAGCTCACGGTGGCGCTGCTCTTTGGGGGTCGGTCAAGCGAACATTCGATCAGTTGCGCCACAGCGGGCGGCGTCCTGGCGGCGATTGACCGCGATCGCTACCACGTCATTCCGGTCGGCATCACCCGTGACGGAGCCTTCGTGCTCGAAGCGGATGACCCGGCCCGGTTCACATTGGACGCGGACGAACTGCCGGAGGTCTTCGACAACGGCACCCGCATCCGGTGGCCGGAGAGCAGCCTCAGCCGCCAGCTGACCGTCAGTGACGGCGCCGGCTATCGTTCGCTCGGTAACGTCGACCTGGTCTTCCCGATCCTGCACGGCCCGTTCGGCGAGGACGGCACTGTGCAGGGGCTACTCGAACTCGTCGGGCTGCCCTACGTGGGCTCAGGCGTGCTCGCGTCGGCGCTCGGAATGGACAAGCACTTCACCAAGACCGTCTTCCAGCAGGCTGCCCTCCCGGTCGCCCCGTGGCGTACCATCACCGCCGGCGATTGGGCCGAGGCTCCCGGGATGGCGTTCGCGGCGGCCGAGGAGCTCGGGCTGCCCGTGTTCGTGAAGCCGGCTCGTGCAGGGTCGAGCGTGGGCGTGAGTCGGGTGTCGACCCTGGACCAGCTCGCCGAGGCGATGCGGGTTGCTCTGCTCGAGGACAGCAAGGTTCTGATCGAGGCCGGGCTGCGCGGACGCGAACTCGAGATCGCGGTGCTGCAGGGGCGTCCTGGGGAGCCGACGCGGGCATCCGTCGCCGGCGAGGTGCGGGTCACCGGGCGGGACTTCTACGACTTCGCCGCCAAGTACCTCGGTGCGTCCGGCATCGACCTGGTCTGCCCGGCCGACCTCACCTCCGAGGAACTCGCCCAGATGCAGGCCCTGGCCATCCGCGCGTTCGACGCGATCGATGGCGCCGGCCTGGCGCGGGTGGACTTCTTCCTCACCGATGACGGCTGGGTCATCAACGAGATCAACACCATGCCCGGGTTCACCCCCATCTCGATGTTCCCGAGCTGCTGGCTGGCCAGTGGCTTCACCTACCCGCAGTTGATTGATGAGCTGATCGAGGTGGCGATCGCCCACCGCGCCGCGCCGGCCGCGCTGCACCTGGCGGTCTAGCTGTTGTTCCCACTGACGTTGTGAGCACGGTTGATGGGTGATTTGCCGCCGATGCCGGTATGGGGTCTGTGGTGATTGTAGCTATGGATCCAGTCTTGGTAGGTGGCTGCTCGGG
>NZ_SOFA01000017.1:0-21850 GCF_004402835.1 Cryobacterium sp. Sr3 | reverse complement strand
GAGCAGCCACCTACCAAGACTGGATCCATAGCTACAATCACCACAGACCCCATACCGGCATCGGCGGCAAATCACCCATCAACCGTGCTCACAACGTCAGTGGGAACAACATCTAGGCCAGGGTCTCATCCAATAGTTCATGCCCTCCGGCCCGTCCCCGCCCTGCCGTCGGAATGCGTCGGTGAAACCCGACGGCTCTGCCTGGAAGAATTGAGAGGTGACCGTAACCCTTCAGCGAATCCTCGCCAGCGACTTCCCGACATGGATTGAGCAAAGCTGCGCGGAGTACGTCGGTGACTTACTTGCCCAGGGGCGATCACACGAGGAAGCTCGGCGCATAGCGGTCGAGAGCATGGCTCGTTCATTCCCTGAGGGCACTCAGAGCCCCGGCAATGAGGTCTTTCACGTAATGAACGAGGTTGGCGCGGCAGTGGGATATCTGTGGATCGGGCAGGATGTCACCACCGATCCGGGGGCGTGGTGGGTCTGGGACGTTTTCATCAACGCAGACCAGCGTGGCCAGGGTCATGGGAGGACAACGATGCTGCTCGGCGAGGAATATGCACGCTCCCACGGTGCGCACTCTCTCGGCCTCAGCGTCTTCGGATTCAACACCGGCGCCAGGGGACTTTACGATTCCCTCGGCTACGAGACAACCTCGGTGAAGATGCTCAAGAAGCTCGAATGAGCCTTCTCGTCGCTATCGCTGGTTGGCGTCACCGCAGGGCGGCGCCGAGATGGACACCCATAGGTGGAACCCCTTACGGCAAGCCATTCATCCCCATTTATGCGACCTCTGCGGGCGCTCGTTTAGGCCCGTGTACGCGAGAGCGACCTGCCTCCTTCTGCGGAGTACGACGCGACCTTCAGCCGACAGAGGCGTCGTGGGTCCGAAGGCCGGCAAGGAATTCGCGTCGCTGGAGCAGTTGTTCAATCGAGTGCAGAGCCTTGAGAACGAAATACAACGCCATCTGGTCGGAATTCGTCAGTCGCAAGACGACGTTGTCGCCGTCGCCCAACGGAAGCTCTTCACGCTCCAGAACTCCCATGCTCGCCCACGACCGGCCGTGAGCGAAGCCAGACGCAAGACGCCACTCAAACTCAGCCGCCTCGCGGCCAGCTGCCTTCAGCTCTGTGAAGACGGACGTGATCGTGAAGTTGCTGATCGCCGAGCTCGCCGAGATACCCCTGACTTCAGCGATGGCGCCCAGACGTTCAAGTTTTCCGGCGAGGTCTACGGCGCTGAAATGTGCTGTAGCCCGGTGTTGATCGCGGGCATCCTGTGCATACCAGCGCAAACTCCGACTGATGCGCTCATTACGACTAGCGGGCGAGATCACCCACAACCCCGTTACCGCGTTCTCAATTGCGCTGCGCGCAAGTGTGGCCGGCGGTCACGTGTGCAGCAGCCGGGCGTCCCAAACAAGGGCCTTCAAAGCATGAAGGTGGTCAATCGCGGAGGAAAGGCACGCGTTGGCGACGTACGTCACCGAATATGGAGCCGCTCCTCGATCGTCACCTGTGAAGGCACTGCCAGTGGCAACCGGGAAAGGCTCCGATTCTCCAATCCGGGTGGCCAGAACATCGATGAGCGGGGCTATCTCTCGCCACTTCGAATGAAGAACCTCGTCGGGGATTCGGGCTAATTGCTCCATTACGCGACAGTAGCGCGCTCACCGAAGTTTCAGCGACGAAGGAGATCCTCGACATCCGCTCCGGCTGCGACTCCGCGCGGCTGGGGGGACAAGATCGAGACTTTCACCTACACGGCAGAACCGTCCGTGCTGCTTCAGCCGGTGCGGATGGGTTAGGTCTCGACGCCTGAGACAATCGGTGCCGCCAGCGATACCGGCTGATACGTTGTAGCGCACGTCCAGGCGCGTCGCGACCTGACGGACTGAAACGAGGCAATGGTGACGAACGCAGCAGCAGGTTGGTACGACGACGGTTCGGGTCACCAGCGACGGTGGGACGGCGAGCAGTGGACGAATGTCTGGCAAGAGGAGGCGCCGGTGAACAGTCCCGCCGCGCTCATCGACCACATCAAGTCGGAGTCCGTCGCGATAGGTCGACCACGCCCAGCGCAAAACGGGCAGAGCTACGTCGTGTTGCAGGTGGTGCTGAAGGAGAGACTATTCGGTAGCGGATCTGGCAATCTCACCGAGCTAGAACAGTCCATCAACGCGCAAGCCGCCCTCGGCTATCGACTGCACACCATCACGACGTCAGCCTCAGGCAGTAAGGGCCTCGGGGGCGGTGACCGCATCCAGGCCACGCTGGTCTTCGAGCGACTGGGGATCAGCTGACGTCTATCGGCACCCGATCGGACCTCAGGCACCCACTGACCGCCCGTAAGTCGGAGCCTTCGAGCGCTACGGGCGGCGCAGGAGAAAGTGTGTCGCTGTCTCTCCGAAGGGGGTGAATCCTTCGCGCTCATAGAGTCGCTTCGCGTCTCGGTTCACCCGGTGGACCTGCAGCAAAGTACCTTGCCCTTGGCTCGCCGCCTGATCAGCGACAAGTCCAAGCGCCGCTGATCCGACGCCCAGGTTTTGCGCGGCGGGAGCCACCTCGATCAGTTCCAGCCAAGTGTCTTGATCCCTGGTGCCGAGATACACAGCGCCAACGCTCCTGCCGTCGGCTTCTAGGATCTGGATGTCGTGTTCGCTGACCAGCGACGCAAAGAATCCGATCTGTTGTTCATGATCCCAGGGCCCGTAAGCCTGTTCGACGAGGGCGCGATGCGCGCTCTCGTGGAGATCGAAAAGCCAGGAGTGATCGGCGGAGGTGGCCTGCCGCATGGTGATCTTCATACGGAATGCTTGCACAGCGGCGCTATCCGCCGCGATAGGCGCACAGCGACGCAAGAGGAAGGTCTAACGCGCCCCACGCACCGAGTAGCGGTGCATCGTCACGCCTTGGTCGAACGAACCCTGTTCCAAGAGGTCGAGTTCGACGGGCTGGTCAAGTGCATCGAAGAGGGGTCGGCCGGCTCCGAGCACGACCGGGTGCGTGAACAGCCAGAGCTCGTCGAGCAGGTGAGCCCGCAACAGCTGAGTGGCGAGGTTCGCCCCGCCAATGCCGATGTCTCCGTCAGTCTCCTGACGCAGCACGGCGAGCTGATCGATCGCGTCGTTGTCGCCACCGATGATGCGCGTGTTGTGTTCGGCCGTCGTGCGCGTGCGCGAGACGAGCACCTTGGGGATGTCCGTCCAGATCTCGCCGTATTCGCGCAGGAAGCCGGGAAGCGATTCGTCCGTGCGGGCGTTCGGCCAGAACGGATCCATCATCTCGTACACCTTCCGGCCTTGAACAATCAGTGCCAGAGCCTGCGCGCGAGCGTTGAACTCGCGGTGCAGTGGCTCGCCAAGACGGATCCAACTCGGCCCTCCGATGTCACCGTGCTCACCCGCCTCGCGCTCGATGAAGAGATCGAGCGAGACATTCATCCAATACACGAACCGACCGGCCACGACCACTCCTTCGCTGGGCCACGATTGCGGTAAAGCTCCCCACTCTCACCGGGTGGGCGAACCCGGGGCGAGTTCGGCACCACCCTACAACTCGCGCATGGCTCCAGGTCGACCGCGCTCATTGCTCCGCAAGCCGGACGGTTCCCGGCACTCGTTTTGCCCGAAGTGGGGGAGCGGCTGATGATCGCGTCCAGGGCCCGCGAGGGAACCGTCAGCGCATTCAGGCCGATCTGTTGCATACGCTGTCACTCGGGACTGAAGTTTGGGGAAGGACCGTCATGCCGGCCGAGGCCAGGGAAGGCGCAATCGATCTACGAGACCATTGGTGGTGGCGCTCCGGCTGGGAGAGAGGGACTCGCTACTACACCTGGCATCTCACCTTTGAACATGAGCCCGCGCTGCAGCGGCTCGTCCTCGACTATCAAGAGGTCCTGAGCGGCTTCTCGTTTCTGGACCCTGTACCGATCGAATGGCTGCATCTAACCCTCGTCGGGGTAGGGAATGCAACGACTGTCAATGATCTGCAAGTGCGCACGGTCATTGATCAGGTTCGAGGCGAGATCGCTGGGGGGCCACCGATCTCACTCACCTTCCAGAAACCAGTTGTTCTGCGGGAGGCGGTCTCGCTCATCGTCGAACCGACCGAATCCCTTTCGAGGCTGAGGGCAACGCTCCGCCGCGCAGTGACTGGCTCCTTGGGAGCAGCGGCTCCACCTGAGGATGCCCGCTTTCCGTTTGTCCCACACGTGACGATGGCCTACGTCAACGCTGACGCGGACGGACAAGGAGTCAGACAAACCCTGGAGCAGAAGTCGGGGCGGGTCGCGGCCGGGGTCTCGCCGGTTCTCGCACTCATTGAGCTCCACCGTGACAAGCGGCAATACGAGTGGCGAACCCTGGAGGAGATCCCGCTAGCGGATTAGAGGACATTGAGCTTTTGGGGCCCCACAGCGTGCCGTCGCGCAGCCGAACGTTCATCGAAGCGGGTGGGAAACTCGATACACGGAGAATCCGTGGGGGGAGAACGATTTCGTGTTCCGAAGTGGCACTGCAGAGGATGCGGCGGCTTGCGTTTCGCTTTGGGTCGCGGCGTGCGTTGCTCGGGATGGTGAAGCGGTCGATGGAGTAGCCGAGCGAGCTCGACTCAAGTTCGACAATTCAGAATGTTGGATCGTGGCCGAGGATGCAGTCGCTGGGCTCATCGGGTTTGTACTCGCCACTAAACCGGGTTCGGGTCTGGCCAGTGATCCGCCCGACTCGCCTGTCATCGGTCTGCTCGCTGTCGCTCCTGGCGCTCAGGGGCGCGGGCTCGGCGGCGCACTTCTTACTGGAGCAACAGTCGAGCTTGCTGGGCATGGCCATGAGCGCTCTGTCCTTCACGTTCTTGCCGATCATCACGGTGCCGTGCACCTCTACGAGAAGAACGGCTGGCGACCGCTGGGAGAGCCATACCCGCATTCTCTGTTGGGACGTCCGTCGCAGACGTATGTGCTGGACCTAGATCTTCCGGGTGTCCGATAGACGGACGCTTACCGCAGTACCGGCAGCTGAGAGCTGGAGGTGTCGCCGGCCGTGAGATTTATCGTGATGAACGTCGTCAAATTCTCGGTTGATGGCACGTCGAACTCGAATGTCGTTGGGGCAGAATCTGCCGTGCAGGGGCCTTCGGTATCGACCGAAAACCCGAACGTCATCGTCTCTAGATCCGCTGAGTCCGCGTGGGGCGGACAGCTTGAGCTGCCCAACAGGACAATCGCCAGCCGCCCATCGACGACTGTTGCGTAGCCCGCAGATGGGTCGACCAGACCACTCGGCCGAGGTGTTGGCTCGCCAGGGTACGCGGTCGTTGCGACGCCCGCCGGAATATCCGTCGACGGCTCAGTCGTGCACCCACACATGCCGGCTGCTACGGCAATCGCGATCACGATCAGCCACCGTCGCTTCTGACGCATGGTCACAATGTACGGGCGAAGAATGCCCCCTCACGGAAACGAGAGGCGATCGTTACAGGGGCTTGACCGCGCTTCGAGTCTTCTAAGTCGGCGCGCATAGGATCACTTTTGCGTGGGTGTGACCTCGACGGATATTTCCGCCAAGGTCACACCTCGCCGACATGCTTCGCCCGAGATCGAACTAGGGGACGAAGTTGAGTCCGTAGCCGTTTGCCATCAGCTCTGTCACCGGCGCGTGGAGAACTGTCGCGCTGCAAACACGTCCGCTGTCTCCCGGCTCGCCTATGCAGTTCGTGCTGTAGTTGGACACACCAATGATGATCCCAGCGGCAGAGATTCCGTGCGACGTCACGTACACCGGACGTCTACGGGCACAGATTCAGCGCCAATTCGCCGAAGCTCCGAAGTAACGGGGGGAGTGGCGTTGGGGAACCTCTACCGGTTACGCGCATTCCTCAGCGGACATGACCCCGGAAGGCTCAGGCCTTACGAGCCGCCACAGAGAACATCAGCGGCACCCTCTCGCGATTCGAGGCCAAAGCAAATCCGGCCGGCGTCTCTACGAGTGGGGGCAACGGCTTCCAGGGCATAGCGGCCCGTCCACCCTCGCAGGCCGTCGAGGTGCGAGTGTGGTCGACCACGTGCTGCCCGCGGAGGTTCCTTGGCCGTCCCCAGCCTGATCAATCCGTGCAACGTTCGGCTCGCGGCCTCAAGCGTCGTTCGGTCAAGGCCTCGACGGCTTGGAGGCTCAGCGCGTGACCGCGCCGTGCCTCCACGCCGTCAGCTCGTCGGGACGCGACCTCCGGGGTCAGGCGGCCATCGCCCCGTAACGCTTGTGGCCCTTGACGTCGTAGCGGTCGAGCATCATGACCTTCGACCAGACGCGGATGAATTCGCGGACGAACCGCTCTTGCCCGTCGCTGCCCGCGTAGGCGTCGGCGATCGACCGCAGTTGCGCGTTCGAGCCGAATACCAGGTCATTCCGGGATGCCCTCCAGCGAGCCTCGCCGGTCGCCTGAACCCGACCAGTGAAGGTCATCGCGGTCTCGTCGTCCTTCGTCCAGATGAGGTCGGTGTCGGTCAGATTCACGAGGAAGTCGGTCGTCAGGGCTCCGACGTGATCCGTGAGCACACCCACGTCGGACCCGTCCCAGTTGCTGCCGAGCACGCGGAGCCCGGCGTGCAGGACGGTCCACTCCGGTGCGGTGAGAGTGAACAGGTTCGCCTTGTCGAGGAATGCCGCCTCGGGCGCGACGCCCGGAGCAAACTCTTCGAAGCGCTCCGACACGAAGTTGCGGAACCCGTCCGCAATGGGTCGCAGCCACTCGAACATCTCGATGTCGGTCAACTCCTGCGTCGTGTCGACACGGCCTGGCGTAAACGGCACGCTGGCGTCAGATCCTGCTGCCCGTGCCGCCTGCTCCACGGCGGCGCTGCCGGCGAGGACGATGAGGTCGGCGAGAGATACCTTCCGTCCGTCCGACGTCGCCGTGAAAGCCGCCTGCACGTTCCGCAGCGCGTCGATGACTGGGACGGTGCGTCGGTTGACCGCCCAGTCTTTCTGCGGCGACAAGGCCAGGCGGGCACCGTTCGCCCCTCCGCGCTTGTCGCTGTCGCGGTAGGTCGAGGCGGCGGAGAACGCCGTGTAGACGAGGTCGGACACGGACAGCCCGGTCGCGAGGACGGCTTCCTTGAGCGCTGCCACGTCGGCCTCGTCGAGTGAGGATCCTGCTGCGTCCGGGAGCGGGTCCTGCCAGAGCAGGTCGTCGGCGATGGTGACCTCCGGGCCGAGGTACCGGTGCTTCGGCCCCATGTCGCGGTGCGTGAGCTTGTACCAGGCCTTCGAGAACGCAAGGGTGAACAGATCGAAGTCGGCCAGGAAACGCTCGCATATGGCCCGATACTCCGGGTCGACCTTGAGTGCGATGTCCGAGGTCATCATCATGAGCGGGTTCATCTGACCGGGTACGTGGGCGTCCGGAGTCTTCGGCGCCTCCGGGTCAGTCGGTGTCCACTGCAGCGCGCCGGCCGGGCTTTTCGTCTGCTCGTAGTCGTACGCGAACAGGTTCTCGAGGTAGGTGTTGTCCCACTGTGTCGGGTTCGGAGTCCAGCTGCCCTCGATGCCGTTGGTCGAAGTGTGCTCGGCACTGCCGGTACCCACCGGGTTGTGCCAACCGAGCCCCATCGACTCGATCGGGGCTTTCTCGGGTGACGGTCCGATGTCGGATGCGGGTACCTGGCCGTGGCTCTTACCGAACGCGTGGCCACCGGCGATCAATGCCACCGTTTCCTCGTCGTTCATCGCCATCCGCGTGAACGTGATGCGAATGTCGCGTGCTGAGCCCAGCGGGTCGCCGTTCGAATAGGGCCCCTCAGGGTTGACGTAAATGAGCGCCTGGTGCGACGCGGCCAGGGGGCTCTGCAGGTCGTAGTCCGCGTCGCCGTTCTGACCATGCCAGCGTTCGTCGCGGCTCACCATCTCGTCAGGGCTCGCGACCGCGTGCGGGTTCCAGACCTCCGGGCCCCACCAGGTGCCGTCGTCCGGTTCCCACGCATCGAGTCGTCCACCACCGAAGCCGTACGTCGGCAGGCCCATCAACTCGAGGGAGCAGTTGCCGGTCAAGACCATCAGGTCGGCCCACGACAGAGCGTTGCCGTACTGGTGCTTGATCGGCTGTAGGAGTCGTCGTGATTTGTCGGTGTTGCCGTTGTCCCACCAGCTTCCGATTGGTGCGAACCGCTGCATCGCGGTGCCCGCTCCGCCACGGCCGTCGGCAATTCGGTACGTGCCGGCGGCATGCCACGCCATTCGGATCATCTGTGGACCGTAGTTGCCGTAGTCCGCCGGCCACCAGTCGACCGATGTGGTGAGCAGTCGCTTGATGTCCGACTTGAGCGTCGTGAGGTCGATCGTGGCGAAAGCCGCCGCGTAGTCGAAGTCCGCGCCGAGCGGGTCGGCGTCTACGCCATTCCGGTGGAGAAGCTCAACCCGGAGACGCTGCGGGTACCAACTGTCCAGGGTCGGCGACTGACCGAAGGTGCCACCGAGGTGGTCGCCACCTGCTGGCAGCGCACCGCTCATGTGGAAACTGCATGTGTTGGTCTGGTCGTCAGTGCCCATTGATGCTCCCTGTGTGCTTTAGCTGGATGAGAAACGGTGTCGTCGGGGTCACAATTTAACGATCAGCCGCCGCATCGCAGCAGCGTCAATCTGTGGTGCAGCGATGCTTCGACGCTGCTGTGAGGCGGTGCGTCGCGGGCTGCCGACGTGACGGGAAGCCCGATAGAAAGATCGTATTCCCGCAAGGTGTGCGTGGCATGCCAAGAAAGTGACTGACTTCTAGACGGCGGTGGTGCGGTGGCCGAGCGCACGACGGCCAAACATAATAAAGCCCTGCGCCGATTGCTGCGGTGCGGGCGATGCGAAGCCCGGTGAAACCGACGCCGGAGGATGGGGGCTGTCGAGAGCTTGATTTCCGCGAATCGTGTTCCGCTCGCGGTGACCTGGGAGCACCCCCGCCAGAGGCTCCTAGTGGGGAACGGTCAGCGGGTAGCCGAGTCGAGGTGTTTTAGGACGCGGCGCAAGTAGGTGCCCCCTATGCTTGCGGCAGAACAGGACAAGTCGCTCCATGGCGAGCGGGCTTTATATTGGGGAGACGTGCCATGGCTGCCAGTAGATGCTCTGGTCTCCGCTCTCTCGTTCTAGTCGCACTGGCCTTCGGCCTGACTGTTCCTGTGACAGGTTGCGTGTCGGCCGTGCCAGGCAAACCTCCGCCTTCGGGAAATCCCGCGGTGCGCGAATACGTGGAGTCTGCCCTCGACTTTATGGATGAAAACGGCCTCTACGCCACTCGCAGGAAGTGGAAAGAAGCTCGAGCTCTCGCATCGGTGAGCGCGTCCTCCGCAGAGACCATCGCGGAAACCCACAGTCCACTGATGCGGGCAGTGTCGGCCGCCGGAGGAAGAGCGCATAGTCGCTTCGTCCTGCCCCCAGGCCAGTTGGGCTCGGTCCAGTTGCCGCCGACGGGCGAGAACCGGCCAGTCGTCAGCTTTGCCACGGGTAGCATCGCTGCGATCGATGTTCCCTGGTTCAGTAGCAGCGACACGAGAGAAGGCCAGTCCTACATCGACGCTGGTGCGCGGGGGATTTCAGACGCAGAAACGCGGGCACGGTGCGGGTGGATCGTGGACCTGCGCGGCAATGGGGGCGGCAATTCCTTCCCCATGCTCGGGGCTGTGACGCCATTGCTCTCCCAGGGCACCGTGTTGTCGTTCATCCGCCGGAATGGCAAGTCGGAAGTCGTGCGCATAGATGGCTCCGCCGTAACATACGAATCGGACGGATCAACCGAAACGCTTGCCACGTCACCCGTGACCGGCTCATCGCAAGCCGGTCGGAACATCGCCGTCCTGCAGGGTCCTGAAACCGCCAGCGCAGGCGAGTCGACACTCCTGGCATTCCGGGGTCAATCGGGCGTGCGCACTTTCGGAGAAACGACGACCGCGGGTTTCGCGACCGGGAACACGTTAAAGACGATGTCCGACGGCGCAGTTATCGTGCTGACGGTAGCCCGCATGGCGGACCGCACTGGGCTCACCTATCCAGACGGTATCGACCCCGACCAGCAAACAGGCGCCGCGGCCCTTGGCGAGGATCCGACCTGGGCCGGCGCGATCGACTGGCTCAACGCGAACTGCGAGCATCCGTAAGGCGGACGTCCATGGACGCAGAATCGGCGCCAACCCGCCGAATTTTCGACATCTCGGGGGAGTGGCGTTTGGGAACGGCTATCGGGAATCCCTCTCGGTCATGGGACGAAACCCTGAGTCGTGTGCATCATCGGTCCTGGCCAGTCTCTCGGAAGGTGTTCGGGTAGTTGTCGAGCCAGGACCAGTGACCGACGGGCCAGGTGATCACGAACGCCCGGCCGACGACATTGGTAATGGGCACGAAACCCTTGCTGGGCGTGGTGGTGTGGAGCCTGCTATCCGCCGAGTTGTCGCGGTTGTCGCCCTCGACCCATAGAGAAACTGCGGGGACTGTCACGGTGAAGTACTTCTCAGGAGAACGCGTCGTCCCGGAAGATGCTTTGAGGTAAGGCTCGCTGAGAGGCGCATCGTTGACGGTGATGTGGCCGGTGGCGTCGCAGCAGGCGACTTTGTCGCCGGGCAGGCCGATGACGCGTTTGATGAGATGGTCGTTCGTTTCTTGCGCGCCCAGGCCCACCTCGGAAAAAAACCATCGGATGCCATCGGCTACAGGATTGCCCGGCTGGACAGTGCCGTGTTCGGTTGCGCTTAGCCATCCACCGGGGTCTGTGAACACAACAACATCGCCACGGGCGATGGGGATGAGGTCGGGGACGAGTTCGTTGACCATGATTCGGTCTTTGACTTGCAGGGTGTTTTCCATCGATCCCGAAGGGATATAGAAAGAGCGAATGAGGAATGTTTTGATCAGGAACGATATGAGCAGGGCAACAAAGAATATGACGAAACGGTCTCGGAAGAAGCGCACGATTCCGTGCTTACGGTTGGAATCACCCTGGGTTCTCTTGTCCCGCCTCAGGCGCATAAGTACGTCGTGATTCGTCAACTTTCCCCCTGCGCTGATGCTGCTGGGTTCAGTGTCACCCCTCTGCACTCCCGAACTCTTTTGCGGAACCCTCACCGGGACACCTCCACGGCGTCGACGGTTACGCCTTCTCGCGTTGCGGTTAAGCCGCAGGGTGCCGTGGCTTCCATTCAGCGCAGGCAGGATGTATCGTTTGTCGATAGCAGAGCACCGATTATCGATAGGACTCACATGCACAAGGCAACCATCGTCTCGTTGAAGGCCCTCATCGTCGCGATGATCGTCCTTCTCCTGGCCTGCCAGCTATTCATGGTCCCCGGTGTGGCACGGCAGTCCGCCGAGACCTACGCAGACCTCGGCTATCTCCAGACGCCGGGCATCATCGTTGCCGTGCTCTTCCTGCTCTGCGTGCAGGTCGTGCTCGTGTGCGTGTGGCGGCTCCTGTCAATGGTGCGCACGTCCGTCATCTTCAGCGACAACGCGTTCTTATGGGTCGACGTCATCCTCTGCGCCATGGTCCTAGCGACCCTCCTCATCGGGGTGTCGATGGCCACCCTCGCATCGGCGAATGTCGCCTCCCCATCGGTGATGCTGCTGTGCGCACTCGGCGTCGTCGTCGGCGCAGGACTCGCTCTGCTGATCCTGGTGCTCCGGGGACTCCTGCGAAACGCGCGACAACTGCAGCAGGACCTGTCGGAGGTGGTCTGATGCCCATCGTCATCAACCTCGACGTCGAACTCGCCAAGAAGAAGATGTCCGTCGCTGACTTCGCGGCCGCGATTGACATCACGCCGGTGAACGTATCTGTGCTCAAGAACGGCCGGGCCAAAGCGGTGCGCTTCTCGACCCTCGACGCGATCTGCCGCGTACTCGAGTGCCAGCCCGGCGACATCCTCATCTGGGTGCCGGACGACTCGGGGCCAGATGCCTCGGATCCGCACAACCCGGCGCGAACGAGCGATGCGGCGGAAGCCTCGTGAGCACGCCTGCCCCGATGAGCCAGTGGAGCGACATCGCCGTCGCGCGTCTTCTGGACGATGCGTCCTGCCCGTCCTGCGGGGTCGATGCCCTGCAGAACAGGCGCTGCCGCAACTGCGGCGCCGACCTCAACGGGAGAATCGGCCTCGAACTCTGGAGCGCCTCCCGGGACGCGGCCACCGCCCTGCGAGCGCGGCAGGCGGTGCTCGAGCGTGTGCCGCGCTTGCTCGCCGAGCCGTCTGGAGCCAGTGCAACCGAACCGTCGCCGGCGGCGACTCCGCCAGCATCTGCCGCCCTCGCTGCGCCCGCCGCAGCCAGCCCAGCTGCCGCTGATCCGCGCTCGAGCGCCACAGTTCAGTCGGTGCTGGCGGTAGCGGGTGCCGGGCTGTTCGCGATCTCGGCGATCGTCTTCACCTTCTTCAACCCCGACCTCAGCGATCGTGCGCTGCGCAGCGTGATCGTCGGCCTCATCACACTCTTGTTCCTGGGCGGCGCCTGGCTGCTCGCGCGGCGCAGGCTGCAGTTCTCAGCGGAGGCCGTCGGTGCGCTTGGAATGCTGTTCGTCGCCCTCGACGTGTACGCGCTTTCCGAACTGACCGTGAGCGGCCTCAGCCCGTGGGTGTTCACTGCGGTCGGCACACTCGCCAGCGGCTCGGTCATGGTGGCACTGTCGCGGGTGGCGCGCATCCGGACCTGGCTCTGGATCTCCCTGCTCGGCCTTTCCGTGGTGCCTTCGATGCTCGGGTACGCGGGCGGCACCGTGTTGTCGGCGGTCATCGGACACCTCGGCACCGCATTCGTCGCTCTCGCACTCGTCGCACTCGTCCGCGCCACGGCACGCAGATTCGACGGGCGCCTCCGGGCGGAACAGGTGACGCTGACGGTGGTGCAGGTGGTCGCCGTCGCAATCGTGCTCGCTCAGGCGAGACTGATCGAGGCCGACAGCACCACGGGATACTGGCTCGGGATCTGCGCCATCCTTGCCGCGATTGCGGTGCTCGCCGGCCTCGCCAGCCGCTATCTCGCACGCGGTCTCTGGAGCTTCGTCGCCGGGGCTGCCGGCGTCGCCGCATTCACCGGGCTGCCATTCGCCCTCGACCTCGGGGCCTATGGCGCCGAGCAGTGGTACTTCGCCTTCATCGCTGTCGCGGGCGCCGCAGGACTCATCGTCCTCGGCGCCCTGGCCCCGACCCCGGCGACGATCGAGCGGCGACGGTTCACCGGCGGCGCGTTCGGGATGGCCGTGGTCAGTGTCCTGGCGACGGTGCTCGTGGCGCTGCTGATCGGCGCCGCGAAGGTGCTTGGTTCCTTCAACGGCTCCGATCTCGTCGCCTCAGTGATTGACACAGGCGGCGTGCTCGCGGTCGTGCTCGGCCTCGCCGCCGGTGCCATTGGCTTCGGGGTCTTCGCCGCAATCACCCTGCACCGGGACATCGCCCAGGCGCCCCTCGCGAACGGGGGCGCAGCGCTCGCTATCTGGCTGGCGGCGCTCTCAGGGCTCGTGGTCGTCTGTGCCCTGGCCTCTTGCCCTGGGCTCAAATCGCGATCGCCCTTGGGCTCGCGGTGGCCACGAGCGCCGCGCTCGTTCTCGTCCCGGGCATCCGGGCGGCTTCGCTCCGCTTTCGCCTTCCCCTGATCCTCGCGGCTCATGTGGCGGTCCTTCTCGCCGGCATCATCTCGTGGACCGACGTTCGCCTCGCGGCGTGGGCGGGCATCGCAGTCGTCACGGCCATCATCGCGCTCGCGCGACCCGTGCCCGCCGGGACTCGTTTTCTCCACGTCGCTGTCGGCTACGCCTACGCCCTCGTGGTCGTGGCGACAGCGCTCGGACAGCTCGGCATCGGCACGATCGCGCTCCTGTGCCTCACCACGTCGATCGGGCTGATCGGCGCAATCGTCGCGACCGCCCTTCCGCAAGTAAAACCCGCAGCCTGGTACTCGATCCTGGTCGTGACATCCGTGCCCTTTGTGATCGGCGTGATCCAGGTGGTCTTCGAGCGCAGTGGCTGGACCGCTCTCTCAACCGGCATCATGTTCCTGCTTGCGATGACCCTCCTCGTTTCCCGCCGGCCCGGACTCGGCATCGTGCTGCGCGCGATTGCCGCGGGCCTGCTCATCCCGTCCCTGGCCGTCGTCGTCGTATGCCTCGGCGCCCAGGTGCTTGTGGGCAGCGCCTCACCCGTGACGCTGCCGGTCATCGCAGCGATCGTCGCTCTCGCGCTCCCGAGCACTGGGGTGATTCGCTCGGCCCTCAAGCGACGCGGCATCGGCGAACCGGACGCCACGGTCGCGCGGATCGCCCTCGAGGTGTCTGCCATGCTCACCGGCGTAATCGCCGTCGGGCTCGCGCTCATCCGGGTGGCGGCTGGCTTGCCGACGACATTCCTCGTGCTCGTCATCCTCGCCCTCGGCGCAGCGGCGACATCGTTCTGGGCGAAGCGCCGCTACGGATGGTGGACCGCGGCTGCCTGCCTCACGGGAGCCTTGTGGTGTGTGTGGGCTCTGATCGGTATCGGCCTGCTCGAGCCATACCTGCTCCCGCCGAGCCTCGCAGCCACGACCATCGGCCTGCTCCTCACCGCGCGCGGCGCACAAGGCGTGCCGCTGTACACCGGCGGGCTCCTCGTCGCCGTCGTGCCGACCTTGGTGATACTGGCGGTGTCGGAGGCAGGTGAAACCGTCGGTGCAGCATGGCGCGGCTTCGGGCTGGTCGCCGCGTCGTGGGTGCTGCTCGGGCTCGGCCTGCTGCTTGACCGGTGCGTGTCGCCTCGCGCCGAACGGCTGCGCACACTCTGCACGCCGACCCACGCGGTCGCGATCATCGCCGGGGCTGCCGGGGCTATCCAGGGCGTGCGCTTCGGCGTCGGTGCCGACGTGGTCCAGATCGCAGGAATACCGTTGGTCGTGGTGTGTCTCGGGATTGGCCTGGCCGGCGCCGTGCCAGCTGCCGCAGCGGCGCGGGCCATCTTGTCCCATGCCGAGATATCTCAACCGGCGCGCATCCGAGGGTGGTCTTTCGGTCGCCTGTCTGCTCGCTGGCTTTATGCCCCCGCCGCCCTGTACGTCGGGCTCGCTACCTGGACGGCCATCGAACGAGACTGGTTCACGATCTGGCTGATGTGGTCGCTCATGGTCGCCTACCTCGCCGCCATGGTCATTGTCGCGGTGCGGCTGCGAAACGGGCGGACAAGCCTGCCTCCCGTTTGGTTCATCTTCACGCTCGCGTTCGTCACTGCGATCGTGGCTTGGAGTCCGCGTGACTTGCGAGTCGAGTGGTTCTCGCTGCCCCTGGGCCTTTTCCTACTCTTCGCCGGCGTTGCCGCCATGCGCGGCAGGCAACGGGATACAGCTGACACCCAGCGCGGCACGCTCAGTAGCTGGCCCGCCCGCTGGCACGGCTCGTGGCCGCTGCTCGCCCCCGGGCTCGGCGTGATGTTCCTGGCCTCGATCCTCGCGACTTTCACCGACCCCCAGACCTGGCGGGCCATCCTCGTGATCGCGATTGCGCTCGTCGCCATTCTCGTCGGCTCGAGCCGGAAACTCGCGGCACCCTTCCTGCTGGGCATTATCGTGCTGCCCATCGAGAACATCTTCGTGTTCGTGGTGCAGATCGGCCGCGGCATCGAATCGGTGCCGTGGTGGATCACGCTGGCCGTCGTCGGCGCCGTGCTGCTCATCATCGCCGTCACCTATGAGCGTCGAGCCGGGGACGACAACAGCATCGCGGCGCGATTGGGCGACCTGGCATGAATTCCGCACGCCGAGGCGCCGCTGAGACGTAAAGGACGGCGACAACGGATACGAGAGCGACTGCAGTGTCGCCGGATAGATAGTGCGCTACCCGAGTGGGGCCGAGCCAAAATGTAGATAGTCGGGACCTGTGTAGTCGAAAATTGTGACGCTGTGAATCTCGTCCATGTGTTGGCTTCCCCGAATCTCGATCTCTTGCGTACTGGCTGATGCCCTGACGGTGGAGATGTCATAACTGAGGCCGCCATCGGTGGTCCAGGCGCTATCAGTGTTCTTGACCAGCTCCCCTTCATTGAGGTAGAGCCTCAAGTTCGGAGAGGCTCCCGTGCTGAAGTCGCTGAGGGTCGCCCAGACAGTGCCATCGCTGCGACGTTCGATCTCAACGGAGCCGACGGTCTCGGTCCATTGAGTCACGAATTGCCCTGCAAGCGGGAGTTGCCGCTCGAATCCGCTCATTCCGGCGGAATTGTTTTGGCTCGTCTCCGTCGTCGGAGACGTTGAAGGCGTTGAGGTGGGCGTTGGCGTTGGCGTTGGCGTTGAAGCTTGCGATTCAATGCTCGGATTCGGGGCGCTGCCACAGCCGCTGGAGCAGAGCACGATCACCCCAGCCAGCACTAGTGCCGATGTCTGACGCAGAGCGAATCGCATGCGCTCGAACCTACCGGTCAGGCGGCCGTTGCCGGCGCATTCGGATACAAGGAGTTTCACAGAGGTTGTTCGCGCTACAACGCCCTTCCTGCCCCATGGGCAGTCACCCAACCCCCTCCGCGAAGAGAAATGAAGGTCGAGGTCTACCGAACCTTGTGTGTGAGTCGAAGGCCGAATGGGTGTGGCCCGGCGAGGTACCAAACGAGCGCGCCGAGCAGAGGCGCGAATACGACGGCGATCATCCAGAGGGCCTTCTCCACCTCGGACAGGTCGCGGGTTCGCGCAATCTGGACGATGGCGTACGCGATCGCAGCGAGGTAGAGGACGGCGACGACGGATGCGAGAGCGACTGCAAGTGCGGCTGGACTGTCCACCACGGTTCCGTTCGTTTGGATACTTCAAGATAGGGCCCCAGTGAAGATGCGTCTCCGGAACCTCCTGTGGGGGACTTGCACTCGCTACTTACCGGCAGCGGGCCCGTGACCTTCCGTGGGTTGGCTCGCCTCAAGAATGGCGCTCTTGCGCCGCCCCCAGCGGATGAAAAGCCCCAGAGCCACGAAGACCCCAACCACAACGAGAACCTGGACTACCACCCAGAAGTTCCACCAAAAAAGAGCACTGAATTCCATTTCGACCCCGCCCTCGATTCGCGGACACCTGAGTGCCCTACTCAGCGCGAGCCTACGACCGCGAGGTCGTTCGGGGAAATATGCCGTCGATTGCTTCGCCAGGAGGGAACATCCGGAGCAGCTCGTAAGACGAACGCTTCATTGGCACGGAATTCGCCGCCAGGGCTCCGAGCCGACGTTGACCGGCGGGGTGCCATTTCGGAACCCTTATCGGGACGGTCTATCCCTCAGACGGTGAGATCTTCCCAAACGAAGTTTGTGGTCTCGCCCGATTTCCAGGCTTGACGAAGAATCGCATAGGCGACTGATGCCAACGGGTGCGCGCTGGTCACGAGCCAGCCCTCGCGGTAGTGAGCTTCCTTGATGAACGCCGTGCGCGAGGCCGCCGATTTCGGCGTCGGTCTTACGGCAGGACGGTGATCCGTCCCTCCGTCGTCGCGTCGACGACGCCGAGCGACTTTGCGTGGGCCATGATCGCCTCCGCGTCGCTTGGCGCTCCCGAAGCTGGGACCAGCACTGATCCTCCCGAGAACCCGGCGACGCCGTCGCCGCCACCGACGACGTAGTTTGTTACCGCCACCGAGTACGTGGATCCGACGTCGATTGGTTCCCCGGCGACCCGGACGTCGCTGACGCGTGAGCCGACGGCAGCACTGGGGGAGTAGGAGTAGGAAATCCCCGACACCTGGGGGAAGCCGCCTCCCAGAATGTCCACGTGTCCAACGCCCTGCTCGAGTGCTGCGACGATCCCGGCCCCGGACGCCTGCACGACCATGACTTTGTTATCGAAGGGTGCGATGGAGTACGCGTCCCGCGTGGTGAAGTCCGGCCCTGGTGCCTCTGCGCGCAGGCCACCACCATTCATCCACCCGATCTGGGTGCCGTGGTACGCGCGGAAGGCATCCGCAACCCAGTTGCCGAGAGCTGTTTCCTGGCGGCGGGCGGCGTTCTCAGTGTTGAGCAGCGGGGTCTGGACAGTGGCGAGGACCGTGGAGAGGTTGGCCGCCATATCGGCCTCGTAGAACTTCTCGAGCTGGCGCAGACTCGGGTCCGGGGTGACCGTGTGGTCCACCTCGATCACGGACGGGGCGACGATGTACTCGCCGCCCTCTTTGGTGATGTCGAGCCGGATGAGCGAGCCGATGTTCCCCTCGGGAGCCATCAGAGGGACCGCGCCGGAGTAGGAGATGACGGACTCGTACTCAGCCATCTCCTCGCCGAAGATGGCATCGATCTCCGGTACGGCCTGCGCCAACACCCGGTTGTCGTCCATCGAGTGCTGAGTCACTGCCACCACGACGTCCACCTTCTCTGTCGCTGTCATGTCAGCCACGGCGGCCCGTGCGGCTTCGACGGGATCGGTCTCGTCGAGCTGGTCGCTGGCCAAGGTCGTATCGATGGCGTCGGTCAGGCCGATGAAGCCCACTCGCACCTTGCCGATGCGCTGGACCTCCCACGTGCCTCCCGCCACGAACGGCTCGCCCTCAGCGTCGACCAGGTTGGAGGTGATCCACGGAAACTCCGACGCGGCAACGAGCTCGCGGGCGATATCGATCCCGAAGTCGAAGTCGTGCTGGCCGAAATTCGCGAGGTCTACGCCGATCTTGTTGAAGGCGTCGACCATCGGGAACCCCTTGTAAAGCCCGCCGAAGAGCGTGCCTCCGGCCAGATCGCCGCCGAAGACGACGGATGTCGCTGGATTGTCCTCACGCACCGTGTCGATCGCAGCGGAGAGACGGGCGACACCGCCGCGGTCCTGTCCGCCGGAGAGTACCGGTCCGATCTCGTGGGCGTCGTTAAAATACAGCAGGGTCGCGGAATTCGACGCGCGCGGGTTGGCGGCATCGGCGCCCTGATCGGGCGGGGCGGCCTGGGCCTGGGCCGGTGCAGACGCCGCCAGTACTATCGCAAAGGCCGGAATGGACAGGAGTCGGATCAGGGGGCGCGTCAAGGTGTGGTCCCTTCGAATTCGGAGCGTGCGTACCCGACCAAGGTCCCCGCAGGGTGTGAACGTGACCTCTCCTGCCAAGGTCATTTCAACGTCCTACTGATTAACAACTGACTTCACACTTTCCAGCGCGGCGGCTTCCAAAATAGCGGAACTCCTGATGGTCTGGTTTTTACTACACGGTGCAAGAACGGTGACGCCGACCGCGGACTTTCGCACTCTCCCGGTAGGTCAGGCGGCTCGGGGGCGGGTTGATGAGGGCGTCCACGATTTGTGGGGTGAGGCGCTGCAGGCCGGAGATGGCATTTATTCGTTGGCGCCACAGGGTTGAGCGTAGTTCGGCGAGGTCGTCGCCGTGGGTGGGGATGTACCAGCACCAGATCTCGTTGTAGATCCAGAACGAGAGCGCATCGGCTGCTCAGATGCTGGCGGGTGATGTGCGCGTAGTGTGACCGGCATGGACGACGACCTGGGTGTGCCGAACTGTCAACGATGCTTGGTCCGTATGGTGATCTTGGGCACCGATGAAGGCCCTTTCTGATGCTGCCTGGAGTGCGGATTCGTTCGCTTCGTGTGACGTTGGCCGTCCTCGCACTACCCAGACAGCGCCGGGTTGATCCCATTGCTGACGAAGCCGGGGGAGAGCTAGTTTCAACTGCATGTGCGGCAGATACGTGGTTCCCAATACGACAGACGAGCTGCTGAGCCTCTTCGACGCCACCGGCGCCAACGCCGCCGACTGGAAGCCCTCGTACAGTGTTGCGCCCACCGACCCGGCACCTATCGTGCGGGAATGGACCCGTGATGAAACAGTGCAGCGGGACGTGGACCTGGCCTCGTGGGGATTGAAGCGAGGCTGGGCAAAGCCGGGAGGCCCGGCCCCCATCAACGCACGCCTGGAATCGGTGGCCAGCAACGGCATGTTCCGCAGCCCGTTTGCCAGCCAACGGTGCCTGGTGCCTATGCCCGGCTACTACGAGTGGCAGCAAGATGGAAGACGGGAGACAGCCCTACTTCATCCACGGCGATGGCGATGTGCTGGCTGCGGCCGGCCTCTATGCGGCGATCGCGGAAATGGGGAAGGTTCCGGATAGTGCCTTGCTTTAGAGCCAGACACGCTGGTCTTACTTCGTGATGTGGTCTGAGCAGCTATGCGGGAACAACACGAATGCGGCGATATAGAGTACCTACTTTCATCCGCGTTTTCTGAACCAGGGTGAGGTGACTCTGCGCTGACAGGCGCACCGGTTGAGGTCTCAGGCTGGGGCCTCCCTGCTTGTGCAATTCGGTTCGAGGAAGATTAGTTAGGCCGCGGCCGACATCTCTGCGTAAGCTCCACCCGCGGAAAGGAGCTGTTGGTGGGTGCCCACTTCGACGATGCGGCCGGCGTCGAGAACTACGATGCGGTCCGCGTCACGGATGGTGCTGAGCCGGTGCGCGACGATAAGGGTGGTCCGCCCGTGACGAAGGCGTTCGAGGGCATCACGGACTTCGGCTTCCGTTTTTGGGTCGAGAGAGGCGGTCGCCTCGTCCAGAATCAGCAGTCGCGGATTACGGATCAGCGCGCGCGCAATTGCCAACCGCTGTCGCTGACCGCCGGAAAGCTGTGCGCCGCGCTCTCCAACGGGCGTGTGCCATCCCTCTGGCAAGTCGAGGACGAATTGTGCGTTGGCGGCGAGAAGCGCATCCTCGAGCCGTGTGTCGCTCGTCTCGGGCAGTCCGTAAAGAACGTTGTCTCTGATGGTGCCTCTGAACAGGACGGGCTCCTGAGGGACAACGGAGATGAAACGGCGGGCGGTGCGCATGTCGAGCGTGCTGACGTCGAGCCCATCGAGAAATACGCGGCCGTCGGTTGGCCGCAGCAACCCGAGGGCGATACGTGTGAGGGTGGATTTTCCCGACCCGGAAGGACCGACGAACGCTACCGTCTCTCCCGGCCGGATCTGAAGGCTCACATTGGTGAGAACATTGTGTTCGCCATAGCGGAAGGTGACCGATTCGAAGTCGATCCGACCGGAGGTAGCGAGGACGACCATCTTTCCCTCGTTGTCCTCGATGTCCGGTTCGGTCGGGACCTCAGCTATGGATCGCCGGGATTCCAGCCCTCGGGTGATAATAGGCGCGGTTTGGAACGCGCCGGAGATGGATCCAGTGAGTAGAGCGAAGTAGGAGCTGAGGAGGACAACTTCGCCTACGGTGATCGGAAGGAGACCGGTCATGGCGACGATGGCTGCTCCGAATAGGCTCCCCAGGGTGATGAGCTGGTAGCTACTCCATGACAATGCGCCGAAACGGCCGTTGAGCCGATCCAGGGCGACTCCCGCAGTCTCGACACGGCGTGCGGCATCTACGACTCGCCCCACGGACACGCCTTCGAGACCGTGGGCTCGAGTGATTTCCAACAGGGAGGACATCTCTCCCACGGTCGAGGACATGGTCTCGACGTCGCGTCGGAACGAAGCGTTGCTCTCGGCTGTTCGGCGTCGCAACCAGATGATGAGAGCGGCTGCAAGGGGGATGGTTAGTGCGAACACCCCCAGAAATTGAGGCACTCGCGCTGCGGTTACGACACCCGCGCCGATGAGGATGGTTATGGCATTCAGAAGCGGGCCGGATGCCTGTTGAAGCATCAGCTCCAAGTTTTCAACGTCGCGTACTACCTTCGTTTGCACGATCGACGCGCTGCCGCGGGCGTGGTATTCGAAAGACATGAGTTGAAGGCGCACCGCCAGCGCTTCCCGGAGCCGAGAGCCCATCGAACGCACCGCGGACGAATACAGTGGTCAAGTCCAAATGTGTGGTGTAACGCGTTTGCCGCGTGATTCTTGGATTTCTAGGCGCTGAGGGCGCCGAGTTCGGTTGCGGGTTCCTCCTTCTCGGTCGGGACGAGGGTGAGGCGT
>NZ_SOFA01000045.1:0-17393 GCF_004402835.1 Cryobacterium sp. Sr3 | reverse complement strand
TGCGCGGTGGCGTAGACGCTGCCCTTGGTTTTGTCCGGCCAGCTCAGGATGCCCTCGATCGTGGAGGAGGGCCCGGTTTTTCCGTGGTGGGCGAGGATCTGCTGCACGTCGTACCCCTCAGCCCGGGCGATCCACGCGAACACCTGGGACAGGGGTTCCTGCTCGAGGGCGGCGGCGTAGAAGAAGTACGCGAGCATGTCCCGCCCGGCGGTATCGAACTGGGAGTCACCGCCCCGGTCGGAGGCCTTCCGGGTCGAGGCTTCGAAGATCGCGGCGAGCTCCCGGGCGTCCGAGGCGCTTCGGATGTAGTCGAGCGGGTTGAACACGAAGTCAGGCTGTAGGGCCCGGCGGTAGATGCGGTTGGGGTCGAAGATAAACGACTGGCCATGCCCGGCCCGGCCGGCGAGGGTTTCGCGGACGCCGTCGACTTTGTTGGACGTCATGATCGCGGCGCCAGGGGCTTCGAGCATGTGCCGGATTACGAGGGCGGAGGTTTTGCCGCGGCCGGTGCCGAAGACGTACACGCCCAGGTCCCGCCACCACTGATACACCCACCGGTTCCCCCGGCCGACGAGGCGGCCGACCCGCTCCCCCGCCGGCAGATTCACCGCGGCCGGGTGCAGCTGAGCCGCTTCCTTGGCCCGCAGCTTCTCGCGCAGCACGGCGGACTGCCGGGTGGTGGCCATGTGCCGGAGCGCCACGTTGTTGCGCTTGGTCGACGCCCATTGGGCCTGCTTGGCCAGGATGAACGCAAACAGCCCCACGGCCAGGACCAGGGCAACCACGCTTGTCCAGGTTGCCGAGGGCGGCCACGGTGCGTCCCGGAAGAGGAAGTCCCCCACGAGAGCGGCGGGGTTCCACGGATAGGTCGTGCCGGTGGGGGTGATCATCGCACCGACGTGCACGGCAACAAGCAGGGCCAGTGCGGTGAGGAGGGCGAGGAGGCCGGTCATGATGCGGGCTTTCCAGTCGATCATCTGGTTCTCCTTGCCGCCACGAACATGGTCGGTCGGTGAGTCGGGGCGGTGCGATGCCATCAGCGGGATGAGCCCACCCAATCTTTCGCCACCAACTTTCGTGGTCCCTGCCGCAAGTGATACGCGCTCAAGGTAACGGAACAATAACAAACCGGACGTACGGCTTGTTGCAGGGTGTCTATCAGGTTATTTTCAGATCACTGGAAACAGGTGAAAGTTTTGGGGAGCTTGGATTTTCGGGGAGTTTGGATTTTCTGTGGGTGGGCACTCCGGAGTGACGCGTCCATGGATCACTCCAATTCTGTCCTCCGGGACGGTGGCGGGACTTTGCCCTGAACGCGCGCTTGAGGTGATCTCAGGCTCCGTTCAAAGCACGCGCTTGTCGCGAGAACCACGGGGCACTTGTGTCTGAAACCCATGCAGAAGCGCGATCCAGCAATCAACCGATTGGGAAGGAAAACCATGCAACTTCAACGGAAAACAGGAAACACGGTCGACTGGATTGAGGAGATCAACGAGCAGTCCTTTGACGGAGACGTCTTTGGTGCTTGCACGACGAACACCTTCTCGCTCAGCGACGCCTACGGCAACAACGGCGGATGGTGCACGATTTCCGTCGAGTGCATGTCCTGGTGCGCGTAGCTCCATCCGCGCTCATCGTTTCATCTAAACCATCAACGAAAGGAAAAAACCATGATCAAGAACCTTGAACTCGGTCGCTACACCGACAATGAACTTCTCGAACTCACTGAGGGCGATGTGCACGGCGGGACGACCGTCTTCTGTGTCGCCAGCGTTGCCCTCGCGACCTGGGCCGCGTCGTTCGTCTCGGACAACACTTGTCCCACGACCGCGTGCACCACTCGCTGCTAACGCGCTGAGCTAGATCTCACAGCCCATGCAGCTGGGCGCGCCTCAGACGAATGGCTCAGGCGCGCCTCTCAACATTCGGAGCGATACGCCGAGCTCGGGATGGAAAGTCGTGCTATGAAAAATCTGCTTTACCCGGAACTCACCCTCGAGGAATATGACACGGTGATACGACCGATCGAAGAGACGATCGTGCGTGCCTCCGCGAGCACCCCGATAGTCGTCGATCCAATCGACAGGCCGCTCGCGACATTCGGCGCGGATTCTGAGCAGCACAGCTTCGAGTCAGTCGGCAACGCCATCGCCTCACACCTGTGGCAGAAGAATTGGACGGGCGGGCTCGATCACCAGCTTCAGAACGTCGACCGGTTTCGTCGACAGGCCCTCGCGCAGCTTGGCGAAAGCGTTGTCACCTTGGCTATCCGCCCGCTGGTAGACGCGATGCCGTCGAGCGATGCGAAGGCAGCTCAGACGGTATATCAAACGTTCTGTCGCGACCTGATGCTCGACGGGTTCAAAGGACTTTTCGAGCTTTATCCCGTGTTATCGGAACGAATCAACACCAGCTTGGTGAACCAAATCGCGGCCTACTCGGAAACTCTGCAAAGAATCCACGAGGACCGCCCGACCCTAAGACAGCTGGGTATAGACCCCCGTCCGTCCGTGAGCGCAATCACCACAGCCGGGGACACCCATCACCAGGGACGCTCCGTCAGCATCATCGACTTCCAAGACGGAACGAAGCTCATCTACAAACCCCGATCCGTGGACTCGGAAGCCGGATACAGCCATTTGTGCGCTGAGCTGAATTCGCGTTTCGGGACAACATTTCTGTCCGCACGGGTAATCGCCCGGGCCTCATACGGATATGTCGAATACGTGACAACGACCGCGCCGGAGACAGACTCGATGCGATCCACAGGTGAACTTCTCGCTCTGCTTTACGTCCTCAACGCACGAGATATGCACTATTCGAACATTGTCACAACTCGTCGCGGTCCAGTGCCGGTGGACCTCGAAACCCTCCTCCACCCGTACCGACACAAGGCATCGGGGACCTCCGAATCGCCGCTGAGCGCATACCGACTCCTGGACCGGTCGGTGTACGGCACCGGCGTACTCCCGCTGATCATCACCAGCCCGGGCAGGGACGGTTTCCTAGACGCCGGGTATGTCGGAGGCGGCGAACAAAAAGGGGACACTCCTTTCCGGCAGTTCCGTGTAACAAACGCTTTCCGCTCGGACATGAAGGTGATCTGGGCGCCCGACGCCAGCATCTCGCCGGGCGCCATGCTCACCCAGTCCAGCCAAGGGGCGGAACGCATCCAAAGATCCTGTGAAGAGGTAATCGATGGGTTCACTTCCGCGTACCGGCAATTCTCCGGAGCGAAAGAGTGGATGGGCACCTCGATTGACAAAGCATTCTCGGGGGCAACGCTCCGTTACATTCACAACGCAACTATCCAATACACGCATCTCCTTCGGATGCTCACCGGGTCTGATGCAAGTCACTCAGAGGAACTCGCCCGTGGTCTTGTCCGCCGCATCGGAATAGCCAGCCGTGGCGCAGACGTGCGACTTGTGCGATCAGAGTGCGACCAGCTGTGGGAGGGAGATGTCCCCTACTTCAGCATCGGTGCCGATGACCACATCCTCCATTCTGGCCATGGGTCCAACCCCGTGGGCGAGGTGGACTTCTCGCCGCTGCGCGATGTGCGATTGAAACTGCAGGCCTTATCGGAAAAAGACATGGTGAGGGAAACCGACCTAATCCGCATCGCGTTCTACGCGAAACTTCCCGACCCCCACGATTCAATGCTCGCCAACCAAATCCGCCTTGCATCGCCTGCCATTCATTATGCGAACTCGGGCAAGGAACACGGGAAGCTCCAAGACCTCGGCGTGCGCTTGGGCCTGCAACTGCGAGACGAGATGGTCGACGATCACTTCCCCCACCTCCCGAAAACATGGGTGGGTCCCGTCGCCTCCGGAGATCCCGACCGTCCGTGGCCACCCGGCGTGCTCGGGTACGATCTCTACACTGGGCGCGTCGGTACCGCCCTCAGTCTCTTGGCGGTCGGGCGTGCTGTAGAAGACGACACGCTCATGGAGACAGCAACCGCGGTATTTGAACCGATCGCGAGAATCCTCAGGACCGACTCGTACGAAATGCGAAGTATTGCTCGTGCAGGGATCGGGGCGTACAGCGGCTTCGCCGGAACCCTGTGGAGCCTCGCCACCGCAGGACAAATCGCAGGAAAAAACGACTGGGTCGCATCAGCCAGGCACGGCAGCGAACTCCTGGGTGCGGTGCCACTCAACGACCAGTACTTCGACGTGCTGTCCGGGGGTGTGGGCGCCGAACTGGTGGCAGGGTCGATCACCCCCAGCGCTCGGATGTCGGTGACGGAACAGTGCGCATTCGCGCTGGAGCACAACGTTGTCGAACGCATGGAATACAGCGGATTGGCCCACGGGGTAGCAGGCGTCCTAATGTTTGCTTCCCGTGGCTATTCTCGGACCGGCTCAGTCGACGCACGAAATTTGGCGCTGGCTGCGGTGAACGAGATCAACACCGCGTTTAGGCGTCCAGGAGGACTGGTGCGTACCAACCGCACGGGCTTGGAACGCTCCTCAGACTCGTGGTGCAACGGCGCGGCAGGCATGCTCCTCAGCTTTCACCAGGCTGCGAACGCGGGTCTGCTCGGTCGAGATGATGTGACGCAGATGATGAAGTCCATAGGACCGCAAGTCTCGACGTCCTTGACCATTTGCCATGGAGTCCTTGGACTCTACGAGACGGCTCGAATTCTGTCGACTGATGATGACGTAGCGGCGGCTCTCGCCGAACGTCTTGGCGGCTACCTGAGTCCACAGCACCTAGAAGCGCGCACACGAGATGACAGCAGTCGATACAACTTCAGTCGAAGTCTTATGGCGGGACGTCCCAGCCTCATCTGGCACATCGCCCACCGACTGAATCCGCAACTAGCGCTGCACTCTCCTGCGTTCGTCGCTGGCGGCGCCACCCAATGACGCGGGTTCCGGCAACGCTTCAAGTCGCGCAGACGGAGTGTGGCCTATGTTGCGCGAGGTCCGTGCTTGCACATCATGGCCGCGACCTTTCCCTCTTGGAGATGCGAACGGTCATCGAACCCGGTCGCGACGGATTGAGCCTCAAGCAGATCGGTCAGCTCCTGTCCGCTCAAAAATTGCAGACGCGAATGTACCGGGTGCGCGACCCACGAGGGCTAGATAATCTTCCCACCCCGTTCATCGCCTACTGGAGGAACAATCACTTCGTCGTTGTGGACGATTTAGGTTTTCGGCGCGCAAAAATTATGGACCCTGCGAGCGGGCGGCAAACGGTCACCCGCGAATCGTTCGACGACGACTTCTCGGGGTACGTACTCCTTGCGGAGCCAAAAGAAGACTTTGAGGGACGGAAGCGACCTGCTCTTGCCAATTGGCGCGGCAAGCCAATTTGGCCGAAGAAGTCTGGCGGAAACTACTTTCTTCTCGCCGTCCTGAGCCTCGCCGTTCTTGCGTTTACCCTAGCGATACCAACAATGACGCAGAAATTCGTGGACGCTGCGTCAGGAACCGACTTCAGTCTGGGCTCTGCGATGCTCGGCATCGCCCTGGCCGCTTTAGGGTACATAACGACGCAGCTGGCGCGGACGTACGTCACGACGAACCTCACCCGACGAGTGAGCTGGCAACTGCTGAGCGGCGCCTTCGAACGTCTGATCCGCTTGCCCATCGCCTTTTTTATGAACCGGCCACCGGGCGAGCTCATGTACCGGCTCAACAGCCTCAACCAAGTACGCGACATTCTTGCCACCCAGGTGGTCCAGGGGGTGCTCGACATCCTGACAGTCGCGGTACTAGTGCTGTACATCTTCTCCGTCTCAGCTCAACTGGGGCTTATCGCTCTCGCGCTGGCCAGCCTGGTCGTCATTGCACTCTGGGCCACGCGACGGCTGATTAAAAACGCCACGGACCGCGAGGTCAACGAAACGGCGAAGTCGCAGAGCCTGCAGCTAGATGCGATTGTGTCGATTACCAGCGTCCGAGTGGGCGGCTACGCCTCCACCTACCTCAACGATTGGAAGGAGGCGTACAGCAGCGCACTCGACGCGATGGTGACACGAACACGCATTCAGCAAGCGTGGGCCGGCTCCTTCGTCGGAGGAATTCAGGGGTTTGCTCCTCTGTCGCTCATGATCATCAGTTTCGCGTGGGCCCAGGATGGTCGGGTTACCATCGGGCAGTCCATAGCAGTCCAGGGTGTGTCCGGCCTTCTCTTCGGGCTGAGTACCTCCCTCTTTCAGGCCTTCACTCAAATCACGGTTGCGGGAAGCTATCTTGAGCGTGCCGACGAGATCTACGGCACCAAGCCTGAGCGGTCAGGGGGATCGGCCACCAGCCTCCCTCACGGCGGGCTTCGTCTCGATGACGTCTCCTTCCAATACACGGATCATTCCCCGGCGGTTCTTGAGGACATCAGCCTGAACATTCCGTCCGGATCGACACTGGCGATTGTGGGCGAATCCGGCTCTGGGAAATCGACTCTCGGCAAGATCATCGCGAGCCTCTACGAGCCAACATCCGGAACAGTTCGGTACGGAGGGATCGAGCACCAAACCTTCAACTTGGATTCTCTCCGCCAGAACATTGGATATCTCCCGCAAGAGGGATACCTGCACAATCGCACAATCGTGGCAAACCTAATTCTTGGAACGCAGATTTCAGAAGCGGAAGCGATCACGTTCGGTGAGTCGTTGGACTTTTTGGACTTCGTCAAGACATTGCCGATGGGATACCAGACCGTAGTTGCGGAAATGGGGCAAAACCTGTCGGGCGGTCAACGGCAACGTGTCTTGATGGCGAAAGCGCTTCTGAGGCGGCCCCAGATCTTGGTGATGGATGAGGCGACCTCCGCGTTGGATAACCGCAATCAATGGCTGATTCAAGACAAATTGCAAGAGCTGGATTGCACCCAAGTGATCATCGCGCATCGACTATCCACCGTCGAGCATGCCGACTCTATTGCCGTACTTCAAAACGGCCACCTAGTCGAACAAGGCACCCACGCCGAACTATTGGCCCGTGACGGCGTCTACACATCGATGTACCGACAGTCAGCCGACCAAGGCCTACAAGACACGCCCTCCTACGCAGGAAACTGAGACTTCCACGAATGAACTACATCAACGCGACATTCATCGAGTACTACCGCGCGAAGCTCCACACCGTCGAAAGTCAACGCGGATCGGACTTCGCGGAAGGTGTTCTGGAAACCGCGGCGGAACAATGCCTGGCGGGCCGATTGAACTTGCTCGTCGCGCGTGTTTATGTCGTCGAGTTCCACCGCTACCGTGAATCGCTTGGCCTTCCCGCCGACCCGCTGTCCGAGATCGCCTCAAAAAGCTACGCCGCAGAATTCAGTGAGGCCACGGTCCTCGACTGGTTCACCACCTACCCGCGCCTGAAGTCGATGTTGGATCAGGTCGTTGAGAACAGTGTGCGTCATATCGGTGAAATTGCTGAGCGCTTCGCATCAGATCGATCCCTCCTCGTTTCCGAGGGGCTCCTCGGTGACCGATCTACTCCCTCCTCGATCCGCCAGATGGCAGCCGACTCGCATAACCAAGGTCGCACGGTGGCTGTGATCGGATTCGATAGCGGAGACAAACTGATCTATAAACCCCGCAGCTTAGGGGCGGAATGTATGATTCGTCGGCTATTGCGCGTGTTAGGCGATGCGCAAGGACGTGACCTGGAGCACTGCGCGCCACGATCAGTTGACCGCATCTCCTATGGATGGCAGGAGTTTATCTCCACAGACAATGCCAAGACCAACGAGGACGTCTCCAACTACTACGAGGAGCTTGGCGCGGTAACAGCTCTCATGGGGGTCATCGGTGCTTCCGACCTGCATCACGAAAACGTACTGGCGGATCAGGATCACCCAGTCCTGCTCGATTTGGAAACCGCGCTAAGCGCGATGATCTCCTTCAACTCAGACACAATCCCGTGGGCGCTGATTGGGCGCGTCAAACTTTCTGCGGCGAACACAATGCTCCTACCCCAACGCATGCCGTCTGGGCCGTACAGCATCCTGATGGGGGGAATCGGTATCCCTTACGAGCAAATATCCGAACGAACAGATTATGTTCAAGTCGACGTAGACACGGACGCTGTTGATATAGCGAGGAAAAACTTCCCGCACCGCCAAACCGACAACGTCCTGCGCCGCTCAGATGGAACCACAACCGATGTGTTGGATTATCAGGATGAATTTTTTCGTGGCTACCGCAACACATATCGAGCTATCGAACTTCACTCCGACGTGCTCTGGGAGGTTCTCAGCGCCGAAAGCTTTCCCATCCGCCAGATTTTGCGATCAACCGCTGTATACGCGAAACTCCTCGACGCACTAACCCACCCGGACAACCTCAAGGACGACGAGGCAGCGCAGCGAGTATATGCAGTCCTCAGCCCTCCGATGGGCAACTACCCGTGGACCGCTTTCTCTCGCCGTTTCCTTGCGGCGGAGGAGAAAGCAGCGTTGGAGCAGGGCGACATACCGCTTTTCACCGTGGATAGCGCCGATGTCCGAGTCCGTAGTGGACGGCGCACGGGACACGTTTTATGGAATCTCAGTCCGCTCGACCGGGCAAAGGTGGGCCTCAGGTCAATGTCTGTTCGGGGACTTGCGCAGGAGGAGAACTTGATCCACGAAGGTATGGCGGAACTGCGCGTGGAGCGCATCGAGCGCAACCTGCCGATGCCGAAGAACCCTCCTCGCCCTTTCGCCAACGCATGGAAGGACGGCAGTCTCGACGCCGAGACGGCCATTGCGGAATTCCGTGCTCTTGCCGTCGAGGTGGACGGAGCACAGGGACGCGAAGTTGGGTGGCTCGGTACGTCCGTCGGACGGCAACGCATGACCTACGAGCCGGGGATATCCGTCGCCTTCCATGACGCGGGCGGCGTTGCCGCACTGTTTGCTCGTTCTGCGGACCAAGATCCGGGCGACCGCAACAAAACCACCTTCTCCGCAGATGTAGACCGGGGAATCGCTTCAATCGAGCGCCAACAGCGCGAGAGCTTGCAGGCGAATCCGCTGTCGGCAATATCCGGTCCGATTTCGCTGGAGTACTTGTTCGGTCACGGTGCCGCTCGCATCGAAGCAATAGAGATGTACGTCGACGACATGTTGAGCACTGGGACGTCAGAACAGCTCAATAACGCTGACGCCCTTCTCGGACTGCCGGGTGCAGGGCTGATCCTGTCAGGACTACCAGACACCGACAAAATGCTCATGGCCCGAGTTCGGGCGGCGACAGCGCTCTCTGGCGGGCGAAAAGGAGAGTGGGACCTGGCGCACGGTGACGTCGGCCTTGACTGGAGCCAATTCAGGATGGCGAAAGCGTTAGACGATTACAGCGGGGCGGCCCTCATCGCTGAACGGATCCGCGAAAAAATCGTGAGGGCCCCCGATGACCTACCGATCGGCTGGTGTAGCGGAGCGGGGGGACTGATCATGGTCGCAGGGGATTTGGCCCGCGCCGGAACCCCGATTCCTGACCTTCGCCGTTTGATAAACCTGGCCTGCGCCCTAGAGGGCTCCCACGTCGAGATAGACCTCAGTGTTTGCCATGGTGCGGCAGGCGTCGTCCAGTCGCTGGTGTGGCTAGCCGATTGCCTCGAGGAAACATGGCCACTTGACGACGCAGAAAACTACTGGAACGCGGCCATGGCAAAAGCCGCCAGCGACGGCTACTACATCGGGGCACAAGAAAACTACAGCGCACTGGGCTATTTCCTCGGATGGTCCGGCGTGCTTGACACTATGACGTTGTTAAAAGGAGCGCTGGAGGGCCGACGAGAGTGGGTTCCGCTGAGCTTGACCGACACGACCCGAGCAACGGCGAACCGACTGTGAAAGTTTCCATCCTCTTTGCGGCGCAAGCCGATGGAGTCGCCGACCTCAAACTGTACGGGAGGCTTGCGGAACAACAGTCCTGCCGGTTGTGGATCGGCCAGTCTCTGCTCGTGGAGAGCCACCAGTTGTTTGCAGCACTGGCCGGATCTGGCATGTCCATCGATGTCGGGATCAGCGTTGCCATCGCTCCATTAAGAACACCGTACGATGCCGCTGTGCAAGCACGGTCCCTCGCCAAGCTCATGCGGCGATCTGTCAGCGTGGCCTACGGAATAGGCACGCCCGCGTTTGCCGAGACGTTGAACGCCGCTGCAGGGTCGACACCGGGAAGCTTCACGAGAGAGTACGTGCGCGACGTGAAGTCGCTCGTCAACGGGGCTGGAATCAATTCAGAAGGACCGAACCCCGTGCGTCTCTATCCGATGGACGCACCATCGGTCGAAATTGGGTGTGGACTATTACGGCCCCGGATGGCGGTGAAGGCCGGCGCGGTCGCCGATTTTGTCGTCACCTGGCTCACTCCGAAAAGCTACCTGCACAACGTCCTGATGCCTGAGCTCCAGCGCGGCGCGGATAGCGAAAACCGAGAACGACCTCGCGTCGTTGCAATCCTCCAGTGTGCAATCGCCGCTGATACAAGGAACCCCGTGCAGTTGAGTTACGTGGGGTACAGCGGCCATCTTCAGCAACCCCACTATCGCGACATGTTAGCGAAGGCCGGAGCTGTCCTCACAGGGGAAATCGCAAATGACGTGCGAGCGACTCTGAAAACAGGCATTTTTGCGTACGGCTCTGCTTCTGAGATTGCAGACGAAATCCGAACCTATGCGGATATCGGCGTCGATGAAGTGGTTCTCAATATGGTGGGGGTCGCCGCTGTTGAGGGGCACCAAGCTGCAATAGACGACATGAAACAGGTCATGGACTGCCTCGAATCACGAACTACAACAGGAGCGAAAAATGAATGAAACGATGAAACTAATTCTCTACAAGGGAAAATACTGGGTCCCGGTGCTCCCGCTGGCACTGGTTGCGGGGCTGCTGCTGGGTTCCGGGAACCTGTTCCTCGGCGCGGTAGTGCTCGCTGCCACAGTGGTGGCTGCGATTTGGCTCTTCAACAAAATCGACCGTCCCTCCACCAAGCGGTCACGCGATTGAGGCCCTCAAACGAGGGCATCGCCTTTGAATCTGTCTTCAAGCAGTTCGGTTCCAACGTGGTGCTGGGTGGGTTGACGGCGTCTATCCCGCCAGGCCGCATCACAGGTCTCCTGGGGCCGAACGGGTCAGGCAAATCCACGCTGTTGCGAATACTGCTCGGGTTAGTGCGGGCGGATAGCGGTCACGCGTTGATTCGGGGCAAGCGTGTCCGAGACATGCCCTTCCCCGTCCAGGAAGTCGGCGCGCTACTCGATGCTGCGTGGGTGCACCCCAACCGGTCGGCCCTGAACCATCTCAGATGGATCGCCCGTGCATCAGATCTTCCGGACCGGAACGCGTCGCAGGCGTTAGCATCCGTAGGCCTCGCCGATGTGGGCGACCGAAAAGTCGGCCGATTTTCGCTGGGAATGAAACAGCGCCTGGGTATCGCGGCGACACTTCTGGGTAATCCGGATGTGTTGGTCTTTGACGAGCCGCTGAACGGTTTGGATCAGTCGGGCGTTGAATTCGTTCGTGAGTTCCTCCTCCGTGAGGCCGAGCGTGGCCGGACCGTACTTATTGCGTCGCACCTGCTGCCGGAGATGGCGCTCGTTGCGGATGACTTGTTGGTGCTGGGTAGAGGAACTCTCCTCTTCAACGGCAGCCTCGACGATTTTGTGAAGGACAACGCGGCGACAGTAGAGGTGGTCTATGACCCTGAACTCATAAACGAACTCCCAATTGAGGCGACTACGGTGGCGCACGGATGGACGTGGACGGTCCATTCCAGAAGTGCAAGGGGCGCCACCGGCTCCGTTGGCGGGGCTTCGACGTCAGAAGTAATGGCGGCATTCTTCGAATTCAGGGCAGGGATTATCAGTATCTCCGAAGGGCATTCGCTCGAGGAGCGCTACCTCCAACTGACATCCGCAGCTACGGAATTCCGAACGAAAAGTGAACCGTCATGAAACCCCTGATCCGGTCGATCCAGTCCGAAGTAATCAAACTGATCAGCACCCGACTCCTCGCGATCTGCCTTCTGAGCGCGTTGCTCTTGTCAGTGGGTGCAACAAGCCTCCTTGCAGCGACGGTTGCCCAGCAGGTGAACTATTGCAATGCAAGCGACTGCTCAAACGGTCCGATTCCGGTCATCCTGCCAATGGTGACAATGGGATTCTTAGGCGACGGTACTCTGGGCGTCGGATTGACTGCTCTGATGATTCTCAGCGCCATGGTTCTGTTGGTGGAGTATTCCCACAGCACGATCCAGATGACATTCATCGCAACACCTCGGCGATCGACCGTTCTCATTGGGAAGGCCGTGGTCGGATTTGCGATCACCGCCGTTAGCGCTGCGGTTTGCCTGGTCACATCTGCGCTCGCATTCCGGTTGGTGGCCGGCGAGGCAGCGCGTGATCTAGAGATCTTTGGCCAGCCAGCGTGGAGTCTCTACGTCACTGGAGCTCTAACTGCCGGTGTGGCTGCAGTCTTTGCGCTCGGTATCGCGGCGCTTTTCCGGAATGTGGCGGCAGCCATCGCGATCGTGGTTTTGTGGCCCAGCGTGGTAGAGCTGATGCTGCCGCAGCTATTCGGTGAGCGTGCTGCCGATGCAGCGGTATTCCTCCCGTTCTTGAACGCCCGGAACTTCATGGGGTTGGATGCCGGGGTCGATTTCCACTGGTCTCCGGCCGGCAGCGGTCTCTATTTCCTCGTGTTTGCAGTTGTCATTTTCGTCGCGGGCGTGCTGATGAGTCGGCGCGCGGATAACTACTGAAGACCGGAGTCACTGCGGGGCACGCCTATCGCCGGCGTGCCCCGCCGACGGGTTCAACGTTCAGTTCAGCCCAGGAAGAACGACCTCGGTGTCACGGAACAAGGACGCTCCATGAGTCGCCTCGATCTGCTTCTGACCGCCCCGCTTCTTGCCATAGTTTTCCGCTCGCGTACCAATGATCCTGGGCGATCATCCGGACCTGGTGCTGTGTGAAACCTACTGTTTCGAGAAGAGGAAGTGCTTCCACGAGCGTGAAGCTACGCTCAGACGCCGTAGCGCCTAATGCGGGACTGAGACGGTGGAGGAGATCACTGAGGCTCAGGGGCG
The DNA here is from genome assembly GCF_004402835.1 of Cryobacterium sp. Sr3. Taxonomy (NCBI): domain Bacteria; kingdom Bacillati; phylum Actinomycetota; class Actinomycetes; order Micrococcales; family Microbacteriaceae; genus Cryobacterium; species Cryobacterium sp. Sr3. The sequence continues at coordinate 4,354 of NZ_SOFA01000045.1, read as the reverse complement.
TCGAATACGCCGCATGGAGGGCTCCGCGAAATGGCGACGCGCGCATCGCAAGGTGGGCAGTCGCTGCGCCCAGGTCGCCGACTTCGATGATTGATAGTTTCGCTCGGCCGTGGTCCAGGGTCCCACGAAGTGTCCGAATCATCTGTTCGATGCCTGGACCCACCCACTTGTCTCCGTGCCCGACGACAAGAGCGGGACGAACGCTACATCCGCCTGTGTCTAACACCGCTTGGTCTCCCGCCGCCCTCTTCCGGCTTGTCATCGACTCGGGACGTAGTGGAAGTTCGTCCTCGTGTTCGCCCCGGTGCGGGCCTGATCCGTACACAGCAGTTGTGCTGACATGCACTAAGCCCAGTACGCCGGCCATTCGACATGCTTTTGCCAAGTTGGCAACCCCGTCCTGGTTCACTGCAATGGAGATGCTCTCATCAGATCCAACGTAGGACGCGGCGTTGATCACGCAGTGGGCACCTTCGACAGCGCGCGCCAGGGAATCAACGTCATCCAATTCCGCCCGAACCTGTTTGATTCCGCTCGTGGGCCACGGAGAACTGTCCGATCTCGTCAATACCGTAGGGTGAACCATCGGTGATGACGTGAGAGTCCGTAGCACCCGTGATCCGATGAAACCGGTAGCCCCTACAAGAACGATCGGTTTGGGTTCTCTATCGCTGGGCTCTTCGTGAAGAATTGTGTCCGCCGTTCGACTAGTTCGAGATGAAAGTTGAGTAGATGGTTCTGCAAGACCGGGCTAAAGCCACCAGGGACGCTATTCTTCTCGGCGCTGCGTCGGTTTTTGAGGAAGTGGGATATGGCAACGCATCGATCTCACAAGTCGCTGATCGGGCGTCGGTAACTAAAGGGGCTTTGTACTTCCACTTCCCGTCTAAACAGGCGCTTGCTATCGCCGTCATAAGCGCCCAGCACGCCCTGGTGACCGACGCCGCCGCTGAGATTACCGCGGCGGACAATTCTGCTCTGGAATCCATGATCTTGATGTGCGGATCGTTTGCGCGACAGTTGGTGTCAGATCCAATCGTCCGGGCGGGGATTAGGCTGACGCTGGAAGCCGCAGCGTTCGGGCATCTAGTGCAGGAACCTTACGAGGACTGGATTCGCTCGATGAGCGAGCTCGCCGCACTCGCGCAACTGCAGGGAGATCTGCACCCATCGTTGGATACCGACAAACTTGCCCGATATATCGTGGCGTCATTCACGGGGGTTCAAATGGTGTCCGAAGTGCTCACCGACCGAGCCGACGTTCTGGAGCGGGTTCACCAGATGTGGGATCTTCTCCTCCCGAGCATCGCTCCTTCGTTGCCCCGCGGTAAGGCGAATTTGGCGAATCTGATACTCGAGGACCCATTGGCGAGACGTCCGAGTGGACGCGAGCGAAGGTAGCTGTCATATGCGTTTCTTCGTTCGACTGGATCGTCACTGTCCAGGTGTCGGTGATGCCGTCGGACGATGGGGCAGTCAACGCGGTAACTGTCTGTATCTGATCGAGTTCGGCTATCGAATGGAATGACGCTCGAAGCTCAGAGAAGTCGAGATTCGGATCATTCACCTTGAGCCGGATCGCTTGCCGCGCAGCCTCTAGTAGCACCGTGCCAGGAACGTGATCTAGAGTGTGGTCGAAATAAACCGGGTGGGTGACGTCCACCCGAAGCGGCCAGTTGTCGTTTCCGGCCGAGTGAACTAGCAGTACCCCCGAGTGAGTCGTCACACCGACCCGAGACGGTTCTACCGCCACCATCCGATGGGCAGCAGCAGCAGCTTCTCTGTGTCTGTTTCGATAGCGAAAATACGACCGAGGATCGATAATCCGCGCTCCCGCGCTCGCCCGTCCAATGAGCCTGCCGTCGCAGGTGAAAGTTCCGTCCACACGCAGTCCCACAACGCTCTTGGGGGTTCGACGAACCTCTACCGCAGACAGTTTGAGGCGCAGCTCAGCGGGACGGTCCCCACTGCCCAAATAGTCTTCACAGCGAGTGACCTGCATGTTGGGCATCAGAAAGCTGTGTTCAAGAGGAACGGCATAGCCGAGGTGGGCGACCAGGACCGTAGCCTGCCGGAATGTCTCGGTCAGCAGTGCGGAGTCAACGGCGCCGTTCAGGGTTCGATAAAACATATGACTTCGAGGCCACTGTGCGCTGATTTCGAACTCGTCCTCACCTGTCTGAGAGAACGACGTCAGATAGACCTCTGCGATGGCCGCCCGATGCACCAATTCTCGGGGCACTGTCCGGCTGAAGGCGGTTTGCTCGCTAAGAATGATGATCGGCCCTCCCCAAAATGACTCTTCCACGCGAGAGCATACCGGTTGTATGGTTTCAATTTGAGTCGAATGCGAGCCCTTATCGCATTCGCAGGTTACTGACGGCGAGCAGCACTGCTCGTATTTTTCACTTGCTTGAACAGAAAGTAATAAGTAGACTTTCTGTTATGGAAAGCGAAAGAGACTCTGACGAAAACGACACTCGAGTAAGTTCGACGACTGCCAGCGGTGTGCTGGACACCTTGAATAATGACCGCGACGTACTTGTGTCGTTTGTTACAACTCCGCCATGGCTGTACCCGGCGCTTGGGGTGATTCTTGCGCTATTTGTGGCATCGCCCGCGATTGGATCCGGTGTTGGTCCCAGTTTTGCTGTGGTCGCTGTGCTGGCGCTCCTGTTCGCCTCCCGCGTGACCAGTCGAGTTCGACGTGTTCGGCTTGGATGGCGCGGGATGTTCGTAGTCGCCGGGCTTGTCGCGGTTGTCTTGGTGATGCTCAGCACGTCACTTGGACTTCTCGCGCTCAAGTTGAACTGGTGGACCATCGCGCCGGTCGCCGCTACTTTTGCCGCGACGTTGGCGTTCGGACGGCTGTTCGACCGTTTCCAGGTGCAGGACATTCGCCGTGGGCGCTGAGCCGAGATTCAACGAAGTAATTCACGCGCCACTGCGTCTGAGGATCTGCGGGCTTCTGCGAGTTGCCGACGAGATTGACTTCGCTGTCCTACGGGAAGCGTTGGTTGTCAGCGACGTCAACTTGTCGAAACACTTGAAGGCTTTGGTGGAGGCAGGGCTGGTGACGACCACGAAAAGTGCGTCCACAGGTCGGACCGACTTACGCAGGGTGACATGGTGCAAATTGACCGGGGATGGACGAAACGCGTTCGACGCGCACGTCGAGGCACTGCGACTTATCACTGCGGGAGCTGGATTGGATCCCCAACTCAACGGGCTGGCACAGCCCCAGATCGACAAATTCGACCGTCGGCGTTGACGACCGGACTTTCCTCGGTCCGTCTCACTCGGCGAGCTCCTGCTCCAGCCCGGCGCCACCGGCGCCACCGGCGACGCTTGGACGCGATCGAGGCTGAACGTTGTGCGAGAGCCCTTGGGTGCACCGAAACCGCCTGCCGCAACGCGCTACCGCGGTGGCTGCACGAATACAATCACCACAAGCCCCACACGGCCGTTAGAGGACGCCCACCCATCAGCCGATTAACTAACGTGCCTGGCCTTGAACCCGGAGAGTGGCCACGGGCAAAGCGGAGAGTGGGATCTCTGCGGCCTGTGGAGAGTCTTGCATCTACGAAGTCAACTAGTGTGACGTGCCCGATCGAGGAGTGCCGGCGGCGGCGGTTGTAGCGGTCCTTGATGCACTTGTGAATTTGGGCAGTACCAGACCTTCCCGCAGCGGGTCCGACAAGGCATAGGCCTGATCGTCACCTTGACCAATCCGAAGCAATTCGCCCTGACCCTTGAGGACGAGGAAGTTCCGGCTGCGTTCCTCGCGACGCAGTCGGAACATCCAGTGTTCTGACCCTCTTCGAACAGCTCCATCTTGTGTTGATGAATTGTCGATTAGTGATCAATTTCTGTCGGGGCACGTTCCAAAACGCACGTGGCGAACGCTGCTAGAGCTCCACGTCGTCGGGTGGCATCGACGCCGGTACGATCCTGGCGGTGTCTTTGCGGCGGTGGAGGTGTCCTTGGTCGGGGTCGCAGTCGCGGAAGGGCCCGTTTCCTTTGTCGAAGATGACGGCGGCGTGGTGGTCCCAGTGGTTGATCCACCAGGACGACACAGCGCCGGCGTCGCCGTCCATGACGCTGGCGTCGGCTTGCATGCTGGCCTGCCAGAGGGCTTTGAAGCGGGCGACGACTTCGGGGTGTAGCCACCATTGGGTGCACCACGGTGTTGGTTTGGTGCCGGTCACCTCGACGGTGGCGAGGTGCCCGGTCAACCAGTCGAGGAACATTTGGCGGACGTCGACCGCGTCCTCTTCAGGGCCGGTCGAGTCGTCGTCGTCGTGCTCAGCCATGGGCTGCTACCTCCGCTGCAGTGGTGTCGTCGGGAACCGCG
>NZ_SOFA01000005.1:0-14858 GCF_004402835.1 Cryobacterium sp. Sr3 | reverse complement strand
GGCGCGGCCTTCGCCGCCGCGCTCGGCGGCGGCGTGAGCGTCAGCGTCGGCACCGCGCCGGCCGGGGCCGAGCAGCTCGCCGCCGCCCGGTCCCAGCCCGTGTCCGTGCTGATCGGGCAGTCGCTGATCGTGTCGGACAACACCCTCGCCGAGATGCTCGCCCGGCTCGTCGCGGTGGAGTCCGGGGCCGGCAACACCTTCGGCGCCCTGCAGGAGTCCGTCGTCGCGGCGCTCGACGCCTATGGCATCGACACGACCGGCATCATCATCCGGGACGGCTCAGGCCTCAGCGACGACAACGCCGTACCGCCGTCGTATCTCACCCGGCTGTTCGTCAAGATCAACGCGCGCGACGGCGACCTCGGCGTCATCTTCGACGGCCTACCGATCGCCGGTGGACCCACCGGATCGCTGTCCTACAGCGACCGGTTCACGGGCGACAACGCCGTCGCCGACGGCGCCGTCTTCGCCAAGACAGGCTGGATCGACACCGGCTACACGCTCTCCGGCATTATCCGGGCGGCCGACGGCACGCCGCTCACCTTCGCCGTTTACGCGCTCGGGGATGTGAGCGATAATGCGAAGCAGGCGCTCGACACCATCACCGCCGGGTTCTTCCGCTGCGGCGACAACCTGTCGAACTCCTGACTTCAACCGGCGACAGAAGGAGCAATCCGTGACCAGGGCCCTGTTCATCATCGACGTTCAGAACGATTTCACCGAGGGCGGGGCCCTCGCCGTCGAGGGTGGGTCTGCGGTGGCCGCGGGCGTCAGCGCGCTGCTGGCGGAACATCCGGATGCCTATGACGTGATCTTCGCCTCCCGCGACTGGCACGACCCCGACAGCGACAACGGCGGACACTTCGCCCGGGCCGGCGAGCCAGGCTCCACGGACTCCTGGCCCGTGCACTGCGTGGCGGGCACCCCTGGCGCCGAGTACCACCCCTCGCTGCTGGTGCCGGACACGACCATCCACATTCGCAAGGGGCAGGGCCAACCGGGCTACTCCATTTTCGACGGCATCTCGGTGGGCGGCGAGAAGACGGGCGAGCTGCTCATCGCGAACGGGGTGACCGACATCGACATCGTCGGCCTCGCCACCGACCACTGTGTGCGCGCGTCCGGCCTGGATGCGCGGGGCCACGGCCAGCATGTGCGGGTACTGACCGACCTCGTCGCCGGCGTCGCCCCGGACACGAGTGACGCGGCCCTGGGCGAGCTGGCCTATGCCGGTGCCGTGCTCGTCACCTCCGACGTGGTCGTCTGAGCGTGGGGGTGACCGGCCGGGCGAGTCCGGCCCCGGCGGGACCGGCCGCGGCGGGACCGGCCGCGGCGGTTTCTGCTCCGGCGGGCTCTACTCCGGTGGGTTCTGCAGGCGGGGCGCTGTTCGCGCAGCGCCTCGACGGCGTGCGGATCGCCTACGACGTCGTGCCCGGCGAGCGCCCGATCCTGCTCGTGCACGGGTTCGCGTCGACATCGCAGGTCACCTGGGTCGGCACCGGCTGGGTGCGAGCCCTGCAGGACGCCGGGCGCGGCGTGATCACCCTCGACCTCCGCGGTCACGGCCGCAGCGACAAGCCGCACCGCAGCATCGACTACCTGCCCCGGCAACTCGCCGCCGACCTCGTGGTCGTGCTCGACGCCCTCGGGCTGGAGCAGGTCGACGTGGTCGCCTATTCGATGGGCTCGCGCGTGGCGGCGGCGCTCGCGCGGCTGGCGCCGTCCCGGGTGCGCCGACTGGTGCTCGGTGGAGCCGGGCCGAACGAACTGTTCGAGACGTGGCATCCGGATGCCGTGCGCCGGTTCGTGACCGCCGGCACCGCCGGCGCCGACCCGTCGATCGCGGCGATACTGGGTGCCGCGATCACCGCCGGCGCCGACCGTGAGGCCCTCGTGGCGTGCGTCGGCGGGGTGGCCGGCTCCTCGCTGGACGTGCCGGTCGAGATTCCCGTGCTCTACGTCGCCGGCGGCGCCGACTCCATCCCGGCCGGGGTCGCCGAACTTGCCCGCGCGCGCGGTGCCGACTACCTCGAACTGGCGGGCCGGGACCACGTGAACACGCTCACCTCCCGCGAGTTCAAGCGCGCCGCACTGCAGTTCCTGGCCTGAGCGCCCTGAGCGCCCTGAGTCCGGGCTTTCGCTCGCCTCTTACGCCCCGAACGAATTCGACGGAGATTTTGCCTGCATCGCCCTAAACACCTTCAGAAACCCGCACATATCGCAAAATCTCCGTCGAATTCGTTCGCGCTGTGGGGCGGAGCGCGTGGGGGCTGCCCGAACCGCACAAGAGATGCTGCGCATCCGGCTGGCGCTGCTGGGCAACCGGCCGGTGTTGGGGCTAACTCAGGAGATCCGTCCGGGCCGGCCCGGACATCCGCGCTGGTTCCGCACTGGTCCGGGGCGGCCGGGCCACCGGGCGACGGATGTCCTGAGTTGGCCACGCGCGCGAGCTCGGCTGGCCCTGGCCCTGACCCTGACGAATTCGACGGAGATTGTGCCCATAACCGCGTCCAACACTCCGAAAACCCGCACATATTGCAAAATCTCCGTCGAATTGGTTCGCCGCCGGCTGGGGGGAGTGAGCCCCGGCGCCTCCCCTAGGCTGGGGGCGTGCGGGCCTCGCTGCCGAGGCCGCCGAAGGCCGACCGGGGGACCGTCATGACAACCGACATCCAGGATGCGATGGGTTCGGTTTCGACAGGCTCGACCACCGGATCCGGCTCGTTCACCGGCGCCCGGGGCAGGAAGTACTGGCTCGCGCCGGCCGCCGCGATCTTCGCCGTCGCCTGGGGCGGCAACGAATTCACCCCACTGCTGGTGATGTACCGACAGGCGGACGGGTTCTCCAACCAGCTGGCGAACCTGCTGCTCGGGGCCTACGTACTCGGCATCATCCCGGCGCTACTGATCGCCGGCCCGCTGTCGGACCGGTTCGGCCGCCGACCGCTGATGCTGCCCGCGCCCTGGGTCGCGATCGCGGGGAGCGTGCTGCTGGCCCTGTCCGCGGGAAATGTGCCCATGCTGCTGGCCGCCCGCATCCTCTCCGGCGTCGCCCTCGGCCTGGCCATGGCCGTGGGCACCAGCTGGGTGAAGGAACTCTCCGCGAGACCGTTCGACTTCGGGGCCGACCGTTCCTCGGGGGCACGACGGGCGACCATCGCGCTGTCCCTCGGTTTCGCACTCGGCGCGGCGAGCTCCGGAGCGCTGGCCCAGTGGGCGCCGTTCCCCGGCGTGCTGCCGTACGCGGCGCACACCGTCATCGCCGTGCTCTTCGGCCTTCTGCTGTTTTGCACCCCGGAGTCCCAGGGACGGGGCATCGCGGCCGGGGCCCTGCCGGCCGTCCACCCGGCCATCTCCCCGTACCCGCGGTTCCTGCTCCTGATCGTGCCGGTGGCGCCGTGGGTCTTCGGAACGGCCACGACCGCCTACGCCATCCTGCCGGCGCTCGCCGCGACCGAGATCCCGTCCGCGCCGGTGGCTTTCGCGGCCCTGCTCTGCGTGGTGGCTCTCGTCGCGGGAGCGTCGCTGCAGCTCTTCAGCCACCGCATCACCGCCGGGCACAATGCCCGAGGAATCATGTTCGCGCTGATGCTGACCGTCGGGTCGCTGCTGCTCGCATCCGTCGCCGTGAGCCCACCCGTGCTCTGGCTGATTTTGCCGGCGGCGGCCCTGCTCGGCGCCGCGTACGGCCTGCTGATGGTGTCGGGGCTGCAGGAGGTGCAGCGGATCGCGCCGCCCGACCACCTCGCCCGGCTGACCGCGATCTACTACGGCATCACCTACCTGGGGTTCTTCGTGCCGTTGGCGCTGTCCCTGCTCGAGCCGTGGCTCGGCTACCCGGCGATGTTCGCGGGCGGGGCCGCGTTCTCGGCCGTGTCGCTGGTGGTGGTGATGCTGGTCTTCCGCCGGGACATCTCCCTGCATCGCGCCGCGGCGAGCCGATGAAATCGCGCGCGACCTGCAGCCCGCAAAAAAAGTTTTACAGAGATTTCCATGCATGTGCATCCGTTTGGGGACGTGCGAGAGAAGTAGGGGTTAAAGAGGTTTCAAGAATCTCTTCAGAGTGACCCACTCACAGATCCATTACGCAGGAGGAAACGATGCACAAGTCCCTCAAGATCGGAATGACGGCCAGCGCTCTCGGTGCTCTCGTCGCCCTCGGCGGTCTCGCTCCGGCACAGGCAGCCGAAGACGTCGCGAAGCTGTCTGTGTTTCACGGAGTTCCCGGCCTCACCGTCGACGTCTACGTGAACGACAAGCTGACCCTGGACGACTTCAAGCCGGGCGACCTCGCCGGTCCGCTCGACCTCGCTCCCGGCACCTACAAGGTGGCCATCACCGCGTCGGACGCAGCGGATGCCAGCGCACCTGCCATCGGCCCGGTCGACCTCCCGCTCGAAGCCGGTAAGAACTACACCGCCGCCGCGCACCTCGACGAGGCCGGCAAGCCCACGGCGTCGCTGTTCACCAACGACATCTCGCAGCTCGCCGCCGGGGAGGGCCGCCTGACGGTTCGCCACGTGGCAGCAGCCCCCGCGGTCGATGTTCTCGCCAACGGAGCCGTCGCGATCACCGCCCTGGTGAACCCGAAGGAATCCGTGCTCACGTTGCCGGCCGGCACCATCTCGGCCGCCGTCGCCGCAACCGGAACGACTGACCCGGTGATCGGCCCGGCAGACGTCAACGTCGCAGAGGGCACGAACACGATCGTCTACGCGTGGGGCAGCCTGACCGACAAGAACCTGGCCCTGGCCGTTCAGACCATCGACGGGCTTCACTCCAACCCGGACAGCATCCCCGCCGGTGAGGCCGGTCTCGTCGCCACCAACCAGGCGGACGACTCCATGGGGCTCATGGTCGGTGGCTTCGCCGCCGTGCTGATGGGTCTGGTCGCCGCCGTCGTCGGTATGCGTCGCCTGTCCGCGGCTCGCCGCTAGTCACGCCAGTCAGAAAGGGAGATCCACAATGAGAGCCACAGTGGGCACTTTCACAGTGCTCGCTGTGGCTCTTGCCCTGCTCACGGGCTGCAGCAGCGCCCCGAGCACATCATCGCCCACGGCCTACGTTCCCCCGACGAACGCAGCGCCGACTCCGACGCCGTCGGCCCCGCTGCCCGTCGCCGAGGTCGACGTGCCGACCGTCAGTTCCTCGCTGGATCAGAACCAGACCCCTCAGGCCCGGCCGCCCCAGACCATCCGAGTCGACTCCCTCGGAATCGACATGGCAATCGAGTCCGTCGGTCTGGCCGACGACGGGGCGATGGAGCTGCCAAAAGACCCCTCGCTCGCCGCCTGGTATCGCTTTGGACCGTCACCGGCCAGCACCACCGGCGCGACCGTGATCGCCGCTCACGTCGACTCCCTGATTTACGACATCGGACCGTTCGCCCAGCTCGCCTCGGCGCGTGCGGGCACCGAGATCGTGGTGACCACCGACGACGGTCAGGAGCGTCGCTATTCCGTGGAATCCGTTCAAACCGTGGTCAAACAGGATGTGCCCTGGGACTCGATCTTCGACCGGTCCGGTCCCAACCGGCTCACCCTTGTGACCTGCGGCGGCGAATTCGACTACTACGCCCGCACCTATCTGTCCAACGTAATCGTCTCGGCGAGTCCAATCGCATGACCCAGGCACCATGACGCAGAGGGGTGGCTATGCTGGTCATCACGGTGGTCGAGGCTTGCTCTCCGGCGGAGCCTGACATGTACGACCTCCCGATGCGCTCACCAACCGGGGGAAACCGATACGACGTGACGGCACTCACCGACGAAGACGACCACGCCCAGCTCGTTCTCGCGTTTCGGGCGGGAGACGAACGTGCGCTCGCCGAGGCCTACGCCCGCTGGTCATCCCTCGTCTACACGATCGCCGTTCGTTCGCTCGGCGATCCCGGCGAAGCCGAAGACGTCACCCAGAAGGTCTTCATCGCCGCCTGGCGCGGGCGGGACGGATTTGATGCGTCGCGGTCGCCTCTGCCGGCCTGGCTCGTCGGGATCACTCGGCACACCGTCGCGGATGCCCACGAGGCCCGCTCACGACGGCGGCGGGTCGAGGAGGCTGTCCTCGTCGACACCGCGCTCAGCCAGACCGACGAATCCGCCGACATCGCGGATCGTGTGCTGATGAGCGACGAACTTCGCCGGCTCGGACCCGTTCCTCAGCAGGTGATGCAGCTGGCCTTCTACGACGATCTCACGCACACCCAAATCGCCGATAACCTCGGACTGCCGCTCGGCACCGTTAAGAGTCACATCCGCCGAAGTCTTTCGAGACTGCGCACCAGATTGGAGGCGAACGATGACACACATTGACCGGGAAAACCTCGCTCTCATCGCAATGACAGAGTTCGACCTCACCGAACCCGAACGCCAGCACCTGTCGGAATGCCCCGAGTGCTCCTTGGAACTCATCGCCCTGCAGCACACCGCCCACGTCGGCCGGTCCGCGCGCAGTGTGCAACTCGTGGAGCCCGGCGATCGAGTCTGGGCCGGTATCCACGCCGCCCTCGGCCTGTCCGACGCCGTGGCCGCCACCCCTGGGCGCAGCGGCTACGAGGCAGCGGACCAGCCCCCTACAACGGTCGAGCCTGTCGAGACCCCTGCACCGGTGGTCGAGCCTGTCGAGACCCCGTCCGCCACGGTCACCGACATCGGCTCCGCCCTGCGCCCCCTCCCACGACGCCGCAACTGGATGCCGATGGCCGTGGCCGCCGGCATCGCCGGACTGCTCGGCGGCCTCGGCGGCGGCATCTGGTGGCAGTCCGCACAGCAGCAGGAACCCGCGCCGGTGCTACTCGCCGAGGCCCAGCTGGACCCGTACCCCGGCTGGGACGCCGCCGGCAGCGCCTACGTCGCGAAGACGGCCGACGGCCACCGGGAGGTCGTGCTCGACGTCACCGGGGTGAGCGCCGACACCGATTTGCGCGAGGTGTGGCTGATCAAGGCGGATGCGTCCGGGCTGATCAGCATCGGACTGCTCGACGGTGAGTCCGGGCGCTTCGCCATCCCCGACGGCGTCGACCTGTCGCAGTACCCGCTGGTCGACGTCTCCGCGGAACCCGACGACGGCGACCCGCAGCACTCCGGCGAGTCGATCCTGCGCGGGGAACTGCGCACGGCCTGACACCACCCGCACGTGAGTGTCAGAGCGTATTGCCGAGCTTGAAGCCGTGCTCCACGTCGTTCTTGCGGGTGTACGAGAACCCGTCGGCGCCGACCGTGACGGCCATCTCGCTGGACTCGGTGCGGGCCATGACCGGCTGGGGGTTGCCGTCCAGATCGAGCACCAGTGAGGCATCCGTGTACCAGCTCGGCACGACCGCGTTGCCCCACCAGTCGCGGCGCTGATTGTCGTGCACGTCCCAGGTGACGACGGGGTTGTCGGGGTCGCCGGTGTAGTAGTCCTGGGTGTAGATCTCGACCCGGTGGCCGTCGGGGTCGCGCAGGTAGAGGTAGAACGCGTTCGAGACGCCGTGGCGGCCGGGGCCGCGCTCGATGACGTCCGACATCCGCAGGGCGCCGAGCTTGTCGCAGATGTAGATGATGTTGTGCTTCTCGTGCGTGGAGAAGGCGATGTGGTGCATCCGCGGGCCGTCGCCGCCGGTCAGGGCGGTGTCGTGCACGGTGTCCTTGCGGCGCATCCAGGCAGCGTAGGTGACGCCGTCTTCGTCCTGGATGTCCTCGGTGACGCGGAAGCCGAGGTCCTCGAGGTAGCCGCGGCCGAGTCCCACGTCGGGGGTGACCTGGTTGAAGTGGTCTAGGCGCACGAGGGCGCCGGGACCCTGCAAGTCGTAGCGCCAGGCCAGGCGTTCGACGTGGTCGACCGAGTAGAAGAACTCGTAGGGGAAGCCGAGCGGGTCTTCGACGCGCACGGAGTCACCGACACCCTTCACGAACCCGTTGATGCGGCGTTCGGTGCGGCAGCCGAGCTCCTGATACCAGGCCTCGGCCAGACCCACGTCTTCGGGGGCGCGCACCCGGAAGGCCATCGCGGCGACTGCGGCGACCGGGCCCTGGCGCAGCACCAGGTTGTGGTGGATGAACTCCTCGAAGCTGCGCAGGTAGATCTCGGTGTCGCTCTCCTCGGTCACGACGAGGCCGAGCACGTCGACGTAGAACGCGCGCGAACGGGCCAGGTCGGTGACGACGATGTCCATGTAGGCGCAGCGCAGGATGTCCGGCGGGGTCGCGGTCGGCGTGGGGATGGGGGTGGTGGTCATGGAATCCTCCTCATTGAGATGTCGCGGTGGTCGAGCGTGTCGGTGGTCGAGCGTGTCGGGACCCGGGACCGGGGACCCGAGATCAGTGGGCGCCGAAGCGGGCGGTGTGCACAGGCCCGAGGGAAACGTGCACGGCCTGCTGCTCGGTGTAGAAGTCGATCGAGCGGTAGCCGCCCTCGTGGCCGAGGCCCGAGGCCTTGACCCCTCCGAACGGGGTGCGCAGGTCCCGCACGTTGTGTGAGTTGAGCCAGACCATGCCCGCCTCGATCGACTGCGCGAAGGTGTGCGCCCGGGTGAGGTTGCTGGTCCAGATGTATGCGGCCAGGCCATACTTGACGCCGTTGGCCAGCTCGAGGGCTTCTTCGTCGGTGTCGAACGGCGTGATCGCCACGACCGGTCCGAAGATCTCCTCCTGGAAGATGCGGGCCGTCGGGGCGACATCCGCGAACACGGTCGGGGACACGTAGTTGCCCTCCGGCAGGTTCTGGGGGCGGCCGCCGCCGGCGAGCAGGCGGCCCTCGCTCTTGCCGATCTCGACGTAGCTCATCACCTTGGCGTAGTGCTCGGGGTGCACGAGCGCGCCGACCTCGGTGGCAGGGTCGTGTGGGTCGCCGACGACGATGTTCTGTGCCCGGGCCGCATAGCGGGCGCAGAAGTCGTCGTAGATCGGGCGTTCCACCAGGATGCGGCTGCTGGCGGTGCAGCGCTCGCCGTTGAGCGAGAACACCCCGAACAGGGTCGAGTCGAGCGCGGCCTCGAGGTCGGCGTCGGCGAAGACCACGGCGGGGGACTTGCCGCCGAGCTCCATCGACATGCCCTTGAGGTTCGCGGCGCAGTTGCGGTAGATGGTCTGGCCCGTGGTGGTCTCGCCCGTGAACGAGATGAGGGGGACATCCGGATGCTTGACCAGCGCGTCCCCGGCCTCCTCACCCAGCCCGTTGACCAGGTTGAAGACCCCGTCGGGCAGCCCGGCGGAGCGGAAGATCTCCGCCCACAGGCTCGCCGACAGCGGCGTGAACTCGGCCGGCTTGAGCACGACCGTGCAGCCGGCGGCCAGTGCGGGGGCGAGCTTCCAGCTCTCCAGCATGAACGGGGTGTTCCACGGGGTGATCAGCCCGGCCACGCCGACCGGTTTGCGGAAGACGTAGTTGATCTGGCTGCCTGGCACCTGGTAGGTGTCGTCGGTCTGCGCCACGATCAGGTCGGCGAAGAAGCGGAAGTTCTCGGCTGCCCGCTTGGCCTGGCCGAGGGCCTGGGTGATCGGCAGGCCGGTGTCGAACGTCTCGAGTTCGGCGAGGCGGGCATCGTGGGCCTCGACGGCGTCGGCGATCTTGTTCAGGATGCGGGAGCGTTCGCGCGGCTTCATCCTCGGCCACGGCCCGGCCACGAAGGCGTCGGTCGCGGCGGCGACGGCGAGGTCCACGTCTTCCTTCTGGCCGGCTGCGGCGGTGGCGTAGGTCTGGTTCGACACCGGGTCGAGCACGTTGAAGGTCGCGCCGGAGACGCTGTCGACGAACCGGCCGCCGATGAAGTGCTGGATGCGGGACGGCAGGTTCTCGGGCACGTGCTGCGCGCGGGTTCTCGTGGTGGTGGTGTCGGTCACGGTGGTCTCGGTTATGGTGGTGTCGGTCATGGCTCAGGCTGCTTTCGGGGTGAAGCCGGCGACAGTGAAGCCGTCGACGGGGGAGAGGTACTGCTCGCCGGCGGCCAGGAGCGCCTGCATTTTGGCGATGCCCGCATCCGTCGGGGTGATCAGCGGCGGGCGCACGAAGCCGCTCTCGATCAGGCCGCGCTGCTCGAGCACCCATTTGCCCGGGGCCGGGTTCGTCTCGACGAAAAGCAGGTCGACGAGTGGGTGCAGGCCGTAGTGGATGCGTCGGGCCGTCTCGATGTCGCCGGCCATCCACGCGTTGTACATCTCGACGTGCGCGACCGGGGCGATGTTGCTCGTGGCGCTGATGTATCCCACGCCGCCGAGGGCCAGCAGAGGCAGGCAGAGCAGTTCGATGCCGCTCCAGACCAGCAGTTCGGGGCCGCAGAGCTGCAGCACCCGGGAGAAGTGCTCGAAGTCCTTGGTGGTCTCCTTGACGCCGACGAAGTTGTCGAAATCGCGGTAGAGGCGGGCGATGGTCTCCGGTGCGATGTCCACGGCGGTGCGGCTGGGCACGTTGTAGGCGACGATCGGCAGGTCCGGAAACTCCTCGGCCACGGTCTTGTACCAGAAGTAGAGGGCTTCCTGGGTGGGGCGGGCGTAGTAGGGGGTGATGATCAGGGCGGCGTCGACGCCGGCGTCCTGGGCCGCGGCGGTGAGCTCGAGGGTCTCGTCGAGCTTGGCCGAGCCGGTGCCGGGCATGAACGGCACCCGGTCGCCGACCGCGGCGGCCACGGTGCGGATCGCGCTGGCACGTTCGATGATGGTCTGCGAGCTCGGCTCGCCGGTGGAGCCGCCGAGCGAGATCCCGTGCGTGCCGGAGGCGAGCTGCCAGTTCACGAGGTTGGTGAGGCCGGCGTGGTCGACGGCGCCGTCGGCCCTGAACGGGCTCATCAGGGGCGCGATAGAGCCTGTGATCTGACTCGGGTCGGTGCGGAACTTCATTGTTCTTCCTTTCGAGGGCAACGGATGCGTCCGCGACTGTTGCCGAATCGGACGAATGTTCCCGGTGTGCGGGCAACAGTCGTCCGTTACGGGAACAGTTGCGGGATTGGCTGTTAGGGGGTGGAGGCGGTGGGGGCGGTGTGCTGCTGGGCGAGGAAGGCGTTCAGGGTGCCGAGCCGGTGGTCGCGCGCGGCCAGTTCGATCTGCAGGGGATCGGCGCCGTCCTTGATCAGGTCGAGCAGCGCGGTGTGCTCGGCGACGGACTCGTGCGCCCGACCGGGCACGAAGCTGAACGTGGATTCGCGAAGGGTGCCGAGCCGGCTCCAGCCCCGCTGCACCAGGTCGAGGATATGCGCATTGCTGCAGGCCTCGAACAGGGCCGAGTGGAACTCGCGGTTCAGGCTGGTGAAACGCACCGGGTCGAAGTGGTGCAGGCACTCGTCCATCTCCGCGTTGATCTCCCGGGCGCGCAGCAGCGTCTCCGGGTCGAGCCGCGGCGCCGACAGGGCGGTGGCGTAGCCCTCGACGAGGGCCAGCGTCTGCATCGTGTGGGTGTACTCGGTGACGTCGAGCATGGCCACCTGGGCGCCGACGTTGCGCTCGAACGTGACCAGCCCCTCTGCCTCCAGCAGTCGGATGGCTTCCCGCACCGGCACGGTGCTGACACCGATCTCCCGGGCGATCTGCCCGAGCACCAGGCGGTAACCCGGGCTGAAGCTGCCGTCGGAGATGCGGGCCCGGATCCACCGGTGGGCGAGCTGCGCCTTGCTCAGCGACGCCTCCGCGCCGGTGGTCGAGACGCCGGTGGTCGAGCCAGTCGCAACGCCAGTCGAGCCCGCCGAGCCTGTCGATCCAGTCGATCCTGTCGAGACCGAGGCCGTCATGCCTGTTCCTCCAGCCAGACCCGATACCGGGCCTTCCACTCGGCGTTCATCGGGTAGAGCCCGTCGACGCCGTGCCCGGCCGTGACCATGGCGGCGATGAAGGTCTCTTCGCGCTCCTGCACGATGGCTGCGGCGACCACCTCCTCAACCAGGTGCGGCGGGATCACGATCAGCCCGTCGGCGTCCCCGACGATCACGTCGCCGGGCTGCACGGATGCCCCGCCGCAGGCCACGGTCAGGTCCGTGTCCCACGGCACGTGCCGGCGTCCGAGCACGGCAGGGTGCGGTCCGGCGTGGTAGGTCGGGATCTCCAGGGCGGTGACGGCCGCGAGATCGCGCACACCGCCATCCGTCACGATGCCGGCCGCGCCGCGCATCTGGGCGCGCAGGGCGAGGATGTCGCCGACCGTGCCCGTGCCGCGCTCGCCGCGGGCCTCGATCACGAGCACGTCGCCCTGTCCGAGCGAGTCGAAGGCGCGCTTCTGGGCGTTGTAGCCGCCGCCGTGCGACTCGAACAGGTCCTCCCGCGCCGGAATGTACCGGAGTGTGCGGGCCCGGCCGACGAGACGGGCGCCCGGCCGGGTCGAGCCGAGGCCGTCGATCGACACCGAGTTGAGCCCGCGCTTGCGCAACTGGGCGCTGAGGGTGGCGGTGCCCACACTGTTGATCCGGGCCTTCAGCTCGGGGGTGAGGGCGAACGGCGGGGGCGTCTGCTCCGCTGTGGGTGCGGTGACGGATGCCGGTGCGAGCCCGGCCGCCTCCGCCGAACCCCACGCCTCGGTGCGCTGCAGATCGTCGACCCGCGGGCCGGCCCCGAACGCGCCGAACGGCACCGTGCCCTGCCGAATCGGGCTGACGAGGCGGCCGGTGCGGGGTGCGCCCGGGGCTCCTGGGGCATCCACTTCGACCTCGACGATGTCGCCGGGCACGACGACCGACGATCCGGCCGGCGTGCCGGTGAGGATCAGGTCGCCGGGCTCGAGCGTGAGCAGCTGCGAGAGGTCGGCGACGAGCCGGCCGAACCCGAAGAGCAGGTCGGCGGTCGTGTCCTCCTGTACGAGCGTGCCGTTGACCCAGGTGCGGATGCGCAGCGCTGCCGGGTCGAGGCCGGCCGTTGGCAGCAGTGTCGGCCCGACGGGGGTGAAGCCGTCGGCGCCCTTCGAGCGCAGGTTCGAGCCCTTGTCGGCGTAGCGCAGGTCGTACACGCCGAAGTCGTTGGCACAGGTCACGTGCGAGACCGCCGCCCAGCCCTCCTCGGGCGAGACGCCGCGGGTGCGGCGCCCGATCACCAGCGCGATCTCGCCCTCGAACACCAGCAGCTCGCATCCGTCGGGCCGTTCCACCGGCGTGCCGCTGGAACTCCGCGACGACGCCGGCTTGAGGAAGTACGACGGCTGCTCCGGCGTGCGGCCGCGCTGGGCGGCCCGGCTCGGGTAGTTGAGGTGCACCGCAATGATCTTGCCCGGTGTGGCGAGATCGGTGGTGGCGGTGACGCTGATACCCGCGCTGTTGCTTGCGCTGCCGGTCGCGCTGGTGCTTGCGCTGTTGCTTGCGGTGACGTCGGCGGCGCCCACGGAGGTCGAGTTCGGCATGTTTTGCGGCTTTCTAGTCGTGCTGGGAAATGCCGAGCGGGACTCCACGGGTTTCCTTCACCACGGAGACCGCGACGAAGGAGATCGTGGCCAGCACCATGATGTAGATGCCGATCGACGGTGACCAGGCGGTCTCGTCCAGCAGCAGCTGCGCGATCAGGGGAGCGAACGCCCCACCGAGGATGGCACCCATGGCGTAGCCGATGGACACGCCCGAGTAGCGTACCTGAGCCGGGAACATCTCCGCGTAGAGCGCCGCCTGTGGACCGTACGAGAAGCCGAGCCCGCTGGCCAGCACGACGAGCGCCACCGTGAACCAGAGGATCTCGCCGGTGTCGATCAGCAGGAACATCGGGATGGCCCAGAGGAACAGCCAGGCGTAGCCGAACTGGAACGTGCGGATGCGCCCGATCTTGTCGGAGAGGATGCCGCCGATCATCGTCGACGCGAGCCAGAACGCGGCGGCGATGGTGCTGGCCAGCAGCACGGGGGAGCGTTCCATGCCCAGGCCGCCGGCCTCGACCGGCTTGGTGGCGTAGGAGGAGAAGAACGCGATCAACAGGTAGCCGGCGGCGTTGTTGGCGATGAAGATCAGGGCGGTCAGGATGACCTGGCGCCAGTGGCCGCGGAAGAGCTGGCGGAGGGGGGCGGCCGATTCCTTCTTGCGATCCTGCATCTCCTTGAAGACGGGGCTCTCGTCGACCGAGCGGCGAATGATGAAGCCGACCACGATAAGCAGCACCGAGACGAGGAACGGGATGCGCCAGCCCCAGGCGAGGAAGGCCTCCTCGCTCATCGTGCTGGTCACCAGGAGCATGACGCCGGTGGCGAGGATGAGCCCGGTCGGCACGCCGATCTGCGGGTACGCGCCGAAGAATCCGCGCTTGTTGACCGGGGCGTGCTCAACCGACATCAGGGCGGCACCGCCCCATTCCCCGCCGGCCGAGAAGCCCTGCAGGATGCGCAGCACGATCAGCAGGATCGGCGCCCAGACGCCGATCTGCTCGAAGGTCGGCAGGAGGCCGATCAGTGCCGTGGCCGCGCCCATGATGACGAGGGTCAGCACGAGCATGGCCTTGCGGCCGAGGCGGTCACCGAGGTGGCCGGCCACGACCGCGCCCAGCGGGCGGAAGAGGAAGCTGATGCCGAGGGAGGCCCAGGCCACGAGCTGCGCCAGACCGGCGTTGTCGTTGGCGAGCGGGGCGAAGTACAGCCCGGCCAGCACGAGGCCGGCGGCCTGCGCGTAGATGAAGAAGTCGTACCACTCGATGGTGGTGCCCACCATGGTGCCTGCGAGGACCCGGCGTTCCTCGTGTCGTTTCGCGACGGTCGCTTTCGCGGCGCTCGCTCGGTCGGTCGTCAATGCCATGGAATACCCCTTTGTATTTCCCTGTGTGGTGCTGGAATCGTGCGATCTCGAAACGGTATCACAGATCGTATATTATCTACAGGGTTAGGAACGGGGTCGTCCGGGGGCCTGGATGGTGCCGCCGTCTCGTGGTCCGGATGCCGCCGTGCGCCGGGCCGGCTGCCGGCGCCCGGTCGGCGGCGCCCGCCCGGTCGGCGGC
>NZ_SOFA01000030.1:0-13542 GCF_004402835.1 Cryobacterium sp. Sr3 | reverse complement strand
TTCGGCTTCAAATCACCCGACGCCCTCATCGCCCTGGCCATGCTCAGCCTCGGCGGCCACAAACCCGCACTCCCCGGCCGGGTTTAACCCACGGATGAAGCAGGAGAGCCGAGATTCTGCCTGAATCAGCCCTGAGCGGGCCGAAAGAGCGCTTTCACACAAGAATCTCCGTCGAATTGGTTGACGCCGGGCAGGGCATTCCGCCGTGCACGAACCGCGGCCACACGGAATGGTCAGCATGGACCTTTCCAGGGTCCGGACCAGCCGCATCCGGCGCTGAAAGCGGACTCCACGAGCGGATGCCGTGACCGGGTGGCCCGGTAGGCTGGGGTTCGACATGATTGAGCTGGAATTCTCGGAGCAGATCGCCGCACTGCGGGCCACGTTCGACGACATCCGGTCGGTGATCGATATCGATCGACTCCGCACCGATATCGCCGACCTGAATGAACAGGCCGGTGCGCCCGATCTGTGGGACGACTCCGACCACGCGCAGAAGGTGACCAGCCAGCTGAGCCATCGCCAGTCGGAGCTGGCCCGCATCGTGAGCATCGAGTCCCGCCTCGACGACCTTGAGGTGCTGGTGGAACTCGCCAACGCCGAGGGTGACCAGGAATCGGCTGACGAGGCCACCGCGGAACTCGCGAGCATCACGAAGGTGCTCGGCGACCTCGAGGTGCACACGCTGCTCAACGGTGAATTCGACGTGCGTCCGGCGGTCATCACCATCCGTTCCGGCGCCGGCGGCGTCGACGCGGCCGACTTCGCCGAGATGCTGCTGCGCATGTACCTGCGCTGGGCCGAGCAGCACAACTACCCCGTGCAGGTGCTCGACGTGGGCTACGCCGAAGAGGCCGGCATCAAGAGCGCGACCATCCAGGTGGATGCGCCCTACGCCTTCGGCACGCTGAGCGTCGAGGCCGGCACGCACCGCCTCGTGCGGATGAGCCCGTTCAACTCCGCCGGTAAACGCCAGACCTCCTTCGCCGCTGTGGAGGTGGTTCCGCTGATCGAGCAGACCGAGTCGATCGAGGTGCCCGAGAACGACATCCGGGTCGACGTCTTCCGCTCCAGCGGACCCGGCGGCCAGTCCGTGAACACGACCGACTCCGCCGTGCGCATCACCCACCTGCCCACGGGCACGGTGGTGAGCTGCCAGAACGAGAAGAGCCAGATCCAGAACCGGGCCGCCGCCATGCGCGTGCTGCAGTCCCGGCTGCTGTTGCTGCAGCGCGAGCAGGAAGCCGCCACCAAGAAGGAGCTGGCCGGGGTGATCACGGCCAGCTGGGGCGACCAGATGCGCAGCTACGTGCTCGCGCCGTACCAAATGGTCAAGGACCTGCGCACCAACTACGAGGTCAACAATCCCGGCCAGGTGTTCGACGGCGACCTTGACGGTTTCATCGCCGCCGGCATCCGTTGGCGCAAGCAGGCGCCGCAGGGTTAGAGCCTTGATCTGCGGGTCTGTCACCGGTTAGGTATGTCGGAGTAGGAATTATCAAGATGCCTGCCTAGGCTCAAGGGGCCATGATTCGTTTTGACACCATCACCAAGAAGTATCCGGGAACGAACCGACCGGCACTGGACGCCATCAGCGTCGAGGTGCTGCGCGGAGAGTTCGTCTTTCTCGTCGGTGCTTCCGGCTCGGGGAAATCGACTTGCCTCCGCCTTGTGCTGAAGGAAGACCGGCCCACCAGCGGCAGCATTCACGTGCTCGGACAGGACTTGCGGTCGATCTCTAACCGCAAGGTGCCCTATTTCCGCCGCAACATGGGCGTCGTCTTCCAAGACTTCCGCCTGCTGCCGAATAAGAGCGTTTTCGACAACGTGGCCTTCAGTCTGCAGGTGATCGGCAAGTCGCGCGGGTTCATCCAGGAAGCCGTGCCCGACACCCTCGAGATGGTCGGACTGGCCGAAAAGGCGCTGCGCCTGCCCCACGAACTCTCCGGTGGTGAGCAGCAGCGTGTTGCCATCGCCCGCGCCATCGTGAACAAGCCGCAGATCCTGCTGGCCGACGAGCCCACCGGAAACCTCGACCCCACCACCAGCGCCGGCATCATGGCCCTGCTCGAACGTATCAACGCCGCTGGCACGACCGTGATCATGGCCACCCACGAGGCCGGCATCGTCGACCAGATGCAGCGCCGCGTGATCGAACTCGTCGGCGGACGCATCGTGCGCGACGAGCGCCAGGGTGGCTACGCCACCGCGGCCATCCCCACCACCACCGCTGGCACCGGGCGCCGTTCCGCCCGAGAGGTTCCCAGTGGCTCGTCGGGTGTGGCACCTGCGGCTGCGGCACCGTCATCCATTTTCGCGCCGGCCGCCGCCGCCGCTTCTGCCGCCGTGCCCACTGACGAGGTTCTGCCTGCGTCGCACCCTCCCCTCACCTTTCCACCGGTTCCCGTGCCGGCGCCGGTCGCCGAGCCTGCCGCGGCCCCGTTCTCAGCCGCGAAAAGTCCGGCCGATCCGGCGCCCCTCGACGACGGATCGTCCGAGGACGCAGAAGTGGAAGCAGAAGCAGAAGCAGAAACGGACGCAGAAGCAGAAGCGGATTCCGCCGCCGATGCTTCGATGACCGACCTGAGCCGGGCCATGACCCGGCCGGTTCTTCCGATCACTCAGCACGACGTACCGGAGCAGTTGACCCTGGCCGAGAAGCTCGGGCTGCGCGCGCCGGGCGAAAAACCGGACCAGACCGGCGAACAGAATGTAGGGCCCACCCGATGAGACTCGGACTCGTGCTCTCCGAAGCAGCCAACGGCCTGCGCCGCAACGCTTCCATGGTCGTTTCCGTGGTGCTCGTGACCTTCATCTCGCTAACCTTCGTCGGCGCCGCGATCCTGATGCAGATGCAGATCGGCCAGATGAAGAACTTTTGGTACGACCGCGCCCAGGTGGGCATCTACATGTGCACCGCCATTTCGTCGGGTGAGACGTGCACGGCCGGGGAGGCCACGCCCGAACAGATTGACACGGTCAAGGCGCAGCTCGAGACCCCTACCCTGTCACCGTTCATCGACAAGTACTACTTCGAGACTCACGACCAGGCCTTCGAGAACTTCAAGAAGCAGTTCGCCGACAACCCGGTGGTCGACTACGTCACCGCTGACCAGTTGAACGAAACCTTCTGGGTCAACCTCGGCGATCCCTCGCAATCGGATGTGCTCGTAGAGGCTCTGTCCGGCGTCGCCGGGGTGGAGAACGTCGCGGACCAACGAAAGTACCTGGACCAGATCTTCTCCGTGCTGAACGTTGCCAGTTACACCGCGATCGGCATCGCCGCGCTGATGCTTGTGGCGGCGGCCCTGCTGATCGCCACCACCATCCGTCTCTCCGCGTTCTCCAGGCGGCGCGAGCTGGGCATCATGAGGCTGGTCGGGGCATCCAATCGGTTCATTCAAACGCCCTTCATCCTGGAGGGTGTTTTCGCGGCTCTGCTGGGATCGCTGCTTGCGGGAGGCGCCGTTCTCGGTCTCGTGTACTGGTTCGTGCAGGGCTATCTGGGCGAACGTCTGACCAACTTCTCCCTCGTCGGCATGCAAGACGCCCTCGTGGTGGTTCCGATCCTGTTGGTGGTCGGCGCGGTGCTGGCGGCCTTCTCCGCTCAATTCGCCATCACGCGCTATCTGAAGGTCTGACCTACTCCGCTCGGCCCGCCCCCAGAGCGCTAGACTGGTGGGCTGGTCGGCATCGCGTCCGAACACATCCACCGAGTCGAGGAGTATGCCGTGCCCAGGGAAATAGGCGAGAAGGTCGTCTCGACCAATCGCAAGGCACGCCACGATTACCTCATTGAGGAGACCTACGAGGCCGGAATGGTACTCAGCGGCACCGAGGTCAAGTCTCTCAGGGCCGGTCGGGCTTCGCTCGTCGACGGCTACGCTTTCATCGAGAACGGCGAGATCTGGCTGGACGCCGTGCACATCCAGGAGTACGTCGCCGGCACGTGGACCAACCACCCGCCGCGGCGCAAGCGTAAACTCCTGATGCACAAGCAGGAGATCATCAAAATCAGCCACAAAACCAAAGAGGGCGGCTACACGCTCGTCCCGCTGCGGCTCTACTTCAAGAACGGCAAGGCCAAGGTGGAGATCGCGGTCGCCAAGGGCAAGAAAGAGTACGACAAGCGCCAGACACTGCGCGAGCGCCAGGACAAGCGCGAGTCCGACCGGGCCATCTCCGCCCGAAAAAACCTCGGCGACTAGCTTTCCACCTCGTCGTATTGTAAGCTAAAGGGCTGCACGATCCATTCGGGCCGTGAGGATTGACACTCAGCAGATTGAAAACTCAACAGCGTGTGACAGTGACCCACTTGAATGCCGCCATGGTGGCAGTGAGTGCACATGGGGATGATCGGTTTCGACATTGCCTGCGCAATTATGAGAAGCGGGTCGAGGATGCAGGGTTATCTCGTAAACGATCTCTGCAAAACAATAAGTGCCAAATCAAACCGCACTGACTTCGCCCTCGCTGCCTAAGCGAGCGCACTAAGAAGTCCGCCAGGCCGGGAATGCTCTCTACCCGGACCCTGACGTCATTTAGAGAGATTGCTCCTACTCTGAGCCGCGGGGTGTAGGGGGACTCAAACGAGGGCTGGGCTCGTCGGATTAGATGCCAGCGGCAAATTCCGGAGCCGAGTAGAACGATTTCACTGGATACACCCGTAGAAGGCATATGACCACAGCAGTGGACGGGGGTTCAATTCCCCCCATCTCCACCACCGGTTGCTGTCACACGTTGTTGAGCCGGAAGGCCCGCAATCCACGTGATTGCGGGCCTTTCGTCACCCGTCGTCAGTTTCGTGGCCGCCCTCTTCTCGCTCCGCGAGTGGGCGGGGTCAGTCCCGGCGCGAGGGAGAGGCCGTGCTCGACCGGAGCACCAGGTGCGCCGGCACAAGGGTGGCGCCGGGGTGTGGCCGGTTTGACTCGATGAGTTCGAGCAGCTTCACCATGCAAAGGCGGCCGACCTCGCCGAAGTCCTGATGCACGGTGGTCAGAGGTGGGTAGAAGGAATCGGCGTCGGGCATGTCGTCGAAGCCGATCACGCTGACCGACTGCGGCACGGCGCGCCCGGACTCGTGCAGAGCCCGCAGGATGCCGAGGGCCATCTGGTCGTTCGCGGCGAAGATCGCCGTGACATCCTTGCGCGCGGCCAATGTCAGTCCGTGCTGGTAGCCCGATTTGCCGCTCCAGTCGCCCACCAGGGGCGGCGGCACCGGCGTGCCTGCCTCCTCGAGGGTCGCTCGCCAGGAGGCTGCCCGGCGACGGGCGGAGAACGCCGCGTCGGGCCCGGCCACATGCCAGACGGTGGTGTGGCCCAGGTCGAGCAGGTGCTGCGTGGCCTGGCGGGCACCGTCGACCTGGTCGGTGTCGACGACCGTGAATTGGCTTCCGGCATCGGAGTCGACGATCACCACGGGAACCCCAGTCGGGAGGGTGATCGACGCCCGGTCGAGAACCTGGGCCTCCATGATAATGACGATGCCGTCGACCGCCTGCTCGGCGAGCCGGGTGACGGCGCTGGCCACGCCGTTCTCAGTGTCGAGGGCGACCGGCAGGAGAGTGACCGAGTAGCCGGCGAGGGTGGAGGATGCGGTGACCGCATCGAGGGTGCGCATATTGCCGAACGTCGAGAGGGTGTAGAGCACGACTCCGATGGAACGGAATTGGCCGGACTTCAGTGAGCGGGCGGCGCTGTTGGGCCGGTAGCCGGCCTCGTCCATGGCGGCCAGAACTCGTTCCCGGGTGTCGTCGTCCACGTTGGTGCGACCGTTGACCACCCGCGACACGGTCTGGGAGGAAACCTTCGCCAGGGCGGCCACATCGGCCATCGATGGAAGTCGGGATGTCGCCGTGCGTCGTTGCGGGGGGTTGGTCATGATTTCCATTTCCATATGTTTACGTAAACATGCTACCGTCCTGATACATCATGTTTACGTAAACATGACCGCGATCGGCTAACCGCAACCATGATGAGTTGAGAAGGCAAGCATGACAACGTTGTCACATCACCCCGCAGCCGGGTCGGCGACCCGCACGCAGCGCAGGCAGAAAAGAGACTGGACGGGCTGGCAATTCGTCGGCCCGTTCATGGTCGTCTTCGCCGTCGTGCTGATCGCTCCCGTGATCTACTCGGTCTACCTGAGCCTCTACAAGGACCAGTTAGTCGGCGGCAACTCGTTCGTCGGGTTCGCAAACTACGCCCAAGCCCTGTCGGATCCCAAGCTGTGGGAGTCCCTGGGTCGGGTCACCCTGTTCCTCGCCGTGCAGGTTCCGATCATGCTCGCCCTCGCACTCTTCGCCGCACTGGCCATCGACAGCGCCCGACTGCACCTGTCCCCGCTGTTCCGCATCGCGATCTTCCTGCCCTATGCCGTGCCGGCCGTGGTCGCAACACTGATGTGGGGCTTCATGTACGGCACCCAGTTCGGCCTCGTCGGCAACCTGAACGACTTCTTCGGGATCACCATCCCCTCGCCACTATCCGGCACCTGGGTGCTCGCGTCGATCGGCAACATCGTCACCTGGGAATTCGTCGGCTACAACATGATCCTGTTCTACGCGGCGCTGCGGGTCATCCCCGCGGACCTGTACGAGGCGGCAGAGCTCGACGGTGCGGGAACCTTCCGGATCATCCGCAGCATCAAGTTCCCCGCTTTGCGGCCCGCCATGGTGATCGGAGCGATCTTCTCGATCATCGGAAGCTTCCAGCTCTTCAACGAGCCGAGCATCCTGCGCTCACTTGCCCCGAACGCCATCAGCACCTTCTTCTCCCCGAACATGTACGCCTACAACCTCTCCTTCTCGGGGCAGCAGTACAACTACTCGGCGACCATCGCCATTATCGTCGGTCTGCTCACCGCATCCATCGCCTACATCGTGCAGATCACCGGCACCCGAAAGGAGGTCTGAGATGGCCCTCACCACGCCCGAATCCCTGACCCCGGCCTCGACCGCAGTGCGCGAGACAACCGCCGCCACCCGCAGCATATCCCCGCGCCGATCCCGCTACGCCCGCCCCAGCGCCGGCAGTCAGCACAAGCGCAAGTCGGTGCTGCTGACGGTGGTCATGGTCGTCTTCCTGATCTACAGCCTGCTCCCGCTGTTCTGGCTGTTCGTCGGCTCGACGAAGACGCAGGCCTCGCTGCTCAACTCTTTCGGCCTGTGGTTCAGCGGCGACTTCGCCCTGTTCGACAACATCGCCCAGACGCTCACCTACGACGGCGGTGTCTTCGTGCGCTGGCTCGGCAACACGCTGCTGTACGTGGTCATCGGAGCGGGCGGGGCCACGTTCCTCGCGGCCCTCGGCGGGTACGGGCTGGCCAAGTTCAACTTTCCCGGCAAGAAGGCCGTCTTCGCCGTCGTGCTCGGCGCCGTGGCCATCCCCGGAACGGCCCTGGCCGTTCCCACCTTCCTCATGTTCAGCCAGCTCGGCCTGACGAACACCCCCTGGGCCGTGATCCTGCCGTCACTGATCAGCCCGTTCGGGCTATACCTGATCTGGACCTACGCTCTCGACTCCGTGCCCACCGAGGTACTCGAGGCCGCGCGGATGGACGGCGCGGGAGAGATCCGCACTTTCTTCACCATCTCCCTGCGGTTACTGGCCCCCGGGCTCGTCACCGTGCTCCTCTTCTCGATCGTCGGGACCTGGAACAACTATTTCCTGCCGCTGATCATGCTGAGCGAACCGACCTGGTACCCGCTCACCGTGGGCCTGAACCAGTGGAATCAGCAGGCGCAGACGGTGGGCGGTGACGTGATCTACAACCTCGTGATCACCGGCTCCCTGATCACGATCATCCCCATCGTGGTCGCGTTCCTATTTCTCCAGCGGTACTGGCAGTCGGGTCTGGCCGCCGGAAGCGTCAAAGCCTAACCATCCAAGCAGCCTCCATTCTCAAAGAAGTGAAGGGTTCACAATGAAATCAACACACCGCACCGCACGACGCGTGGGACGCACCGTAGCGGCCATGGTGACCGGCCTGTGCCTGGTCGGATCGCTCGCGGCCTGTGCGCCGGGTTCCGCCGGGGGAGCCGAAACCGGCACCGCCGACGACATCGCGGCGGCTCTGCAGGAGAAATCCACCATCACGGTCTGGTCCTGGGGCACCCCGGTGCAGGCCGCAGCGGATGCCTTCCAGGAGGAATACCCCAACGTCACCGTCAAGGTGGTCAACGCGGGCACCGGCAGCGCCGAGTACACCAAGCTGCAGAACGCGATCAAGGCCGGATCGGGCGCCCCCGATGTGGCTCAGATCGAGTATTACGCCCTGCCGCAGTTCGCTCTGTCGGATTCCCTCGCCGACCTCAACGACTTCGGCTTCGCCGAACTCGAGGACGAGTTCACGGCGTCGACCTGGGGCAACGTGAGCATCGACGGCGGTCTCTACGCCCTTCCGCAGGACTCCGGCCCCATGGCCATGTTCTACAACAAGGCCGTGTTCGACGAGTACAGCATCGCCGTGCCGACCACCTGGGCCGAATACACCGCGGCAGCGGCCACGATCCACGCCGCCGACCCGTCCCGCTACATCTCGAGCGACTCCGGCGACGCCGGCTTCGCCACGAGCATGATCTGGCAGGCCGGCGGACATCCGTACACGACCGAAAACGGCACCGACGTCACGATCGACCTGCAGGATGCCGGTGCCAAGGAGTGGACGGAAATGTGGAACCCGATGGTTCAGGACGGCCTCGTCTCCCCGATCGTCGGCTGGACCGACGAGTGGTACAAGGCCCTCGGAGACGGCACCATCTCGACCCTGCTGACCGGCGCCTGGATGCCCGCCAACTTCGAATCGGGCATCACCGAATCGGCCGGTGACTGGCGGGTTGCCCCGTTACCCACCTACGAAGCCGGTGAAGCGGCCAGCGCCGAGAACGGCGGCTCCAGCGTGGCCGTGCTCGAACAGAGCACGAACAAGCTCGTTGCGGCCGGATTCGTCGAGTACCTGAACGCCGGCCCCGGGGTGCAGCTGCAGATCGACGGCGGCAGCTTCCCCTCCACCGTCGCCGACCTCGAGTCGGAGGAGTTCCTCGGCTACGAGAGCGAGTATTTCGGTGGCCAGAAGATCAACGAGGTGCTCGTGAAGGCCGCCAAGGACGTCGTGCCCGGCTGGTCCTACCTGCCGTTCCAGGTCTACTCGAACAGCATCTTCGCTGACACGGTCGGACAGTCCTACGAGAACAAGACCGACCTGAACACCGGCCTCCAGGGCTGGCAGGACGAGACCGCAGCCTACGGAGTGGAGCAGGGCTTCACCGTCAACAGCAAGTAACCGGGCGTATCCGCCCCGCTCGACGGGCGAGCGGGGGCCACCGCAGATCCGGTGGCCCCCGCCCGCCCGGCACACCCGTCACCCTGCACGACGAATGAGACGAACACCATGACGCACGACACTTCACCGGCCCGCTGGGTCCGCTGGCCCGACGCCCACCCTCTCGCCGACGGCAGCCAGAGCCTGGCCGCTGAAACACCACGGCTGGCCTACGGTGCCGACTACAACCCGGAGCAGTGGCCGGAAACGGTTTGGGCCGACGACGTGCGTCTGATGCGGGAGGCCGGCGTGAACATCGTCAGCGTCGGCATCTTCTCCTGGGCGCTGCTGCAGCCCACCATCGACTCGTGGGACTTCGCCTGGCTCGACCGGGTGCTTGATCTGCTGCACGACAACGGCATCGCCGTTGACCTGGCCACGGCCACCGCCAGCCCGCCGCCCTGGCTGACCGAGCTGCACCCGGAGGTGCTGCCCGAGAGCCGGGTCGGCGAGACGATCTGGCCCGGCGCACGCCAGCAGTGGCGCCCCACCTCACCGGTCTTCCGCCGCTACGCCCTCGCGCTGGTCGAGAAGATGGCCCTGCGCTACGCCGACCACCCGGCCCTCGCCCTGTGGCATGTGAGCAATGAGCTCGGCTGCCACAACGTGTACGACTTTTCGGATGACGCGGCGGCGGTCTTCCGGGTCTGGCTGGAAGCCCGCTACGGCTCGCTCGCCGATCTCAACCGGGCCTGGGGCACGGCTTTCTGGTCGCAGAACTACTCGGCCTGGACCCAGATCCTGCCACCTCGCCTGGCCGGAACCCACCCGAACCCCACCCAACAACTCGATTTCGCCCGGTTTTCCAGCGACGCGCTGAAGGACTACCTGGTGGCCGAGCGGGACATCCTGCGCCGCATCACCCCGGACGTGCCGATCACCACGAACTTCATGGTGATGGGCGAAGTGAAGGGGATGGACTACGCGGACTGGGCAACCGAGGTGGACATTGTCTCGAACGACCACTACTTCCTCGGCGCCTACCCGCTCGCCTTCGAGGAGCTCTCGTTCTCGGCCAACCTCACCGGGCAGATCGCCAGACGCGAACCCTGGTTCCTGATGGAGCACTCCACCGGCGCCGTGAACTGGCAACCGGTGAACCTGGCCAAGGCGCCCGGGCAGCTGCGCCGGGACAGCCTCACGCACTTGGCCCACGGCGCCGACGCGATCTGCTTCTTCCAGTGGCGCCAGTCTCTCGCCGGAGCGGAGAAATTCCACTCGGCGATGCTCCCGCACGCGGGTGAGGACAGCACGATGTTCCGCCGGGTCGTGGACTTCGGCGCCGAGCTCGTCGCCCTCGCCGAGGTGGCCGGCACGACAACCGTGCAGGCTCGCATCGGCATCCTCTTCGACTGGGACTCCTGGTGGGCCTCCGAGCTCGACTCGCACCCCACCGACCAGCTGCGCTACAAGGTGGAGGCCATGAACTGGTACACCGCAGCACTGGCCAACGGGCTGCAGGCCGACATCGTGCCCGCGGCCATCGCCCTGGCCGAGAACGGCCTGGCCGGCTACGACCTCGTGATTGCGCCGATGCTCTACGTCGTTCCGGAGCCGCTCGCCGCCGCCCTCGGTGACTATGCCCGTGCCGGGGGCCACCTCGTCGTCGGTGCGTTCTCCGGCCTGGCCGACCGCGACGACCACGTCTATCCCGGGGGATACCCGGGCGCCTTCCGCGATCTGCTCGGCGTGCGCGCGGAGGAATTCGGCCCGCTGCTTCCCGGCCAGACCGTGGGTTTGGAGGGAACCAGCCCGACCGGCGTCGCCAGCCTTCCCGACGGAGGCACAGGCATCCTGATCACCCATGACGTCACGGTGCAGCCGGATGTCGAGGTGCTCGCCCGATTCGTCGGCGGTCCGTACCCCGGGGTACCCGCCGTGACGGGCCGGGTTGTCGGCGCCGGCCGGGCCTGCTTCGTCGCCACCGTGCCCGACACCGTGGCGCTGGCCACCCTCGTCGGAAGGTTCGCCGCGCAGGCCGGGATCGTCTCGCCGCTGCCTGCCGCCGTGCACGGATCGGTGCAGCTCGCCGCCCGGCAGTCCGACACCCACGACTACCTCTTCTACATCAACCACAGCGAGGAGGTCGTGCGGGTGGCGGGCGTCACGGGCTCGGGACTCATCGGCATCGACCTCGGCCCGGCCACGCTCACCGACGGCGAACTGGACCTGCCCCGGTTCGGGGTGGCCGTGCTGCGCCGATCCCGGGAGGCTGTGCCGGCAGTGGCAGTGGCAGTGGCAGTGGCAGTGGCAGTGGCGGCAACGACGGCCGGCACCGCGTGACCGGCCGCTTCGCGATCGGGGAACGGGACTTCCTGCTCGATGGGCAGCCGTTCCGAGTGCTGGCCGGGGCCATCCACTACTTCCGGGTGCACCCCGACCACTGGGCCGACCGCATCCACAAGGCCCGGCTGATGGGCCTGAACACGATCGAGACCTACGTGCCCTGGAACGCGCACGCACCCGTGCGCGGGGAGTTCCGCACCGACGGGCCGCTCGACCTCGCGCATTTTCTCGACCTCGTCGCTGCGGAGGGTTTGTACGCGATCGTGCGCCCCGGCCCGTTTATCTGTGCGGAATGGGACAACGGCGGATTGCCGGCCTGGCTGTTCCAGAACGCCACAGTGGGCGTGCGCCGCAATGAGCCGCAGTATCTGGCGGCCGTCGCCGAGTACTTCGAGCAGGTGCTGCCGATCGTGGCCGAGCGGCAGATCGATCGCCGCGGAGCGGTGATCCTGGTGCAGATCGAGAACGAGTACGGTGCCTACGGGCGCGATCAGGACTACCTCACGGCGCTCGTCGAGCTCAACCGGGCCCACGGCATCACCGTGCCACTGACCACGATCGACCAGCCGACGGACCAGATGCTGCAGGACGGCAGCCTGCCCGAACTGCACAAGACCGGGTCGTTCGGCGCACGCAGCCGCGAACGCCTGGCCACCCTCCGGCGGCATCAGCCGACCGGGCCGCTGATGTGCGCGGAGTTCTGGAACGGATGGTTCGACCACTGGGGTGCACACCACCACACCACCTCGGCCGCAGAGTCGGCGCGAGAGCTCGACGAGTTGCTGGCTACTGGGGCATCCGTCAATCTGTACATGTTCCACGGCGGCACCAATTTCGGATTCACGAACGGCGCCAATGACAAGGGCGTGTTCCAGCCCACGATCACGTCCTATGACTACGACGCGCCCCTGTCGGAGAGCGGCCAGACCACCGAGAAGTACCACGCCTTCCGGGAGGTGCTCGCCCGATATACGAGCGTGCCGGACGAGCTGCCGGACCGGGTGCGGGCGGCCCCGGCCTTCGAGGTGTCCCTCTGGGAGTCGGTCAGCCTGTGGGATG
Organism: Cryobacterium sp. Sr3; assembly: GCF_004402835.1. Lineage (NCBI taxonomy): Bacteria > Bacillati > Actinomycetota > Actinomycetes > Micrococcales > Microbacteriaceae > Cryobacterium > Cryobacterium sp. Sr3. The sequence continues at coordinate 875 of NZ_SOFA01000030.1, read as the reverse complement.
CCCTCGAAGTTCTGGGCGTGCCGGCCGACGAGGCTGCAGCGGGGGTCGAGGCTGTCGTTCCTGCCGCTGCTGGCGCCGGGTTGCCGACCATGGATGCCGTGGGCCAGTATTCCGGGTTCGCCCTCTACCGCACGCGGGTGGCACCGGGTGCCGCCCGCGTGCTCTCGTTCGCTGAGGTGCGCGACCGCGCCCAGGTGTTTCTCGACGGTGTGCCGGTGGGTGTGCTCCAGCGCGACAACCACGACCGCTCGCTCACCCTGCCGAGCGTGGGTGACGGTGACGCTGCCGGGCGACTCGACGTGCTCGTCGAAGATCAGGGCAGGGTCAACTACGGCCCCCGGATCGGCGAGGCCAAGGGTCTGATCGGCCCGGCCCTCCTCGACACGGAGGAGCCGGCGTGGCAGGTGGTCCCGCTGCGCCTCGACGCCGTGACCGGACTTGGCGCCTCCCTGTTCCGGAGGGGTATGCCCGGTAGGTCGCTGGCGGGCCCGGCCTTCGCCCGCGGGCGTTTCGTCGCCGAGCCCGGGGTGGACCTCTTTCTCAGCGTCGTCGGCTGGGGCAAGGGCCAGGCCTGGCTGAACGGGTTCAACCTCGGCCGATTCTGGGATCGCGGGCCGCAGGTTACCCTGTACGTGCCCGGTCCGGTGCTCACTGCGGGGGAGAACGAACTGGTGATCCTCGCGCTGTCGGGCGCCCCCTCATCCGTCGCCCGCTTTCTCCCGGCTCCCGATCTCGGCTACACCGACTTATAGGCCCTCTAGGTGTTGTTCCCACACAGGTTGTGAGCGTGGCGTGAGCTAAAAAGGTGAGGACCTCCGGTATCGATTGGGTTACCACACTCAACACGATGCAACGGAGGCCCTCATCTCTTACGT
>NZ_SOFA01000008.1:0-12488 GCF_004402835.1 Cryobacterium sp. Sr3 | reverse complement strand
GCCCGCGGTAGCCGCCCCGGGCGGCTCCCCGGTCGCTTCGCCGGCGCTGCGCGCGTGCTGCGCCGCTCCGCGCACGGCACGCCACGCGCGGGGCGGCGCATGACCGGCGCGCCGAATCCGAGCCACCCATCTCCGACTTCGAGAAGCTCGAGGGCTGCGTCACCTGCCTGAGCGTACGGGTGCGCTGAATCCCGATCCCCGAATTCGGCGCTTGCGCCCGAGGCCCCGGAACCGTAGTCTGAGAGGCTGCCTGATCAGGGGGGCACAGCTCAGACACCACGCGCTCAGGAGGCCGACATGACCAAGACAGCACCGTTCACGATCGCAACGTGTGCGAACGACGGCGCGCGCCTTGGCGCAGCCACCTCGTTCCCGCGCGCCGCTTAGCCTGCCCCCTCCCGCGATCTCCCGCCCCGCCTCGGGCCTGACCCCGGGCCGCTGACACCCAGCGACCGGCTCCGCCCCGCAGGCCGGCAGCCATGCTGCCCCCGGAAGCTACGGCTTCCACCCCCGCCGACCGACGTGCTCGTCGTCGGCCTCCCGGCGCCGCGCGCCGCCGTTCACTGGAACCAGACTCGTTCAGGACTCACTCGTGACCACGCTCACCGACCACAGCCATCCGCCCGACCCCGACCCCGCAGCGGGAACCGACCCCGTTGCCCTGCCCCGGAGGAACACCCTCCAGGTGCTGCTGCGCCTCTACCCCTTCGCCCGGCCGGCCCTGCCGCGGCTGGCCCTCGGCATGCTCGCCGCCCTGCTGGCGGCGCTTGTGGCGCTCACCATCCCGCAGGTGCTGCAGCGCCTCGTCGACGGGGCCCTGACTCAGCAGGACGCCGCCCAGATCTGGCCGGCCGTCATCGTGGTACTCGCCCTCGGCGTGATCGAGGCGGTGCTGATCGCACTGCGCCGCTGGTTCGTTCTCGGCCCCGGCACCCACATCGAGGCCCGGATGCGCAACGCGCTCTACGCCCGGCTGCAGGACCTCCCGGTCACATTCCACGACAAGTGGCCGAGCGGCCAACTGCTCTCCCGCGCCGTCAGCGACCTCAACCTGATCCGCCGCTGGATCTCGTTCGGCCTCGTGCTGCTCATCGTGAACGTCGTCACCGTTGTGATCGGCGCCGCCATCCTGGTGTCGATGAACTGGATCCTCGGCCTCATCTTCCTCGTCTGCTCCGTGCCGCTGTGGATCGTCGGCTACCTGTTCGAGGAGAAATACTCCGTCGTTGCGCGGCGCAGCCAGGACCAGGCCGGCGACCTCGCGACGGCCGTCGAGGAGTCGGTGCACGGCATCCGGGTGCTCAAGGCCTTCGGGCGCGGCAAGTTCGCGTTGAAGAATTTCTCCGACCAGGCCGAGAGCCTGCGCGGCACCGAGATCGAGAAGGCGCGCGCCATCGCCGGCATCTGGCTGTGGCTGCTGATGATCCCGGATGTGGCCTTCGCCCTCTGCCTCGTCGCCGGTGTCTGGCTGGCTGGCCAGGGCGAGTTCAGCGTGGGCGGGCTCGTGGCCTTCTTCGCCACGGCCACCGTGCTGCGCTGGCCGATCGAGTCGGTCGGGTTCCTGCTGTCGATGACCTTCGATGCCCGCACCGCGACCGACCGGTTCTTCGACGTGCTCGACGCGCCGAACGCCATCACCGACCCCGAGCATCCCGTCACCGTCGACCGGCCCCGCGGCCGCCTCGCGTTCGAGAACGTGCACTTCCGCTACCCCGACTCGCCGAGCCGCTTCCCGGACCTGCTCGACGGCGTGGACCTGGTGCTCGAACCGGGGGAGACCATGGCGCTCGTCGGTCTGACCGGCTCCGGCAAGTCCACCCTGACGGCGCTCACCACCCGCCTCTACGACGTGACGGAGGGGGCGGTGACCCTCGACGGGGTCGACGTGCGCTCCCTCGGCCGCGAGGAACTGCGTCGCCACCTGTCGATGGCGTTCGAGGATGCGACGCTGTTCTCGGCATCCGTGCGCGACAACGTGCTGCTCGGCCGTCCGGAGTGGGCCGAGCGCTCGCCCGAAGCGGATGCCGCACTCGAGGAGGCGCTCATGGTTGCCCAGGCCGGCTTCGCCCACGACCTCCCGGAGGGCGTGGACACGCTCGTCGGAGAGGAAGGGATGAGCCTCTCCGGCGGCCAGCGGCAGCGGATCGCGCTCGCGCGGGCGGTGGCGGCGAAACCCGCCGTGCTCGTGCTCGACGACCCGTTGTCGGCGCTCGACGTGAACACCGAGTCCCTTGTCGAAGCCGCGCTGCGCGAGGTGCTCTCCGCGACCACGGCGCTGATCGTGGCGCACCGGCCGTCCACCGTGATGCTCGCCGACCGGGTGGCGCTGCTCCAGAACGGGCGTGTCACCGCGATCGGACGGCACTCCGATCTACTCCGCGAGAGCGAACACTACAAGTTCGTCATCTCGAGCCTGGAAGACGAAGAACGACGAGAGTCCGCACGAGAGGAGGCGGCGCGATGACCGTCACCGGTGTCGAGGGCGAAGACCGCAGCAACTTCACCGCCGCGGAGAGCAAGCAGATCCGGGGCCGGTCGCTGCGCCTGCTCGGGTCGCTGCTGCACCCGGTGCGCTTTTCGGTCCTCGCGGCAATGCTGATCGTGGTCGTGTCCACGGCCGCGCAGGTGGCCGGCCCGGCCCTGATCGCGTTCGGGATCGACCGCGGTCTGCCCGCGCTGATGGAGCAGGACTGGGTGCCGCTGGCCGCCACGGGGGTGGTCTACCTCGCCACGGGTGTGGTCGGGGCCATCCTGATCGCCTGGTACACGATCATGTCGGCGCGGATCAGCCAGGCCGTGCTGATCGACCTGCGCAAGAGGGTTTTCCTGCACACGCAGCGGCTGAGCCTCGAATTCCACGAGTCGTACACCTCGGGGCGCATCATCTCCCGGCAGACCAGCGACCTCGACGCCATCCGGGAACTGCTGGATTCGGGCATCAACCAGCTCGTGCAGGGGCTGCTGTACATGGTGTTCACGGCGATCGCCCTGTTCCTGCTCGACGGTACGAGCGGGCTTGTCCTGCTCGCGTCGATCGTGCCGTTGGCGCTGCTCACCCGCTGGTTCCAGGTGCGCTCGCAAACGCTCTTCCGCCGGTCGAGAACGGCGTCGGCGAGCCTGATCGTGCAGTTCGTGGAGACCATGACCGGCATCCGTGCGGTCAAAGCCTTCCGGGCGGAGAAACGCAACGAGAAGGTGTTCGGCGAACTGGTCGAGGACTACCGCAAGGTGAATGAGCGGGTCATCCAGCTGTTCGGCATCTTCGATCCGGGTCTCGTGTTGATCGGGAACGTGGCCGTCGCGGTCGTTCTCCTGGTCGGCGGGTTCCGCGTCGTCGACGGCCAGCTCTATATCGGCGCGCTGCTCGCGGCCCTGCTCTACACCCGCCGGTTCTTCGACCCGATGGAGGAGATGGCGATGTTCTACAACTCCTACCAGTCGGCCGCCGCGGCGCTGGAGAAGATCTCCGGGGTGCTCGAGGAGCATCCCGGAGTGCCGGACCCGGTGACGCCGGTCGACCTCTGGGCGGCAAAGGGTGCGGTCTCGTTCGAGAACGTGCAATTCGAATACCAGAGCGACCGGGTCATCCTGCCGCAGTTCGACCTGACGATCCCGGCCGGGCAGACCATCGCCCTGGTTGGGTCGACCGGGGCCGGCAAGTCCACCCTGGCCAAGCTGATGGCGCGTTTCTACGACCCGTCGGTGGGTCAGGTGACCCTCGACGGCGTCGACCTGCGCGACCTGCACCCCAAGGACCTGCGCCGAGCGATCGTCATGGTCACCCAGGAGGCCTACCTGTTCAGCGGTTCGGTCGCCGACAACATTTCGATCGGCAAACCGGATGCGACGCCCGCCGAGATCGTGGCGGCGGCCCGAGCGGTCGGCGCGCACGACTTCATCGCGGGGCTGCCGAACGGGTACGACACCGACGTGAACAAGCGCGGCGGGCGCGTCTCCGCCGGGCAGAGGCAGCTGATCTCGTTCGCTCGGGCGTTCCTGGCCGACCCGGCGGTGCTCATCCTCGACGAGGCCACCTCGAGTCTGGACATCCCGAGTGAACGCCTCGTGCAGCAGGCGCTGCAGACACTGCTCGGGGGACGCACCGCCGTGATCATCGCGCATCGCCTATCGACTGTGGCGATCGCCGACCGGGTGCTCGTGATGGAGCACGGGCGCATCGTGGAGGACGGCACGCCCGACCACTTGATCGCCGGCACCGGCCGGTTCGCGCAGCTGCACGCCGCCTGGCGCGACTCGCTGGTGTGATCGGCGACGCGACTCGCGGCGCGAGCGGTTAGGCGAACCCCCAGGCCTTTTCCTCGTCGCTCGAGTCGTCGGAGAGCGGCGTGCCCGTCAGGGGGCGGTTGGAGGCGACCGGTCCGAGCGGGTGGTAGCTGGGATCCCGCGGGATCGCGGGCGATTCCTTGAGTTCGACGAAGATCGCGTGCGTCGGCGTGCGGCCGATGTTCACGCCGGCGTGCTCCTGGGCCGGCAGCCAGCGGGTCTCGCCGGCGGGCAGCTCGACGTCGATTTCGCGGCCCTCCGACGACAGGCGCCGGGCGTAGGCGCTGAGCGTGATCATGACGCTGTCGGGATGCTCGTGGGGATTGGTCTCATCGCCGGGAGCGTCGAGGAACTCGAGCACGCGAACGCGGTCGTTCTCAAGCAGTACTCGGTAGGCGCCCGGGTCGGTGACGACGGGATCGAGGGCGGTGTGTGCGGCTGTGCTTTCGCTGTCCATGAAAAACGGTAGCATCCGGCGCAGCCTCGAACCAAGCATTGCGGGCAACCCCGGGCGGTGATCGCTATGCGGGGCTCCAGCGCGCCGCCGCGTAATCGATGCGGTAGCCGTATGCCCCGGCCTTCAACGGGGTGCCCTCCGCGGTGTAGTGGGGGAGCGCGCGCTCCTCGTGCCCGATCGGCGGGCGTCCGCCGGCCCGGATCACACGCCACCAGGGCAGCGCGGTGCCGTGGCGCGCCATGATCTGCCCGACCAGGCGGGCTCCACGGGAGCCGAGCACGGCCGCGACATCACCGTAGGTCATCACGCGACCGGCCGGGATCGACTCCACGATTCCGAGAACGTGCGTGACGAAGGCAGGTTCCCGGGTGCCGGCATCCGTCATCGGCTGCGAGTCAGAGCTGCAATGCGCCGATAATCTCGCCGTAGACGGTTTGGCCGATGTCGCTGAAGCCCAGGCGGTGGAAGAACGACTCCGGCCCCTCTTCGCCGGGTTCCCAGATCACGGTGATGTGGTCGAAGCCGCGCTTGCGGGCCTCGGCGGCGAGTGCGTCTGCGGCGAACTTGCCGACACCCTTGCCCTGGGCCTCCGCGTCCACGTTGATGCGCCAGATGCAGGCACGGAATTCTTCGTGCGGTGAGTCGGGGTCAAAGTTTCCGTGAATGAAGCCGGCAACCTCGCCGTCCAGCAGAACGACGCGCTGCCAGGCGGTAGCAGGGTTGATGACGGACGCCGCGACCGCGTAGGAGACGGGGGCGATGAACTGCTCCTGACCCGGTTTCAGGCTCAGGCTGTTCGCCGCGACGATGTTGCGCGCGGACAGTTCTTCCAGTCGTAGTTCACCCATGCGAACAGGCTAACGTGCACCGGAGCCGGCCGGTAGTCGGGTTTTCGGACGACAGGGCGTGGGGGGTGGCCCCATCCGGAAGATCCGGAAACTGTCTCGATGTCAAGATAGTTACGTCGCTCCACTAGAATCGGTGTGGCTATTCTTGCCCCCCGATATTCTGAGGAGATTTCCATTGGCGAAGATCAAGGTTGAAGGCACTGTCGTCGAGCTCGACGGGGACGAGATGACCCGCATCATCTGGCACGCGATCAAGGAGACCTTGATCCACCCGTACCTCGACATCGACCTCGAGTATTACGACCTGTCGATCCAAAAGCGCGACGAGACCGACGACCAGATCACGATCGACTCGGCCCGCGCCATCCAGAAGCACGGCGTCGGCGTCAAGTGCGCGACCATCACGCCCGACGAGGCGCGCGTCGAGGAATTCGGCCTGAAGAAGATGTGGGCGTCGCCCAACGGCACCATCCGCAACATCCTCGGCGGCACCATCTTCCGCGAACCCATCATCATCTCGAACATCCCGCGCCTCGTGCCGGGCTGGAATAAGCCGATCATCATCGGCCGCCACGCGTTCGGCGACCAGTACAAGGCCACCAACTTCCGCTTCGAGGGCGAGGGCACGCTCAGCATGACCTTCACCCCGAAGGACGGCTCGGCCCCGCAAGAGTTCGAGGTATTCCAGGCCCCCGGCAGCGGCGTCGCGATGGGGATGTACAACCTCGACGACTCCATCCGCGACTTCGCCCGCGCGTCGTTGAACTACGGCCTCGAGCGCAAGTACCCGGTCTACCTGTCGACGAAGAACACGATCCTCAAGGCTTATGACGGCCGCTTCAAGGACATCTTCCAGGAAATCTTCGACGCCGAGTTCAAGGCCCGCTACGACGCGGCCGGCCTCAGCTACGAGCACCGCCTGATCGACGACATGGTCGCCTCTGCCATGAAGTGGGAGGGCGGTTACGTCTGGGCCTGCAAGAACTACGACGGCGACGTGCAGTCGGACACCGTCGCGCAGGGCTTCGGCTCGCTCGGCCTGATGACCAGCGTGCTCTCCACGCCTGACGGCAAGGTCGTCGAGGCCGAGGCCGCGCACGGCACCGTGACGCGCCACTACCGCCAGCACCAGCAGGGCAAGGCCACCTCGACCAACCCGATCGCCTCGATCTATGCCTGGACCCGCGGCCTCGCGCACCGCGCCAAGCTTGACGGGAACCCGGCGCTCGCCGAGTTCGCCAACACGCTCGAAGACGTGGTCATCAAGACCGTCGAGAGCGGCAAGATGACCAAGGACCTCGCGCTTCTCGTGGGCCCGGAGCAGGCCTTCCAGACGACCGAGGAGTTCCTCGCGGCCATCGCGGAGAACCTCCAGGCCCGCATGGCCTAACCCGCAGCGACAGGGTGGCAGTCTCACCCCCCCCCGGGTGAGGCTGCCGCCCTTTTTTAGGCGTTTTTCCGGGTTTTCCCGGCCCTGAGGGGAGGCTTTCCTTGCTGGCGGTGGCCGGCGAGTGAGGCAAGAATATGACCATGTCGTCTCTGGTCGCCGCCGTTCGTCGTTACCCGCTCGTCGCCACGACCGTGCTGCTCGGGCTCATCGGCGCGGTGCTCGCCCTGGGCGGTCAGACGGATGCCGTGCGCTGGCTGTTCAGTGGATTCGGCCTGCTGGTCGCCGGTTACGAAACGATCGGCATGGTACGACGGCTGCTGGGCGGCACCCTCGGTGTCGACGTGCTCGCGATCACGGCCATCGTCGCCACGGTGCTGGTGGGCGAATACGTGGCCACCCTGATCATCGTGCTGATGCTCACCGGAGGCGCGGCCCTCGAAGACTTCGCCGTGAACCGGGCCAAGCGCGAGCTCGACGCCCTGCTCCGGCGGGCCCCGCAGATCGCGCACCGGCTCGGCGCCGGCGCCGGCACCGGCACCGGCACCGATACCGATACCGATACCGATACCGATACCGATACCGATACCGATACCGATACCGATACCGATACCGGAAACGGAAACGGCGAGGTCGAGGACGTGCCGGCCACCGACGTGCGGCCGGGCGACCTGCTTCTCGTTCGCCCTGCCGAGATCGTGCCGGTCGACGGCGCTCTGGTCTCAGTCAGCGCAGTCTTCGACGAGTCCTCGCTCACCGGGGAGAGCCTCCCGGTCGAGCGCGAAGCCGGCGACGCCGTGCTCAGCGGGTCGATCAACGGCCAGGCTGCCGCCACCATCCGAGCCACCGCGACCGCCGCGGACAGCCAGTACCAGCAGATCATCGCGCTGGTCGAAGAGGCATCGGCCAGCAAGGCCCCCGTGGTGCGCCTGGCGGACCGCTACGCCGTGCCGTTCACTGCGGTCTCGCTCTCGATCGCCGCCCTGGCCTGGATCGTCAGCGGCGACCCGGCCCGGTTTGCCGAGGTGCTGGTGGTGGCGACCCCCTGCCCACTCCTGATCTCCGCACCGGTCGCCTTCATGGGCGGCATGAGCCGGGCCGCCCGCAACGGCATCATCGTTAAGGGCGGTGGGGTGCTCGAAATGCTCTCTCGGGCCAAAACCGTGGTCTTCGACAAGACCGGCACGCTCACCCACGGCAGCCCCACCATCGCCCGCGTGCTTCCCGAGCCCGGCTTCGACGAGGACGAGTTGCTCGTACTCGCCGCGTCCGCGGAGCAGTACTCGTCGCACGTGCTCGCGGCATCCGTGATCGCGGCGGCCCGGACCCGCGGGCTGGAGCTGATCGGGTCGGAGACCGCGAACGAGGTTCCCGCGCACGGCGTCGTGGCCCGGCTGGGCGCCCGCGAGGTCACCGTGGGCAAGCTGTCGTTCATCCGGGAACGGGCGACGGATGCCGTGGCCGCCCCGATCGAGGGCGGCGAACTGGCCATCTACATCGCCGTCGACGGGCGCTTCGCCGGCAGCATCGTCGCCAGTGACACGCTGCGGGAGAACGCACCGCAGACTCTGGCGGATCTGCGGGCGCTCGGCCTGCGGGACACCGTGATGCTCACCGGCGACGCTCGGCCCACCGCCGAGCACATCGCGGCGCTGGTGGGGATCGAGCAGGTGCAGGCGGACTGCCTGCCCGCCGACAAGGTCAACGCCGTGCGTGGCCTGGCCCACCGCCCGGTGATCATGGTCGGCGACGGGGTGAACGACGCACCCGTGCTGGCCGTCGCCGACGTCGGTATCGCCATGGGAGCCCGCGGGGCCACGGCCGCGAGCGAATCGGCCGACGTCGTCATCCTGATCGACGACCTGACCCGCGCGGCCCGCGCGGTCGCGATCGGCCAGGACACCATCCGGATCGCGCTGCAGAGCATCTGGCTCGGCATCGCTCTGAGCCTCGGCCTGATGGTCCTGGCCGCGTTCGGCTTCATTCCCGCCACCGCGGGAGCACTATTGCAGGAATTCGTCGACCTGGCCACGATCCTGAACGCGTTGCGGGCGATCGGCGGCCGCCGGGACGCCTCGGTGCAGGCCCAGATCGCCGCTCGCAAGCCGGCGGCGGCCGGCGCGCTGAGTCGCTGAGTCGCTGAGTCGCTGAGTCGCTGAGTCGCGTCACCCTACTGTGCTGGATGCCCCCAGTTCAGGTGTCAACGCGTGCAAGTTGCACAGTCTGAGGTCGAATTCAGCTAGCTTCAAGTTCATGTGCCTCCGTTGGGGGTCAACCTTTCGTCGTTGAACGGATTGGATGATGCACGTGAACTCACGAAATCGGCATTTCTCACCCTGGGACCTCGACCCCCGGCCGCCGCGCGCACTGTGTAGGGCCACCGCGGTGGCCCTGACCGTCGGGCTGGTGGCTACCGCGGCCCTCGTCGGCGGCACCGTCGCAGCCGGCGCCGCACCGCAGCAGGCTCCGCGGTTGGCCATTGAAAAACCGGCCACCGCCTTCGAGGCCGGCCGCTACGTCGTCACGCTGGCCGCCAGCGCGGTCGCCGCCTACTCCGGCGGCGTCGCCGGTTTCGACGCCACCAAGCCGGCCCCGGGCCGGCAGCTCGACGCGAGCTCGAAGAACGCGACCGCTTACGCCGCGCACCTCGCAACCGAGCAGAGAAGGGTCGCCGCGGCCGCCGGGGTGAGCGTCAGCGTCTCCTACACGACCGCACTCAACGGATTCGCCGCCGAACTCACCGCGGTCCAGGCCGCCGCACTCTCCGCGAACCGAGAGGTTCTCGCCGTCGAGAAGGACGCGATCCGCCGGGTCACGGCGCAGTCCTCGACCGACTTCCTCGGGCTCGGTGACGCCGCCGGCGTCGGCGGGGTCTGGGACGCGGTCGGCGGCGTTGACGCGGCCGGCGCCGGCGTCGTCGTCGGTATCATCGACACCGGCATCGCCCCGGAGAACGGGTCCTTCGCCGGCGACCCCCTCGGCACCGATCTCGGCGACGCTCCGTTTCGCACGGCCGACGGCGGCATCCGCTTCGGCAAGTCCGACGGCGGCACCTTCACCGGCGCCTGCGTCGTGGGTGTGCAGTTCACCGCAGACGACTGCAGCACCAAAATCGTCGGTGCCCGGTACTACGTCGACGGGTTCGGCGCCTCCCGGATCGGTGCCGAAAGCGTCGGCGAATACCTTTCGCCGCGCGACGGCGACGGCCACGGCTCACACACCGGCGGCACCGCAGCCGGCAACCACGCCGTCGGCGCGTCGGTCGGTGGCATCGACTTCGGCACCATCTCGGGCGTTGCGCCCGCGGCGAAGATCGCCGCGTACAAGGTCTGCTGGTCCGGCCCCGACCCGGTCAGCCAGGACGACGACGGATGCGCCACCAGCGACCTCCTCTCGGCGATCGACCAGGCCACGGCCGACGGTGTCGACGTGATCAACTTCTCGATCGGCGGCGGTGCGGCCCAGACCACGGTCTCCGCCACCGACGTCGCCTTCCTGGGCGCGGCATCCGCCGGCATCTTCGTGGCGGCGTCGGCCGGTAACGCCGGTCCCGACGCCTCCACGCTCGATAACGCGTCGCCGTGGATCACCACCGTGGCGGCCAGCACCATTCCGAGCTACGAGGCCACCGCCACCCTCGGCAGCGGCCCTGCCTATGGCGGCGGCTCGATCACGGTCCCTGCCGTCGGCGTGACCGGTGCGCTGGTGCGCGGTGACCTCGTCGCCGCCCGGCGCGGAACAGACCCCTTGCTCTGCGGGCCGAACTCGCTCGACCCGGCCAAGGTGACCGGCACGATCGTGTTCTGTCAGCGCGGCGTCTATGACCGGGTCGCCAAGTCCGTCGAGGTGAAGCGTGCCGGGGGTATCGGCATGGTGCTGGTGAACAAGACGGCCAGCTCGCTCGACCTCGACCAGCACGCGGTGCCGACGGTGCACCTCAACGCCGAAGCGTTCGCCACGGCCTTCGCCTACGCAGGCACCGCCGGGGCGACCGTGACCCTCACGCCGGGCAATGCGCTCGGGACCACTCCGCCCGCCCCGCAGGTCGCCGGGTTCTCCTCGCGCGGACCGATACTTGCCGACGGCAGTGACATCATCAAGCCGGACGTCTCGGCGCCCGGGGTTGCGATTCTCGCCGGCGGTGCCAACGCTGCGGGCGCGGCAGGCACGTACCAGTTCCTGTCCGGAACGTCGATGTCGTCGCCGCACGTGGCGGGCCTTGCCGCCCTCTACCTGGGCCAGACGCCGAGCGCGAGCCCGGCCGAGGTGAAATCGGCCTTCATGACCACCGCCTACAACACGGTCACCGGCTCCGGCGCTGCCGTGACCGACCCGTTTCTGCAGGGCGCCGGCCACATCGACCCGACGAAGTTCTTCAGACCGGGACTCGTCTACCTGAACGGGGAGAGCGACTGGATGTCCTACATCAAGGGCGCCGGCTACACCGGGGGCGGCCTGGACGCCGTCACCGCGGTCGACCCGTCGAACCTCAACCTGGCCTCGATCGGCATCGGTTCGCTCACCCGGCCGGAGACGATCACCCGCACGGTGACGTCGACCCAGGCGGGCACCTTCGACGCCTCTGTGTCCGGCCTCGCCGGCATCGACGTGACGATCGAGCCGTCCACGCTGACCTTCGGCGCGGCAGGGGAGACTCAGTCCTACACGGCGACGTTCTCCCGAACGGATGCGCCCGTCGACACGTTCGCGACCGGCTCGCTCAGCTGGACCAGCGGCGCGACCGTCGTGCACAGCCCGGTGGCGGTCAAGCCCGTCACCCTCGAGTCGCCGATCACCGCCGACGGAACCGGTCTGGCCGGCTCCGTCGGCATCCGCGTGACGCCCGGCACGACCTCCGACATCCCCCTGGCGACCGACGGCCTCGCGGCCGGCGTGCTGCTCAGAGAGAAGAAGGGCGGCCCGGGCAAGGCCTACACCGGAACGGGGCTCCCCGGAACGGAGATCGTCTTCACCGTGCAGGTTCCGGCGGGAACGGTGTTGCAGCGCTTCGACCTTGATTCACTAACCGACGCCGCCGACCTTGACCTGGTGGTCAACCGATTGAGCGGCAAGGGCGGCACGCCGATCGAAGGCTGGCAGTCGGCCACGGCGGCGACGGACGAACACGTCGACCTGCTGAACCCGACGGCCGGGTACTACCAGGTTGTCGCGTCGGTCTTCAGTGGCACCGACCGGTACGACCTGACCACCTTCACGGTCGCGCCGGGTGCCGGCGCCGGAGCGTTCACCGTTGCCCCGAACCCTCTCCCGGGAGTGCAGGGCGTTGAAGCGACCTACACGGCCTCGTGGAGTGGTCTGGCCGCGGGCACGGATTACCTCGGGCTGGTGCGCTACGGCGACACTGGCTTCTCGACGGTCGTGGCGGTGGAGAACTAGCTGTTGTTCCCACTGACGTTGTGAGCACGGTTGATGGGTGATTTGCCGCCGATGCCGGTATGGGGTCTGTGGTGATTGTAGCTATGGATCCAGTCTTGGTAGGTGGCTGCTCGGG
>NZ_SOFA01000050.1:0-10668 GCF_004402835.1 Cryobacterium sp. Sr3 | reverse complement strand
GCAGCACGCGCGCAGCGCCGGCGAAGCGACCGGGGAGCCGCCCGGGGCGGCTACCGCGGGCGGGCGGCGTCCAGCCGCGCGGCAGCGAGGCGCTCGGCGGCGGCGAGCGTTGTGATGCCTTGCTCGCGGGCATCCGTGAAGATCTGCGCGACGACATCGCCGATCGCGGCGACCCGCTCGGTCACGACGGCCCGGTCGGCGTTCGGCTCCGAGGCCAGGGCCAGGTAGATGACGCCGCCGGCGTTCACAACGAAGTCGGGTGCCCAGAGGATGCCCCGCGCGTCCAGCTGGGCGGCACCCTCCGGCTGGGCGAGCTGGTTGTTGGCGGCCCCGACCACCCCGAGCACATTGAGTTCACCGATCACCCGGGCGGTGAGCACCCCGCCGAGCCCGCAGGGCACGAACAGGTCGGCCGGCACGTGGTGCACCTCGTCGACGGGGACCCAGGTCGCGCCGAGGCCGGCGGCGACCTGCTGCTTGCCCAGGTTGACGTCGCTGACCGTGAGGCGTGCCCCGGCGGCGGCGAGCTCGCTGGCAAGGCGGCCGCCGACCTGGCCGAGGCCGGAGATGACGATGTGCCGGCCGGACACCTCGCGGCTGCCGAACAGGGCGTCGAGGGTGGCGAGCACGCTGGCGTAGACGCCGGCCGCGGTCGCGTCGGCCGGTTCGCCCACGCCCCCGCTGGCGGCCGGGAGACCGCAGACGTGGTCGGTGCGTTCCTTCACGATGGCCATCGACTCGGCGTTCGTGCCGACGTCCTCGGCCGTCATGTACGCGCCGTCCAGACTTTCGATGGCGTCGCCGAGGTCGAGCATGACGTCACGCCGCTCCGCCTCGCTCAACTCGGTGCCGAGCGGCACGTGGATCACGGACTTGCCGCCGCCCAGGTTCAGCCCGGCGGCCGCGTTCTTCAGCGTCATGGCCGCGGACAGGCGCAGGGCGTCGGCGACGGCATCCGTCCAGTTCTCGTACTGCCACAGGCGGGCGCCGCCGAGGGCCTGGCCGAGCCGGGTGGAGTGCACGGCCACGGTGATCACGAGGCCCGAACGGATGCCGGTGGTGATCAACACGCGCTCGTGCGTGAAGGGGAGGCCGATCAGGGCATCCAGCGAGGTGGTGGGGTGCGTGAGCGTCATGGGGTGGTTCTCCTCGCTGGTCGGCCTTGTGGGCTGGCTGTGCCGCCGCGATCGTGACGCGTCGACTGCACCAGAATAGCCGCGCGACTCCCCGACTGCGCGTCGTGACCGGCGGCGCGTCAGCGCTTCTCGGCCGGACCCTCCTGCACGGGGATGGTCGCGGTGAACTCGGCCGCCCGCGCCTTGGCGTTCTCGTCGCCGGAGAACAGCCCGATGGGCGCGGTGACGGGGTGGGCCGACGGCGCGGCGCGCGCGGGAACCTCCGCACGCGGGGGTTCACGCCGCAGTTCCATCCGTCCCACCGGCAGTGCCTCGGGGTTGTGCGTATTGAGCCAGTCGATCAGGTTCTCGCGCACGAGGCAGCGGAGGTCGAACAGGGTGGGAGCGTCGGCGGCGGAGACCAGCACGCGCACGCGCACGAAGCCGCCCACGGCATCCGTCACCTGGAGTACGACCACGCGGCCGTCCCAGAGCTCGGTCTGCGCGACGATGCGGTCGAGTTCCACGCGCATGCCGGCGGGGTCGACACGCCAGTCGAGGTCGAACTCGACCGCGCCGAGCAACTCGCTGTTGTGCCGGGTCCAGTTCTGGAACGGGTTGGTGGTGAAGTAGGTCGACGGCAGCACCATGCGGCGGTCGTCCCAGATGTGCACGACTACGTAGGTGAGGGTGATCTCCTCGATCTTGCCCCACTCGGTCTCGACGATGACCACGTCGTCGACCCGCAGGGCGTTGTTGAAGGCCAGCTGGATGCCGGCGAACACGTTCGCGAGAGTGGACTGCGCGGCCAGGCCGGCCACGACGCTGAGCAGACCGGCTGAGGCGAACAGGCTCGCGCCCAGGGTCGCGGCGCCGGGGATACTGAGCAGCACTGCCCCGATCGCGCAGATGACGATCACGACGACGCCGATGCGCCGCAGCATCCGCAGCTGGGTACGCACCCTTCTCGCGACGCGGTTGTCGCGCACGTCGATGCGGTAGCGGGCGGCCGCCACCTCCTCGAAGAAGTAGAGCAGCGCGCAGACCAGCCAGGTGGACGCGGCGATGAAGAGGGCCCGGAAGAAGAAGTCGACCAGTCGTTCGATCCCCTCGGAGGTCTGCAGGAACAGCGTGTGAACGGTCCAGATCGCGCCCACCAGCAGCGTCAACCGGAACGGCACCCTGACCAGGCCGACCAGCGTGCGCGCCCAGGCTTCCTTCCGGCCCACCACCCGGAAGACCAGGGCGACGATCGCCGTGATCGCCACCGCGGCCACGACCGCGACCGCCAGGGCGACGAGGTAGCCGGTCTGGATGAATCCCTCGAGGTCTGGCACGGCGTTCCTTCCTGCCGGGACGGGTCTGGCGAAGCCACGGTTCCTTCAATCGTGCCAGATTCCGTGGCCGCACCGGGGCTGCCCCGATGAACGCCTAGTGGAAGAAGTGGCGCTCCCCGGTGAAGTACATGCTGACGCCGGCATCCGCGGCCGCCTGGATGACCTCGGCGTCGCGCACGGAGCCGCCGGGCTGCACAACAGCGGTGACGCCCGCGTCGAGCAACACCTGCAGGCCGTCCGCGAACGGAAAGAACGCGTCCGAGGCCGCGACCGAGCCGGCCGCCCGGTCGCCGGCCCGCAGCACCGCGAGGTGGCAGGAGTCGACCCGGTTGACCTGGCCCATTCCGACGCCCACGGATGCCCCGCCGCGCGCCAGCAGGATGGCGTTCGACTTCACGGAGCGGCAGGCCTTCCACGCAAACTCGAGGTCCGCCCGGGTGGCCGCGTCGACCTCGTCGCCGGCCGCGAGGGCCCAGGTCGACGAGTCGAGGTCGTCGAACGTGTCGGACTCCTGCACGAGCAGGCCGCCAGAGATCTGGCGCAGTTCGAGCGAGGATCGGTGGTAGTCAACCGGAAGCTCGAGCAGGCGGATGTTCTTCTTGGCGCTGAGCAGCTCGAACGCGGGCGGCTCGAAACCCGGGGCGACGAGCACCTCGGTGAAGATCTGACTGACGGTCTCGGCCATACCGAGGGTGACCGTGCGGTTGGCCGCGATGACGCCGCCGAACGCGGAGATCGGGTCGCAGTCGTGCGCGCGGTGGTGCGCGGAGGCGATCGCGTCGGGCGCCTTGGGGTTGGCGACGGCGATGCCGCAGGGGTTGGCGTGCTTGATGATGGCGACGGCCGGTGCGACGAAGTCGTAGGCGGCGCGCACGGCGGCATCCGCGTCGACGTAGTTGTTGTACGACATCTCCTTGCCGTGGCGCTGCACGGCCTGCGCGATGCCCTGTCCGCCCTCGCCGAGGTAGAGGGCCGCGGCCTGGTGCGAGTTCTCGCCGTAGCGGAGCACCGCACTGCGGGTGGCCTCGATGACAAGGGTCTCGGGAAACGGCATCTCCTCGGAGAGGGCGTCGCCGATCACGGCGTCGAACTCCTCGAGGATCTCCTCGTCGAGGGCCGCTGCGTCGTCCTGCCACTGGTCGTAGACGTTCTCCGTGAACCAGGCGGAGACGCTCAGGTCGTAGCCGGCGGTGTGCTCGAAGGCGAGCGAGGCCAGCTTCTGGCGCAGCGTCAGCGGGGTGCCGCCGGCCTCGACGGCTGCGATGATCTCGTCGTAGTTGTCGGGGTCCACCACGATGGCGACGTTGGCGTGGTTCTTGGCCGCGGCGCGCACGAGGGCCGGGCCGCCGATGTCGATCTGCTCGATCACGTCGGCCGGGACCGCACTCGACAGGGCGGTCTCGACAAACGGGTACAGGTTCACGACGACGAGCTGGAATGCGGCGATGCCGAGGTCGGCGAGCTGCGCCTCGTGCGCCTCGAGGCGCAGGTCGGCGAGGATACCGGCGTGCACTCCCGGGTGCAGGGTCTTGACCCGGCCGTCGAGGGATTCGGGGAAGCCGGTGACGGCGGAGACATCCGTCACGTCGTGGCCGGCGGCGCGGATGAAGGCGGCCGTTGAACCGGTCGATACGATTTCGACGCCGGTCGCCGCGAGAGCTGCGGCCAGTTCGACCAGACCCGTCTTGTCGCTCACCGAGATGAGGGCGCGCTGCACGGGCACGACGTCGCGGTGGCGGTACAGGCTCGGGGCGTTAGTGGGACCGCTCATATGTGGGGATGCTCCTTGAGATCGACGTGTCCGTTGGCG
This sequence comes from Cryobacterium sp. Sr3, assembly GCF_004402835.1. NCBI lineage: Bacteria > Bacillati > Actinomycetota > Actinomycetes > Micrococcales > Microbacteriaceae > Cryobacterium > Cryobacterium sp. Sr3. Next base: position 6,406 of record NZ_SOFA01000050.1, on the reverse strand, counting down.
ATATCGAGCACGGCCTGCACCAGCAGGCGACGCTCGACGATTTTGATGCGGTCGTGCAGGGATGCCTGGGTGTCACCGTGCAGCACCGGCACCCGTTCCTGCGCGATGATCGGTCCGTCGTCGACGCCGGTGTCAACCACGATCAGGCTGGCGCCGCTTTCGGCGACCCCGGCGGCGAGCGCGTCACGCACCCCGTGCGTCCCGGGGAATTCGGGCAGGTAGGCCGGATGCGTGTTGAGCAGGTTCGGGGTCAGCGCCGCCACCACCCGGGGCGGCAGCAGGCGCATGAAGCCGCTGAGCACGATGAGGTCGGCGTCCCACTGCTGGATCTGCGCGAGGAGCTCGTCGCCCCAGGCCTCCCGGGACGGATGCGACGTGTACGGCACCGTGAACGTGGAGATGCCGTATTCCTCGCCGAGCACGAGCCCGTCGGCGTCCCGGTCGGAGCCGATGGCCACCACGCGGGCCGGGTATTCGGTGTCGCGGCAGGCCTCGAGCAGGGAGCGAAGGTTGGATCCCCCGCCGGAGATCAGTACGACCAAGTTCAGCACGGGAGAAGCCTACCGGCGAGGGAGCGCGTCGCGCAGCCGGCCGAGGAGACGACCGACCCCGGTATCCCCACTGCGCGCCGCACGTGAAGCGGTTGCCGGCTTCGTGCCCGGCTTCGTGCCCGGCTTCGTTCCCGGCATTTCGCCCGTCGCACCGCGCCCGGAGCCGTTCGCGCCGACCGTGGGCGCGGGAGTCAGGAGACCGAGGCAGGCCGCGATGCCGACCTCGAGCGCGACCAACGCCCCGACCAGCAGCGGGTTCGGGCCGACCTCGACAAGACGGCCCGGGCCGAGAGCTCCGCCCGACCACCAGGCCAGCAGCCCGAGAAGCACACCGGCGACGAACCCGGTGCCGAGGCCCGTGAGGAGCCGTTCAGAGATGGAAGGAGGGACATCCGCGGTCGCCCGCTGCCTCAGGATGACGGCGGCGAGGAAACCGACCAGCAGCGGCACGAGCAGGCCGACAAACCCGAACGCCAGGCTGCCCTGCGGCAGCACGCCAAGGATCGGCAGGCCCGGTACGGCGCCGAGCGAGGTGCCGACCGGGGACACGCTAGTGCCCACGCCTACCGCGATGCCGGGTCCCGCAAACCAGGCCGCGGCCCAGATAACCAGGTTCGGGATCAGCGAAAGCTGCAGGAGTGTGAGCGCGATGCCGCCCAGGACGCCTGCCTGCACGGTCTCGTAGAGTCCGATGATGGTGGCGTAGCTGGTTAGGATCAGCACGAAAACGGTGATCCCGGAGACGCAGAGGATACCGGCGGTCGCGGCCGTTCCGCTCCGCAGCGCCGCGGCGGCGCCCGCGCGCACCGCGACCGGGAGCAGGCCGGCTGCGGCGCCCATGTTGCTGGTGTTGCTGCTGGTGCTGCTGGTGTTGCTGGTGCTGCTGGTGCCATTGAGGCCGTGGACGCTCTTGCCGGCGCTGCTGCCGGCACCGGAACCGCTGACGCTGGCGACGTTGCCGGCGCTGTCGGCACTGCTGCCGGTTGCGCCGCGGCCCGCGCCCCGGACGACTCCCGGGAGGCGGCCGGGCAGGCCGGGGATGCTGCCGATCAGGCGGCCCAGCTGACCCTGGCCGGCGCCGATCAGAACGCCGGCGGCGAAGATGAGCGGAGGCAGAACCAGACCCTGTACCGTCTGGGGGCGCACGGCATCCGTGCCGGCCGACAGCACGAGCAGAGCGGTCAGCAGAGCGTAGCCGGCGATGGCGCCCGTCACCCCGACCCAGCGGTAGGGGGTTTCCGCCGCCCGGCGGCCGGTGCGCAAGCCGAAGAGCACGGCCATCAGCGCGAAGCCCAGCAGTGCGATCGTGATCGGGAACGCGGCGTCCGAGCCGGGCAGGTTCAGGGCGGCGACGAGAGTCGGGTCGAGTTGGACGACCAGGTCGACGCCGTTGCCGACGAGCCAGACGTCGACCGCGGCACGCCAGAACACAAGCCAGTTGACGGCCATGTCGAACTGCGTGGCCCACAGAACCGTGAGCGGAACGAGCGCGATGCCGACCCCGATGGCTACGACAATGAGCGCGTCGAGCGCGGCAAGCAGGGCGGTCGTTAAGCGTTTCATCCGATCGGAGCCTACCGTTTCCGCCGCCCCGGCTCCCCTGCCCCCCGCCGCGCGGTGACGAATTCGACGGAGATTTTGCTCGATCCAGGCTGGAACAGATATTTCGGTCCGGTTCTGACCAAAATCTCCGTCGAATTCGTTCGGGCCCCGGGCACGGCAGAGGCAGGGCGGCAGAGGCACGGCAGGCGGCAGGCACAGGCACGGCAGGCGGCAGGCAGAGGCACGGCAGGCAGGCTCGCCGGCCGCGGCCGACAACGCGACAGGGCCCGCCTGGTGAGGCGGGCCCTGTCGTTCGGTGCTTGTGCAGCGATGCCGGTTACAGCGCCGCGAGAACCTCACGCAGCAGGGTGGCGGTCGCGCTCGGCGTCTTGCCGACCTTGACCCCGGCGGCCTCGAGGGCCTCCTTCTTGCCCTGGGCGGTTCCGGCCCCGTTGGAGACGATGGCGCCGGCGTGGCCCATGGTCTTGCCCTCGGGGGCGGTGAAGCCGGCTACGTAGCCGACAACGGGCTTGGTGACGTGGGCCTTGATGTACTCTGCCGCCTTCTCCTCGGCGTCGCCGCCGATCTCTCCGATCATGACGATGGCGAGCGTCTCGGGGTCAGCCTCGAACGCCTCGAGCGCGTCGATGTGCGTTGTGCCGATGATGGGATCGCCGCCGATGCCGATGGCGGTGGAGAAGCCGAGGTCGCGCAGTTCGTACATCATCTGGTAGGTCAGGGTGCCCGACTTGGAGACGAGGCCGACCGGGCCCTTGCCGGTGATGTTCGCCGGCGTGATGCCCACGAGCGCCTCACCGGGGGTGATGATGCCGGGGCAGTTCGGACCGATGATGCGGGTCTTGTTGCCCTTGGCGTTGTTGTAGGCCCAGAACTCGGCCGAGTCCTGCACGGGCACACCCTCGGTGATGATGACGAGCAGCGGGATGCCGGCGTCGATGGCTTCGATGACGGCGTCCTTGGTGAAGGCCGGCGGCACGAACGCGATGGAGACATCCGCGCCCGTCTTTTCGATCGCCTCGGCAACCGTGCCGAACACGGGCAGCTCAACGCTGCCGTGCACGACGGTGGTGCCGGCCTTGCGAGCATTCACGCCGCCGACGACCTGGGTGCCGGCCCTCAGCATGAGGGTGGTGTGCTTGGTGCCCTCACCGCCGGTGATGCCCTGCACGATGACCTTGGAGTCCTTGTTGAGGAAGATTGACATGTTCGAAAATCCTTTACTTCGCGGCGTGGGCGAGTTCGGCGGCCTTGGCGGCACCCTCGTCCATGGTGGCGGCCAGTGTGACGAGCGGGTGGTTGGCCTCGGTGAGGATGCGACGGCCTTCCTCGACGTTGTTGCCGTCGAGGCGCACAACGAGCGGCTTGTTGGCGGCGCTGCCCAGTTCGGCGAGCGCGCCCACGATGCCCTTGGCCACAGCGTCACAGGCGGTGATGCCGCCGAAGACGTTGACGAACACGGCCTTGACCTGCGGGTCACCGAGGATGACGTCGAGACCGGCGGCCATGACCTCGGCGGATGCTCCGCCCCCGATATCGAGGAAGTTGGCAGGCTTGACGCCGCCGTGGTTTTCGCCGGCGTAGGCGACGACGTCCAGGGTGCTCATCACGAGTCCGGCGCCGTTGCCGATGATGCCCACTTCGCCGTCGAGCTTGACGTAGTTGAGGTCGTTCTCCTTGGCCTTCGCCTCGAGCGGGTCGGCAGCGGCCGCATCCTCGAGGAGGGCATGCCTCGGGTGGCGGAAGCCGGCGTTTTCGTCGATCGTGACCTTGCCGTCGAGGGCGATGACGTCGCCCTCTTCGGTCAGCACGAGCGGGTTGACCTCGACCAGGGTCGCGTCTTCACCTGTGAATACGTTGTAGAGCTGCACGAAGACGGGTGCGACCTTGTCGACGAGGTCGGCCGGGAACTTCGCGTCGACCGCGATCTGACGGGCCGTGTTCAGGTCGATCCCGGCAATCGGGTCGATGGCCGTGTAGGCGAGCGCTTCGGGCTTCTCGACAGCGAGAACCTCGATCTCCACGCCACCCTCGTAGCTCGCGAGCGAGAGGTAGGAGCGGTTGGTGCGGTCCAGCAGCACGGAGAAGTAGAACTCCTGCGCAATACGGGCTCCGCCGGCCACCATGACCCGGTTGACGGTGTGGCCCTTGATGTCGAGTCCGAGGATGGCGCGCCCGGCGGCTTCAGCGTCGTCGGGGGTCTTCGCCACCTTCACGCCGCCGGCTTTGCCGCGGCCGCCGACCTTGACCTGGGCCTTGACGACAACAACGCCGCCCAACTTCTCGGCCGCGGTACGCACCTCCTCCGGAGTGTCCGCGATGATGCCCGGCAGAACCGGGACTCCATACTGTTCAAACAGGTCTCGTGCCTGATATTCGTAAAGATCCACGCTGCTCTTCCAATCCGCGTCGTAGCGTTCCTGCAAGGTCTTGAGGGGCAAGGGCACGGATGCCCGCGCCGCAGATAGCTCGACATCAAGACATACGTACCATTTGAAACTCTATCGGTCCCCGCCGACATCGCGAACACGCCGTGCGCCGCACGTCGGTCGCCGTGAAGTTGCCGCCGTGAGGCAAGCCAGTCCTTGCTGGCGCGGCACGCATCCGCCTGCTTGGATTCAGTCATGACTGAACCCGAACACGGCGTCGATCCCCACTCCGCCGACCATGCCTCGCGCCTGAACTGGCTGCGGGCCGGCGTGCTCGGAGCCAACGACGGCATCGTGTCGGTTGCGGCCCTGGTGGTCGGCGTCGCGGCGGCGACCACGGATGCCTCGGCGATCCTGATCGCGGGTGTCGCCGCCCTGCTCGCCGGCGCGATCTCGATGGCCCTGGGCGAGTACGTCTCGGTGAGCAGCCAGCGCGACACCGAGCGCGCCCTGATCGCCAAGGAGACCTGGGAACTCGAGAACATGCCCGAGCAGGAGCTCGCCGAACTGGCCGACCTTTACCAGGCAAAGGGGCTCACCCCCCGGACGTCGAAGCAGGTGGCCCTCGAGCTGACCGCGCACGACGCCCTCGCCGCGCACCTCGAGGTGGAACTCCACATCGGCGCCGACGAGCTGTCGAACCCGTGGCACGCCGCCTACGCCTCCGCCATCGCGTTTACGGTCGGTGCGAGCCTGCCGCTGCTGGCGGTGCTGCTGCCGCCGCCGGAGTGGCGCCTGCCGGCCACTTTCCTCGCCGTCGCGATCGCCCTGGTCATCACCGGCTGGCTGAGCTCCTACCTCGGCGGCAGTCCGAAAACCCGCGCGATCTCCCGGGTGCTCATTGGCGGCCTGCTCGCGCTCGGAGTCACCTGGGCGATCGGCTCCCTGCTCGGCACCGCGGTCTGATCGGCAACGCGGTCTGATCGGCAACGCGGTCTGATCGGCACCGCGGCCGGATCGGCAACGCGGTCTGACCCTCCGGGCCCCCGTAGGCTGGAAGCATGGCAATCCAGCAGAGCAGTCGGTCCAGTCTCCTCCTCGCGGCGGGACTCGACGCCGCCCTGGTGCTGGTCTTCGTGCTGATCGGCCGGGCCAGCCACCAAGAGGATATTCTCGGCACCCTGATCACCGGGCTGCCCTTCCTTGGCGGTCTCCTCGTGGGCTGGCTCATCATGCGCGCCTGGCGCAGCCCGCAAAAGATCGTCTGGACAGGCACCGGAATCTGGCTCTTCGCCGTCGGCGTCGGGATGCTGCTGCGCACCGTGAGCGGGCAGGGAACGGAATTCAGCTTCGTCGTCGTGGCGACCGTCGTGCTCGGGGTGTTCCTGCTCGGCTGGCGCGGGCTCGCGGTGCTCCTCCGCCACCGGCAGGCTCGCACCCGCGCCGTCGCGTAGCCGCGCCGTCGCGTAGATGCGCCGTCGCACGTACGCTCGCCGAACGGTGAGCAGAGCTCCTCTCCCCCCGGGCCACAGGTTTGAGGAGCCGAACTCACGGCTCGGCGAGTCTCTCGAGTACGCGGCGCTTCAGCGTCTCCGGCCTGAACGAATTCGACGGAGATTTTGGCTCTCCTGCTTCATCCGTGGGTTAAACCCGGCCGGGGAGCACTGGTTTGTGGCCGCCGAGGCTGAGCATGGCGAGGGCGATGAGGGCGTCGGGTGATTTGAAGCCGAACGCGATTCGGGTGAGTAGTCGGATCTTGGTATTGACGGATTCGATGCGGCCGTTGGAGAGGCCGTGCTCGATCGAGGCAAGGATCGCGGCCCGGTGCTTGACGATGGAGCGTTGGAGTTTCACGAACGACGGGATTCGGCTGCGGCGGGCCCATCCGACCCACTTGTCCAGGGCCTCGGCGGCTTCATCGCGGGG
>NZ_SOFA01000012.1:0-7022 GCF_004402835.1 Cryobacterium sp. Sr3 | reverse complement strand
GGCGTCGGCGTCGGGCGCGGAGCCGGGCGTCGCGCCGGGAACGGCGGAGGCCGGGCCGCGCCCTGCGCCGCCGTGGCGGGAGCGCCTGCGCGTCGGCCTGTCCGCGTGGGGTGACACGAGGATCCTCCTGATCGGCACGATCGTGCTGGGCATGACCTTCGCCGAGGGCTCGGCCAACGACTGGCTGGCCCTGGCCGCCGTCGACGGGCACGGGCTGAGCAACACGGAGGGCGCCATCATCTTCGGCGTCTTCGTGACGGCGATGACCGTCGGCCGAGTGTTCGGCGGGCCGATCCTGGACCGGTTCGGGCGGGTACCGGTGCTGCGCGCCTGCGCCGCGCTGGGCATCCTGGGCCTGGTGTTGTTCATCCTCGCGCCGAACGAGGGGCTGCTTTACACCGGCACGGTGCTCTGGGGTCTCGGCGCGTCGCTCGGCTTCCCGGTGGGCATGTCGGCCGCCGCCGACGACACGCAGAACGCCGCCGCCCGAGTGAGCGCCGTCGCCATGATCGGCTACTTCGCGTTCCTCGTGGGCCCGCCCGTGCTCGGCCTGCTCGGGGAGGCCTGGGGCATCCTGAACGCCCTGTTCCTGATCCTGGCGCTGATGGTTCTGGCGGGCCTGGCCGCCCCCGCCGCGCGCGAGCGCACCAGCGCCCCCGCCGCCTAACGAATTCGACGGAGATTTTGGCGCTAGAGGCCGGTTTTGGGGCTGTTTCAAGCCGAAACGGCAAAATCTCCGTCGAATTGGTTCGGACCCGGGGCGCGGGAGGTTCGTCGAGGGTGGGCGAACGTATGCCGCGGCGCGGTTAGGCTCGAACCGTGCGCCTTGTGATTGCGAAATGTTCCGTCGACTACGCCGGGAGACTGAGCGCGCATCTGCCGCTGGCCACCCGCCTGCTCATGATCAAGTCGGACGGCAGCGTGCTCGTGCACTCCGACGGCGGCTCGTACAAGCCGCTCAACTGGATGAGCCCGCCGTGCAGCCTGGCGCTGTCCGAGCCCGATGACGACCAGACGGAGGCCGGCGTCACGGCCGTCTGGACGGTCACCCACGCCAAGACCGCCGATCAGCTCATCGTCAGCATCTACGAGGTGCTGCACGACTCCGCCCACGAGCTCGGCATCGACCCCGGGCTGATCAAGGACGGCGTCGAGGCCCACCTGCAGAAGCTGCTGGCCGAGCACATCCACCTGCTCGGCGACGGCCATATCCTGGTGCGCCGGGAGTACATGACGGCGATCGGCCCGGTCGACATCCTGGCGCGCGACTCCACGGGCGGATCCGTCGCCGTGGAGCTGAAGCGGCGCGGCGACATCGACGGGGTCGAACAGCTCACGCGCTACCTCGAACTCATGAACCGCGACCCGCATCTTGCGCCGGTGATCGGGGTTTTCGCCGCACAGATCATCAAGCCGCAGGCGCGCACCCTGGCCGAGGACCGGGGTATCCGTTGCCTCGTTCTCGACTACGACGCCATGCGCGGACTCGACGACACACAATCGAAACTCTTTTAGGGGCTGGCGGCCCGCGCGAAAGCGTATTACTCCTATTTTTCTTTAAATTCATGCGATGGATCGACTCCCGACCCCTAGTATTAGCCTGTGATTTCGACATTGACCCGCACGTGGAGTGCCATCATATTTGACCTTGACGGAACGATCACCGATTCCGCCCCGGCCATCACCAATGCCCTCGCCCGCACCTTCGCCGTGCTGGGCCGCCCGGTTCCCGCCGACGCGAAACTACTGGCCTACGTGGGGCCGCCTCTGCTGGCCGCTTTCCGCGAGTACGCCGGAATGACACCGGAGGAGGCCGCCGAGGCTGTCGCCGTCTACCGCGCCGACGACCAGGGCAAGCACCTGCTGGACACCGCCATCTTTCCGGGCGTCGCCGGACTCCTCGAGCGCATCCACGCGGCGAAGATCCCGATGGCCGTGGCCACCAGCAAAACCCAGCACAATGCGATCGCGGTGCTCGAGCACTTCGACCTGGCACAGTACTTCACCGCCATCGTGGGCTCCACCGACACCGAGACGCGCAGTTCCAAGGCCGACGTCGTGGCGGAGGCCCTCGAGCGCCTCGCCGCCGCCGGTGCCGACCTCAGCAAGCCCGTCATGGTCGGTGACCGCCGCTACGACGCGGAAGGTGCGGCCGCCCACGGCGTGCCGGCCATCCTCGTGGAGTGGGGCTATGGCTCCCCGTCCGAGGCCGCCGAGGCGACCGCGACCGTCTACTCCGCTGACACGCTCGGCAAGATGCTACTCGGCTGACACCCCCCCTCCCTGCCCCCACGAGAAAGCACCCTCGTCTCGAAACGAGGGTGCTTTTTCCTTATCCACGCGGACTCCCGCGCCAACTCCGGCGCGGACTCCGGGGTGGCTAGATGATGGCGGCGCGCAGGGCGGCCGCCGCGGCGGCCGGGTCCTCCGCGCCGTAGATGGCGCCGCCGGCGACGGCGACCCGGGCCCCGGCACGCTGCACGGAGGCAATGGTGGCGACGCTCACACCGCCGGCCAGGGAGAACGGAACCCGGGCGGTCTCACCCTGGTTGAGCAAAGTCGAGAGCGAGAAGCCGGGCTCCGCCTGCTCGTCAAGGCCGGCGTGCATCTCGACGAAGACGGCGCCGAGCTTTGTCACTTCGCGGGCCCGCGTCACCTTGTCGGCGACGCCGATCAGGTCGACGACGACGCCTTTGCCATGCTTCGTGGCTGCGGCGACGGCCCCGACGATGGTACTGTCCCCGGCCGTGCCGAGCACGGTCACCAGGTCGGCGCCGGCGGTGAACGCCAGGTCGGCCTCGAGCTCACCGGCATCCATCGTTTTGAGGTCGGCGAAGACCGTCTTGTCGGGGTGAGCGGCCTTGATGGCGGTCACGGCACGCAGGCCCTCCGCCTTGATCAGCGGGGTGCCGAGCTCGATGATGTCCACGTAGGGTGCAACTTTCGCGGCCAGCTCGAGGGCCGCATCCGTGGTGAGTACGTCCATGGCGACTTGAAGCTTCATGATGGTCTTCTTTCCGGTTCTGGTGACGTCTGGTGAGGTCTGATAGGTCTGAGTGAGTGAAAAGCGTTATTCGAGGTTGGCGTGCCGCGGCCACAGATCGTCGGCCGTGGCCCCGGATGCCTTCCACAGGCTGTGGAAGATCGCGTCGCCGAGCACGACGACGGTCTGTTCAAAGAGCGCGCCCGAGTACTGCAGCGACCGGAGTTCGTCGTGGTCCTGCTTCTGGGCGGCCGGCACGACCACGGTCACCGCGGCCAGCGCGGCGAGCGGGGAGTCCGGAGCGGTGGTGATCGCGATTACCCGGGCACCGGATGCCGCGGCGGTCTCGGCCGCGCGCACGACGGCGGCCGTCGCGCCGGACCCGCTCGCTACCAGCAGCACGTCGCCGGCCGCGATCGCCGGGGTGGTGACCTCGCCGACCACGTGCACGTCGAGCCCGAGGTGCATCAGCCGCATCGCGGTCATGCGCAGGGCCAGGCCGGACCGGCCCGCGCCGAGAACGAACACGCGCCGGGCTCCCCGCAGGGCGGCCGCAGCCTGGTCGAGGGTCGGGAGGCCGGCCGTGTCGTCAGTGCTGTTCGCGCTGTTCGTGGTGTTCGCGCTGTTCGTGGTCGCCGTCGTCAGGAGCTGGCGCACGATCCCGGCGTTCTCGGCCGCGATGGCGGCGAGCGATTCGGTCACGGTCAGTGTCACGGGGGTGTCGGTGCAAGAAGGCATCCCCTTATGGTCCACTCTTTCGGGCGGGCAGGAGGCCCACCGAACGGGCGGTGCACCTACCCGAACGGATGGCTGAACGCGCCTCCGGTAGGATGCTGAGGTGAATAGTCAGCGCCCAGCCTCCTCGATCGAGCCGTTCGACTCCCGCTCGGCCGCCGCCGAGCGCGCCCGGGTCGTCGCCGACCTGACCGACACGCAGGCGACCACGCTCGAGTCCCTGCTCGCCGTGCTCCGCTCCCGGAACACGAGCGACGCCTCGGCCCGGCAAACCGCGATCGACCTGGCCGCGACGGCGATGGTGGCGCTGCGCGCCGTCTCCGACCTCGACCGGTCCCTCACCGAGGAGCCCGTTGCTCGGGCCTTCGAACGCCTGCGCGACGACCTGCGCCCGCTCGTGCGCTTCGGCGACCTCGACGTGCAGTTCATCGAGCCGCCCGTGAACGGCCGGGCCCTGCCCGGCGAGGTGGCCCACGCCGCCCGGGCCATCGTGCGCGGCGCGGTCCTGGCTCTGGTCGAGCAGGCCGGGGTGGCCCGCGTGCGCGTGCACTGGGACTGCGACGGCAGCAACCTTTTGATCCACATCCGCGACGACGGCTCCGGCGACCTCACCCCGGACAGCCCGAGCGTCAGCCGGTTGACGAGCCGGGTGGCCGCACTGAACGGCTCGCTGCGGCTGGAGGCGACGACCGGCTGGGGGTCCGAAATGACCGTCACCCTCCCCCTCGACGTGCCGCTCGCACCGCTCACGGCCGCCGCCGCGTGGGGTCTGAGCCCGCGCGAGAAGGGCGTGCTCGAGCTGGTCGCCTCCGGCGCCCGCAACCGGGCGATCGCCGAGACGCTCTCGATCAGCGAGAACACGGTCAAGTTCCACGTCGCCAACCTGCTGCGCAAGGTGGGTGCTTCCACCCGGGCCGAGCTGGCAGCGCTCTCCCGCTGAGCCGCCGCTTCCGTGCGAAACTGGCCATCGCGCAGCATCCGTTCACACCGACGGATGCCCGCCGAGAGGACACGCCATGGACGCCACCGAATGGGACACCCGCTACCGCCTCGCCCGTGAGGCACAGGCCGGCCAGGCCGGACGTCTGTGGTCGGCTCTGCCGGCACAGATCGTGCAGGACACCGTGAGCCCGTTCCCGCCGGGGCGTGCGCTGGATCTGGCCACCGGCGACGGTCGCAACGCGATCTGGCTGGCCGGCCACGGCTGGACGGTCACGGCGGTCGACTTCTCCGCCGAAGCCGTCGGCCTGGCCGAAGCGCACGCCGCCGAGGCAGGCGTGTCGGTGGACTGGCAGGTCGGCGACGCCACGACCTGGGATCCGTCAGGCGAAAGCTTCGACCTGGTCACCGTGATGTACCTGCACCTGCCCGAGCCCGCCTTGCGCGCCGTGCTGGCCCGCGCCGCCGGGTGGCTCTCCCCCGGCGGGCACCTGGTCGCGCTCGGGCACGACCAGACCAACCTCGCGACCGGGGCTCCCGGACCGGGCGATCCGGCCATCCTCTACTCGCCCGAGCTGCTGCGTTCCTGCATCGACCCCGCAAGCCCGGGTGCCTCCCGGGTCGTGCGCTGCGAGACCATCCGCCGCGACCTCGCCACCGACCCGGAGGCCCCCGGCGACGGCGGCGCCGCCACATTCGCCCTCGACACCCTGCTCGTCGTCGAAGTCTAATTACCCCCTGGGGTATGCTGAAACCCCAGCGCACATGCCACAAGGGAGCCCGATGTCCACCAATCCGGATGCGCCCGCGCCCGTGACCCCGGACGCCCGCCCCGCGCCCGCGCCCGCCGACCACACGCCGCTGCAGCGCACGGTCGTGCGGGTGCTCATCGCAGGCCAGATCCTCGGCGGCATCGGCATGGGCGCGACGCTCTCCCTCGGCGCCCTGCTGGCCGCGCAGCTCTCCGGCTCCAGCGCCTGGTCGGGCATGGCCGCCACCATGAGCACCCTCGGCGCCGCCCTCGCGGCCGTACCGCTGGCCCGCCTGGCCCAGCGCCGCGGGCGCCGCCGCTCCCTCGCGACCGGCTCGCTCATCGCCGGCTCCGGCGCTGTTCTCGCCATCACCTCGGTCGCGGTCGACATCTTCCCGCTGCTCCTGCTGGCCCTGATGCTCCTCGGCGCCGGATCGGCCACGAATCTGCAGGCCCGCTTCGCCGCCACCGACCTCGCGAGCACACAATTCCGGGCGCGCGACCTGTCCATCGTGGTCTGGTCGACGACCATCGGCGCCGTGCTCGGCCCGAACCTGTTCGGCCCCGGCGAGACCGTGGGGAAGGCCCTCGGCCTGCCCCCTCTGACCGGTGCCTTCGCCTTCTCCCTGATCGCCACGGTCGGCGCGGCCATCGTCTACACGGTCGGACTCCGCCCCGACCCGCTGCTCACCGCCCTCGCCGCACGCGAGGTCGACCCTGTCGGCGGCACGCGGCGCGGCGGCCTGGCCATCGTGCGCGTCAACCCGCAGGCCCGCTTCGCAGTGGTCGTGATCGCCTGCAGCCACGCCACCATGGTCGCCCTGATGTCGATGGCCCCGGTGCACCTGCGCGACCACGGCGCCACCCTGACGCTGGTGGGGCTGACCATCAGTTTCCACGTCGCCGGCATGTACGCGCTCTCGCCCGTCTTCGGTTGGCTGGCCGACCGGCTGGGACGGATGCCCGTCATCCTCATCGGCCAGAGCCTGTTGCTGGTCTCGCTGGCGATCTTCTGGCTGGCCGGGGAGTCACAAACTGCCATGACGGTGGGGCTGATCCTGCTCGGACTGGGCTGGTCGGCATCCGTCGTCGCCGGCTCGGCGCTGATCGCCGAGGTGGTGGGCGTGCACGACCGCGCCGCCCTGCAGGGTTTCTCCGACCTATCGATGAACGGGGCCGGTGCCCTCGGCGGAGCCCTGGCCGGCCTGATCCTGAGCGCGATCGGCTACTCCGGGCTCGGGCTGGTCACCATGGTGCTCGCGGGCGTCATCGTCGTCTGGTCTGCCGTGCGCGGCACCACGGCCCGGCCGGTCGTGCGCTAACCGGGTCAGTCCTGACAATTGGTTATTTCACTGCGGCAGGTGCGAGTCGACCGCACCGCGTGGACGCTTTCCGCACAGCTGGCATCCCGCCCTCGGTGTCGAACCAATTCGACGGAGATTTTGTGCTGAGAGCGCTCTTTCCAACTGTTTGAACCCGATTTGGCCAGAATCTCGGCTCTCCTGCTTCATCTGTGGGTGTTTCGGAGCGCCTTAACGGCCGCACGCCGCTTCCTGTCTAGGTTTCTGACTGTCTAGGAACAGAAACTCAAGGGGCAGGAAAACGGCGTGCGGT
>NZ_SOFA01000011.1:0-6706 GCF_004402835.1 Cryobacterium sp. Sr3 | reverse complement strand
GCACAATCGCCGGGCTTGCCGCAGCTCGAGCACGGGGGAGGACGGGCGGGCGGCCGTTCAAGATGACGCCGGCCAAGGTCCGCCTGGCCATGGCCGCGATGGGGCAGAAGGAAACGAAGTTGGCGACCTCTGCAAGGAGCTCGGGATCACCCGGCAGACCTTGTACCGCCATGTCTCACCTGCGGGGGAGCTGCGGTCGGACGGTGCGAAGCTCCTATCGAAGAAGTAGTGGCCCCACCTGGGGAGTGTCAGAAGGAAACCCTGACCGGGACAAATCCGACTCGCCGGACCTGGCGCTTAACTAGTTCTTACCGCCAACCTAGATTTCGAACGCCAGGCCAGGTTAGCGGTCAATGGCGAACGACGGCGGCGATGGCGGCGATCTCGACAAGAGCTCCTGAAACACCGAGTCCGGCAACTCGGGCCCCCATGACTAGAGCTGGAGTATCCGAAGCGAGTGCGGACCCGATGGCTTGATACGCCGTGGCAAGGTCAACACCGTCGACGAACAGCACCGTCCACTGCACTACATCTTCGATAGTTGCATGAGCTGCGGCCAGCGCAATCTTGACGTTTTCTAGGGCGCGAATGGACTGCACCGCAACATCGCCTTCACCGATGAGTGAGCCGTCTGCGGCGACGGAATTTTGACCGCCAACGTAGATCGTGGTTGCGCCGGCCGGCACGATGGCGACGTGACTGAAAGCCTGACTGTGGACAAGCCCCTCAGGGCGGATGCGCTCAATGGTCATATCTCTCACGATTACACGACATACCGATAGGGGCCACTGGGAGAGTTCGAAACGGGGCCCATGAGACGAACCCTGTGCGGTCACTTCCCGCGACTTGAGGAGAAAGTCCCGGCGTGCGCAAGGGAATGTGGGTGCATAGCCAAATGGGAACGAGGGATGGGTGGCTACCGCGTTGTGTGGGCTGGCCATCTTCATGGCATTGCCGCCAGCTGCGGCGATTTACGCGGTCCGAGATCCAAGCTATTCGTGCCTTGTGGACGCACTCCCGGCGTCTCGCGAAAGCGTAGACCCCGGACAGCCGATCGTTGGCCGGATCACGTTGATCCCGCTGGGGCTGCAGTGCGAATTCACGTCCATGACCGGACAGGCAATGACCTTGAAACCCGATGTGGTGTTGACCGCTATGCTCGCCACTTCAGCTGCTTCCGTTTTCGCGGCTGGCTTGGTGCTGGTCCAGGGGAGCAGCCGTCGGCGAGTCCTTCTGGATGCAGAGAGACACCGGGAAAGTCCTAGCGAAACGGTCTAGGGCTGCGTGCGCCCACGGACCGCGAAACGAAACTCTTGCGGGCCGATTTCGTAGTCGATACGTTGGCCTGAACCTGGGGGAAATGTGGCGGACAAGTTCACGTGCGCGAAGATGGTCGCGGTGGCCGCTGCCGCCCTGAGCCTGATGGGCTGTTCAGCTGCCGGTGGCTACTCCGACCTCATGAGAGAGCCCAGCGCAGAGGACGCTATTCCGAGCGACCTTCCTTTGCATGCATTGGACGGGTTCGACCTTGACAGCGTGCGATTTGTGCGTTCCCTTGACAAGACACGGCTGTATCTGGCGCAGGGAACTGACCTCCCTGTCTGCCTGCTCGCGTACAGAGGGGCCACGGATTTTCAAGGCGCGTGCGGCTCAGATATGACGACAATGAAGTCGGCAAGCTTTGAAGTCATGATCGTGAAGGATGGCACTCTGAATCGAGACGGCTGGACGAAAGTAGGCGAGAACATCCTCGTCAAGAACCACTAGTTCACGCCGCGGCCATAGCCGGTGCTGAACGCGACAGACTGCCTTGTTGACGGAACCCTTTGCGGGCGGGTCTGGTGCTGGGTCGTGCTAGATGGGGCGGATCATCGGTTTGAGAGTGACGAGTCCTGGTGGGAGGTCGCGGTGCCACGCTTCGATCTCTGCCGTGATCGCCCGTGGTGTCGCAATGATGTGGTCGACACCGTCGTCGTTGATTTGGTCGATGAGTGTTGACAGCGCCCAGAGCTCGACCTGGTGAGCGAGGTGTTCGCCGGCATCGCGGTACTGCTGTTGGGTCCATCTCGACTGAACCAGGGTGAGGAGATCGCCGTGTAGCTCGGTGAGAGACTCCCGTACTGCATCGGGGTCCGGTGCGGAGATGACTACTCTCCAGGTTTTGTCGGGGGCGCTCAGATAGCGGCGACTGACGATCGCACCGCTGGCAAGCAAGGCTCCTTCGACTGCGCGTGAGTGTTCGTCGTATCGCGGTGGTGTCCGATCGCCCGGTGCGGTGTTGGCCGGTTCGACCGTGAAGCCGTCATCGAACTCGGGGGCGCCGAATGCGTCGACGGTGAACTTCGTCCCGTCCCAGCCGCCTGAAACTGATACCCACGAGTCCGGCTGTTGACCGGTGACTCCTGGGATGAGAACGAGGGGGATGCCGAAGGTGTGGATCTCGTGCTCTGAGGCATCGGTAGGCCGTCGATCGTGCGTGAATCGAGGGATCAGAGCGAAGGTTCCACCACAGTTGATGAGCCAACCGGTCGCCGTGTGTGTCAACATCTGAGTCCTTGCCTGTTAGGTTCAATGCGTCTGCAGGAGTTCCCAGGGCTGAGGCATCCTTTGTCACGATGCTCCTTTGGTCCGAAGATACGCCCAGTCACGCTAAGCCTGTCTTTCCAGCAAGGTGGCGCTGTTGACGTGCTGACTCGTTCGCTCGAGACCGATCGTTTCGGGGAATGCGCTGGCGGAGTCGGCATCAGAGGAACGGTCAATTGGACAGTGGTGGCGGTGCGTTCGAGGATCCGTTGCCATTCACGTTCTGACCTGACGCTGCTGTCTACGGGTGCGCGAAGGGCTCGATCGATACCCCCGGCGCTGGAGCCCGGAACCCGGGGGTGTCGCAAGACACCTCTACGAGGTATATCCAGTTGTCGCCGTCGAACCCACCCGTCACTCGCAGTTGGTCGCTGTCAACCAGTCCAGCGATCTGGGCCCCGTAGGCGAACAAGTCGTAATCCGGGTCGAAGCTGGTGGCAGGGAAGGTTGACGTCCAGACCCGCGCGTAGCGTTCAGCGGTAGTCCACGGGTCCTCGTCCATATCGAACCAGGAGTTCTTTGCGGAAAAGGCAACTTCGTAGCCGTCTGACCTTTTCGCCCAGTGCGGGGTACCACTCAAGTCCTCGGACTTGGTCCAGCAGGCGGACTCCGGTGGCGCGGCGCGCTGCACGTCCCACGTTCCCTCGATTGCGTCGAAGTTGCGCTGGATGGAGCCCGCGATCGTGTCGGTGATGTTCGACCACTTGGTGAGCGTGCCGCCGGACGCAGCGGCCGGCGACACTTGGGCATCAGTGGATTGGGAAGCGCAGCCGGTAGCGCCCAATTGAAAAAGCGAGACCTCGGCCGGGTGCTTTTGCAATTCATGCGACGGTGAAGGTATCCCCGTTCCTCGGGAGCCAGGTGCCACCGTTGACCTGAGGGCGTTCAAAGACGATGGGCCTGCCGCGCGCCGTCGGCCAGTTCGTTGAGTCCGTGACTTGCACGTGCACGTGAGGCTGCGTGCTGTTGCCCGAGTTCCCGCATGATCCGATGTTCTCGCCGACCATGACCACTGATCCAACTGCGGCGCTCACCGATCCGCGCTGGAGATGAGCGATGAGCACAAAAGGCCCGGCCGGCTCAAGCGCGATGACCACGTGATTGCCCGCGATCGCGCGCACGCCCTCTCGAACTCGGCGAGTCTGGGAGAGCGCGTAAGGAATCAACGCCAATTGTGAGCGCCGGGCCTCGTGATCCAGCTCGCCGTCGACCGCGGCGACGACAGTGCCCGATGCTGGCGCCAGGATCGGGGCGCCGAATCCGACAAAGACCACGGGGGGCTCCGTCGCTAATACGGAGCGCCAACCATGCTTTGCCGAATGGCCTCGTTCGTCGATGGCGACGAAGTCGATTGCGAATGTCGTGCCGAATAGATGGGTGCCATGGCTGGGAACACGGTTCGCCGGACTGTTCTCTGCGATCCACCGGCCCTGGAACGGAAATCGCAGCGCAACGGGGGGAGTGCGCAACATGCCAGCACCTCCGGCCGCGCATAGTGGTGTGGCCCGTTCGAGCGACACGCTCAGTGTAACGAGAGGCACGACTCCACCGGGCCCGACTAGATTGGTCCAGGTTGAGGCGGGCCGCCCGTAAGCCGGACGGACAGCGCGACAAATCCGTGAGCATGGTCTCAGGAGGATCGAACCGCGGGAAGCCTTATGATCCGATCCGGGCAAAGCTACGATGAGATCATGCCCATCGAAGACACCGGTCCCCGTCCTCAAGCATTCGATCTGGAGACCGAGACCCTCAAGAACCCGAACTACCGCACCGTGGCTTGGAGTGGCACCTACCTGCAGGTCACCCTCATGTCGATCCCGGTCAACGGGGTCATCGGGCTAGAAAAGCACCCTGACACCGACCAGTTCATTCGACTCGACCGCGGCCGTGGCCGCGCCCAGATGGGACCAAGCAAGAACGAACTGACCTTCGACGAGGAGGTAACCGATGGGTGGTGCGTCATCGTTCCAGCTGGCAGCTGGCACAACGTGACGAACATCGGAGATGAGCCCATGCAGGTCTATACCGTCTACGCGCCGCAACACCACAAGCCGGGCAAAGTTCACCAGACCAAGGCGATCGCCGACGCCGACACCGACGATGCACCCGCCGACTGGTCCGTTCAACCAGAACCCGTCGCTGACCAACACGGCTGAACGGAGCCGCCCGACCAGGAGCCCCGCCATCGCCGCGTTGACGGCAGCTACGCTCGCCAGCACCTGCCCCGAGCAGCGTAAGTGCGATTGCTGCCGGCGGCGTCGCGTTGGGGGGCAAAGATCGCGCAATGCCGCACCGGCGAACTCGCTGTCATCACGGGCGCCGAACTCGCGATGATGACCGATACGGCAGCCCTCGGACACGCCCCGCTCGGCCTCGCCGTATTCAACCGGGTGGCCCGGACGACAACGCCCGAATCTGTAACCTGGGTGAAGGACAGCGGCCGCGCCGATGCTGTTCGGTAGGGGAACGTCATGCGGGCGGGTGTGTCGCCTCTGTTCGCCAGACCGCGCGGAGGATTGCGATGGTGTCTTCGAGGGTGACGAGTGCGCCTTCGCTTGCTTCCGCGAGTGCGCGGGCGTGCTCGATCACTGCCTGAGGCGCCCGGGAAGCCCCGGGGGCCACGCGGGTGCCGGCGGCGGTGCGGGTGACGATGAGTCCGTCGCGTTCCAAAGTCTTGTACGCCTTTGCGGCTGTGGCCTGTGCGACGCCGAAATCTCGAGCGGTTTGTCGGACGGTTGGCAGGCGTTCGCCGTCACCGAGTTGTCCGGAGCGGATCGCTCCGCGGAAGAGCGCATCGATTTCATCCGCAGAGCTTGGCGTGGTCCCGGTCATCGCTGTGGTCCGTTGGTCGAGACTTCATACTCCGGTGTTGCGAGGCGTGAGCGTCGTGTCGCCAGTGCGGCTCGGGCGGTGTCGACTGCAAGTCGGAGGAGGAACGCGACTCCGCCAGCCTGGAGTGCATAGCCCAGGAGGTTCATGGGGCGGGCGATCGCGTCGTAGCCGCCGGCTACGAGAATGCGCGGGTAGGACTGATTGTCGGATACCCACTGCTCGTCCAATCCGACCAGTGCTTGCCCGGAGGCACCGGTGTGCATCCACACGGCTCCGAGCGTGGTGATGAGTCCACCGAGCAGGATGAACGTGAACAGTCGAGCGGTTAGTTCTCGTTCCGAGCGCACGCTGGAGGCGGTCGATCGGGCGAACACGGGCCGGTTGGCGTCCGTGTGAAGCACGGCGAAAAAGACGGCGGAGGCCAGTGCCAGCGCGACGAGAGTGGCGAGATGGTTCGGCCATCCTGCCCCGGACAGGTAGCCGTACCCGCTGTTGAAGCTCATGTAGATCGGCAGGTTAGTGTGGTCGGGAACGTTCCCAAAGAACGGTCCGTCTTCGGGCGCGGTCCGGGCGATCGCGATCTGCCATACGGCAGTCAGCGCGAGCAATGTCGCGGTGATTCCGGAGATCCAGAGCAAGGTGCGAGACGCGAACGCATGCCACGGGCGGCGCGGAACAATTGAACGCTCTCCCGGCGCGGGAAGTGGCATCCGTCGAAGGGCTACGGCCGCCGCAGCCACCACCAGTGTCGCCGCGAATAGCGGGGCCGGCCGGCGCCACCAACCGTCATACCCGGAAACGTCAGACGTCGACACGACGATCGCGCTGACCGCCGTCGCGACGACAACCACGAGCAATGAACCCGCCACTCCCGCCCAGGTGAGAGTTGCCGTGCGCCGCCCGGTCTGGGGGAGTGAAACCATCCGCCGGGGACGAACCCACGACAGAGCGAAGAGGACCAGGCCGAAGGTGATGGCCACTTCCAGAGGTAGCAGATCTTGAACGGCGTGCACGAAGAGAAAGAGGAAGTTCATTTAGGCCCCCAGAAGATCGAATCCCTCGCGATCATCGCGAGCATTGTGCTGTAAAGCTAGCACAAGATTGTGCTATCCAAACAGTGCAAGTTAGTGCGGGACCATTCGTGTTCGATCGGGAACGCTAAGCGTGACAGATCTAGGTGTTGTTCCCACACAGGTTGTGAGCGTGGCGTGAGCTAAAAAGGTGAGGACCTCCGGTATCGATTGGGTTACCACACTCAACACGATGCAACGGAGGCCCTCATCTCTTACGT
>NZ_SOFA01000031.1:0-3627 GCF_004402835.1 Cryobacterium sp. Sr3 | reverse complement strand
TTCGGCTTCAAATCACCCGACGCCCTCATCGCCCTGGCCATGCTCAGCCTCGGCGGCCACAAACCCGCACTCCCCGGCCGGGTTTAACCCACGGATGAAGCAGGAGAGCCGAGATTCTGGCGAAAATGCGGCTTTCCGGTGTGTTTGGGATGGATTTTGGCAAAATCTCCGTCGAATTCGTTCGGGGCGCGGTTCAACGAGCCGGAGACACTTTCGGGGGGAGTAGGTTGCCATCACGTGGCGCAATCCGCGTGACACGCGGCCACGCGGCCACGCGGCCACGCGGCCACGCGGCCACGCGGCCGTAGGGCCGCAGAGCCGTAGGGCCGTAGATCACCGGGTCGCAGAACTCACAGAGGGGTGGAAGAACAATGCTCGAGAGCAGTGTGGTGTGGTTCAACGAGATCGGACTGGGTGACATTCCGCAGGTCGGCGGCAAGAATGCGTCGCTGGGCGAGATGGTCCGTGCCCTCAGCGACGATGGCGTGAAGGTGCCCGACGGATTCGCGACGACCGCGAACGCCTATCGCGCGTTCATCGCGGCGAACGGGATCGAGCCGGCACTGCGGCGCCAGCTCGACCTGTTCCACGACGGCCGCGCCTCGCTGCGCGTCACGGGCGAGGCCCTGCGCGAACTGTTCCTGGGGGGTGAGTTTCCCGCGGACATTGCCGACGGCATCCGTGCCTCGTATCGGGAACTGTCGGAGAAGGCCGGGCATCCGAACCTGCCCGTGGCCGTGCGCAGCAGCGCCACCGCCGAAGACCTGCCCGACGCCAGCTTCGCCGGTCAGCAGGAGACGTTCCTCAACGTGACGGGCGAGCGCGATCTGCTCGACGCCTGCCGCCGCTGCTACGCCTCGCTCTTCACCGACCGGGCGATCAGTTACCGCGAGGTCAAGAAATTCGACCACCTCGAGGTGGCGCTCTCGATCGGCGTGCAACAGATGATCCGAGCCGACGTCGGCGGCTCCGGGGTGATGTTCTCCATCGACACCGACACCGGCTTTCCGGGCGTGGCCGTGATCAGCGCCGCCTGGGGGCTCGGCGAAACGGTGGTGCAGGGCACGGTCAATCCCGACAAATACCTGGTGTTCAAGGCACTGCTCGACCAGCCCGACTGCACGCCCATCATTGAGAAAACTCTCGGCGAGAAGGCCCGCAAGATGGTCTACGCCAAGGGCGGCAGCGCCCGCACCCGCACCATCGACACCCCCGATCGGGAGCGACAGGCGTTCGTGCTGACCGACGCGGAGATCGTGAAACTGGGCCGTTGGGCCGTGATCGTGGAGAACCACTACGGCCGGCCGATGGACATGGAATGGGCCAAAGACGGCCTGACCCGCGAACTGTTCTTGGTGCAGGCGCGCCCGGAGACCGTGCACTCGCAGGCGAGCGGCACCCGGTTCACGGTGAGCACCCGGACCGAGACGGGGCCGCTGCTGGTGACCGGGGTCGCGATCGGCGACAGCATCGCGAGCGGCGTGGCCTGCGTGATCAAGGACCCCGCCGACATCGAGAAGTTCGTCGACGGCGCCATCCTGGTCACCGAGATGACCGATCCGGACTGGGTGCCGATCATGACCCGCGCGGCCGGCATCGTCACCGACCACGGCGGTCCCACCAGCCACGCCGCGATCGTCAGCCGCGAGCTGGGCGTGCCGGCCGTCGTCGGCACCGGGATCGCAACCGACACGCTCACGGATGGCCAGATGATCACGATCTCCTGCGCCGAAGGCGACGAGGGCTACGTTTTCGAGGGCAAGCTGGCTTTCGAAACCGAGGAGATCGACCTTGGCACCGTGCCGAAAACCCGCACCAAGGTCATGGTCAATATCGCCAGCCCGGCCGCCGCCTTCGAGTGGTGGCGGTTGCCTGCCGACGGCGTGGGGCTGGCCCGGATGGAATTCATCATCAACAACCTGATCAAGATCCACCCGATGGCGCTCGTTCACCCGGAGCGGGTCACCGACCGGGCCGCCATCCGTCAGATCGAGGAGCTCACCCGGGGATATATGGACCCGAAGGAATACTTCGTGCAAACGCTCGCACTCGGTATCGCGAAGCTGACCGCGCCGTATCATCCTGACCCCGTGATCGTGCGGATGAGCGATTTCAAGACCAACGAATATGCGCACCTGATCGGCGGGTCGGTCTTCGAGCACTCGGAGGAGAACCCGATGCTCGGCTTCCGTGGCGCCTCCCGCTACTATGACGAGCGCTACCGGGAGGGCTTCGCCCTCGAGTGCCGGGCGATCAAGCAGGTGCGGGAGAAGATCGGCTTCGACAACGTGATCGTGATGGTGCCGTTCTGCCGCACCGTGACCGAGGCCGACCGTGTGCTCGCGGTGATGGCGGAGAACGGGCTGGTGCGCGGCGAGTCCGGGCTACAGATCTACATGATGTGTGAGATTCCGGCCAATGTGATCCTGGCGGAGCGTTTCGCCACCCGGTTCGACGGCTTCTCGATCGGCTCCAACGACCTTACCCAGCTGGTGCTGGGCGTCGACCGCGACGCCGAGGACCTCGCCGCCCTCTTCGACGAACGCGATGACGCCGTGAAGCAGATGATCCGCGAGGCCATTCAGAAGGCCCACGCCGCCGGGATCAAGATCGGCATTTGCGGGCAGGCGCCGAGCAACTACCCCGACTTCGCGGCCTTTCTGGTGGAGGAGGGCATCGACTCCATCTCGCTCAACCCGGACAGCTTCCTCAAAACGGTGGGCCGAATCGCGCAGGCGGAGCGGGACCACGACACGGCGTAGGAGGGATGCGCCGGACTAGGGACACGCCGTCGGAGGGGCGCGGCGGCAGAGGGCGCTTTGTCGCGCAGGAGAGGCGGCAGCAGAAGACGGATGCCGGTGCGCGGCATCCGTCTTCGTGTGACGTGTTCGGTGTGGTTAGCGCTCGGCCTCGTCGAAGTCGTCGAGCACGGCCTGCTCGTATGCGGCCTCGGCGGCTTCCGCCTTCTCACGGGCGTCGGCGACGCGCACGCTGATCTCGTGCTCGGATGTGCGCAATCGTGCGGCCGCCCGCGGGCTGGCCGTGTCGAGCAGGTCCTCGAGGGTGTCGGGGTCGAGGTGCACGGCAGCCAGCGCGTCGACTTCGGACCGGGCGACGGCGGCCGTGCTCCGAAGGATGCGCAGCCTCGATTCCTGCGCGAATTTCCGCGAGAGGCGGTCGGTGGCCTCCGCGGGGGTCCGTTCGACGGGAACCATGCTCTGCTCGGACCCGTTCTGGTTGGTGTTGTACCGCTCGGCCCCGTCGCCGCTTTCCGTGTTGCTCATCGTGTCTCCTTTTTTCCGCTGGCAGCCTAGCGCGGCAGGTGTCTGCGGCAAATGGGAGCGGCGGGCGGGGCCTGCGGGGTGCGTGTTGGCGTCGGCGGGGCCACTCCCTCGTGACACTCGACCGCACGTGTCGGTTTCGGCACCGGAGACCCGCTGCTGCGCTGAGAGTCGCCGTTGCTGCCCAGCGTCGCCGGTAGAGCGGCGTCATTGGGCAGAAACGGCGACGCTGGGCGGTTCGCGGACGAGACGGACCGCCGAGTGATCGGAACGCGGCCCGAGGAGACGGCCCGCACCGCCCGCCCGCGCCGCCCGCCCGGCCGCGCCGCCCGCCCAGCGGCTAGCG
>NZ_SOFA01000006.1:0-3423 GCF_004402835.1 Cryobacterium sp. Sr3 | reverse complement strand
GTGGCCGGCCGAGCGCCCGCCGCGAGGGACCCGCTGGCTGACCGCCTTCGCGACCGGGGCCATCGCCATGACGGCCCTGCCCGCGATCGCGGCGCTCGTCGGCGCGCTCATCGTCGGGGCGTCCATCGGCGACGCCGCGACCCTGGCCGACGCGGCCGGGCGGGCCGCCCTGGCCACCCCGCTCGCGGTCGTGGCAGCCGGGCTGGTCTACGCGCTGCTGGTGCTCGGCTCCGTTCGGCTGCTCGGTGTGGGCCTGCGGGAGGGGTACTACCCCGTGCGCAGCCGGATCGGCTGGCAGGTCTGGATGACCGAGCGAATCCTCGACGGCGCCCGAACGCTCCTGTTCCCGATCTACGCGAGCCTGCTCACCCCGATCTGGCTGCGCCTGCTCGGCGCTAAGGTGGGCGCCGGCGTGGAAGCCTCCACCGTGCTTCTCATCCCCGCCCTGACGACCATCGCCCCGGCCGCGTTTCTCGCCGACGACACCATGGTCGCCTGCTATGAACTCGGCGGCGGCTGGCTGCACATCGGGCCGGCCAAGATCGGCCGCCGGGCGTTCCTCGGCAACAGCGGCATGGCGGGCGCGGGCCGCACGGTGCCGCGCAACGGGCTCGTCGCGGTGCTCTCCTCCACGCCGCGCAAGGCGAAACGCGGGTCGTCCTGGCTGGGCAACCCGCCCGAACGGCTGCGCCGCACGGTGACGGATGTCGACGAGGCCCGCACCTTCCACCCACCGGCCCGGCTCGTCACCTGGCGGGCGCTGTGGGAGATGCTCCGGATCATGCCGGTCATCGTCACGGTCCTGATCGCCCTCGGCGTGCTCGTCGCCCTTGATGCGCTCTGGCTCACCATCGGCCTGGGGTGGACGATCGCGCTCTCGGGTCTGGTGCTGCTGGCGGCGGGGGCCGTCGCCGCCCTGGTGACCACGGCCGCGAAGTGGTTGCTGGTGGGCCGGATCGACGCTACGGAACATCCGCTCTGGTCGTCGTTCATCTGGCGCAACGAGGTGTCGGACAGCTTCGTCGAGATGGTCGCCCGACCCTGGTTCGCGGCGAAGGCGGCCGGCACGCCGGCGCTCGCCGTGTGGCTTCGCACTCTCGGCGCGCACATCGGGTACGGCGTGTGGTGCGAGACCTACTGGCTGCCGGAGGCGGACCTGGTGAGCATCAAAGACGGTGCGACCGTGAACCGGGGCTGCGTGGTGCAGACGCACCTGTTCCACGACCGCATCATGCAATTGGACCGGGTCACCCTGGCGGCGGGCGCCACGCTCGGGCCGCACAGCGTGATTCTGCCGGCGGCCGACATCGAGGAGGGCGCCACTGTGGGGCCTGCCTCGCTGGTGATGCGCGGGGAACGCGTGCCGGCCGGGTCGGTGTGGTCGGGCAACCCCATTTCGCCGTGGCGCAGTCTGCCATGGTGGACTTGACGCCCACCATGCCTCGCACCCCACCGCCCTCAGGCCCCGCTCAGAGCCCGGCCAAGCGCCTCACCCCGCTGCCGCCCAGATCCGCGCTCGGCCCGGCCGGCGTTCGAGGGGCCGCTCCCACCCACGGCGCCGCCACCGCGGGCGACCCGTACCTGCCGGGCAACGGAAACGGCGGTTACCTCGCCCTGCACTACGACCTGAACCTCGACTACCGGGTGACCACCAACCAGTTGCGGGCCACAGCCACCGTGCAGGCCCGGGCATCGATGAGGCTGGACCGGTTCAGCCTCGACTTCGATGGTCTCACTGTGGACCGGGTCACCGTCGACGGGGTGCGGGCGTTGAAGGTGAGCCAGAGCGCGCGCAAGCTCACCATCACGGTGGTGGCGACGATCGAGGCCGGGGCTCTGTTCGAGGTGATCGTGCGGTATCGCGGCGCGCCGCATCCGTTGAAGAGCATCTGGGGCGAGGTCGGCTGGGAGGAACTCGACGACGGCGTGCTCGTGGCCGGCCAACCGACCGGGTCGGCGTCGTGGTTCCCCTGCAACGACCACCCCAGCAACAAGGCCTCGTTCCGCATCCGGGTCAGCTGCGAGGACCCCTACACGGTCGTGGCGAACGGTACGCTGATCGCGCGCACGACGCGGTCTGGCCGCACCAGCTGGACCTACGAGGTGAAGGAGCCGATGGCTACTTACCTGGCCACGGTGCTGATCGGCCGTTACCGGCGCACCGACGCCACCGCCGCCCCGGTGGCCCAACGCATCTTCTTCCCGGCAAACCTCGCCCGCGAGGTGGCGGTGGACTTCGCCCGACTTCCGGAGATGATCTCCCTCTTCGCCGACCGCTTCGGTCCCTACCCGTTCGACGCCTACTCGGTCGTTGTCACCGACGACGAGCTGGAGATCCCGCTCGAGGCCCACGGCCTCGCCATTTTCGGTCGCAACCACGTCGACGGTGCGCACGGCAGCGACCGGCTGATCGCCCACGAACTGGCCCACCAGTGGTTCGGCAACAGCCTGACCGTCATGCGGTGGCAGGATATCTGGCTGCACGAGGGGTTCGCCTGCTACGCCGAGTGGCTGTGGGCGGAGGCCGGCGGTGGACCAACGGCCGATGCGAGTGCCGCCGTGCACCGGACCGAGATCGAGGCCCTGCCACGGGACATCGTCGTCGGCGAACCGGGGCCGCACGACATGTTCGACGACCGGGTCTACAAGCGCGGCGCCCTGGCCCTGCACGCGGTGCGCCGGTCGCTCGGCGACGACGCCTTCTTCGGCGCCGTGCGCGCCTACACGCGGGCGCGCCGCCACGGTTCCATCACTACCGAAGACCTTGTGGAGTTCCTTTCCGTGCACACCGATAGCGGTGAAATTCGCCGGATCGTCGACCGCTGGATCTATCGGAGCGCCCTGCCCATGCTCTAGGCGAGGTTGGCTGGTCCAGCCGACCGACCCTCCCGCCCGGCGTCGAACCGATACGACGGAGATTCTCTCGAATGAGAGTCATTTTCCGGTTTTTGAGCCCCTTTCGGCCAGAATCTCCGTCGAATTCGTTCGGGGCGGAGTGCTGTACGGCGGTCTCGAACTCAACCGGCTAGGCCGGACCATTCAGGTGGTGACGGATGTCCGCATTCGACACGATATGCACGGTCGGCCCGTCCGCGGCGCGCCTGCCCTCGCCGAGAACGGCCACCGTGCCGACGAGCACCGTGCCGACGAGCGCCGTGCCGACGAGCGCCGTGTCCACGTACTCGGCACCCATAAGCGCCGCACCCGGGTCGAAGTCGCGAAGCCCAATCGCGTCGACGTCAACGTCAACGTCGGCTCCGCGCCAGGCGTCGAGGCGCGGCGAGCCCCGGCCGCCGCCGCCCGGCAACGAGACGGTCAGGTTGCGCGGGTCCACTCGGAGCCCGTCGCCCGTGCACTTCAGCACCGCCTCCTTCGCGGTCCACAAC
The DNA here is from genome assembly GCF_004402835.1 of Cryobacterium sp. Sr3. Classification (NCBI taxonomy): domain Bacteria; kingdom Bacillati; phylum Actinomycetota; class Actinomycetes; order Micrococcales; family Microbacteriaceae; genus Cryobacterium; species Cryobacterium sp. Sr3. The sequence continues at coordinate 37 of NZ_SOFA01000006.1, read as the reverse complement.
CGGGCCCGCGCGCGTGCGGTTTCGGCGGCGCCCGCGG
>NZ_SOFA01000040.1:0-2878 GCF_004402835.1 Cryobacterium sp. Sr3 | reverse complement strand
TTCTGCCGAACAGTGAGGGTTAGAGCGTTGTATAGACGAACAGGATTGAAAGCCTGGTCATAGAGGGTGCGAACCCCGTAGTCGAAATGCAGCAATCGCCCGAAGAGTATCCCAAGTAGCACGGGGCCCGAGAAATCCCGTGTGAATCCGTCAGGACCACCTGATAAGCCTAAATACTCCTACATGACCGATAGTGAACAAGTACCGTGAGGGAAAGGTGAAAAGTACCCCGGGAGGGGAGTGAAATAGTACCTGAAACCGTTTGCTTACAAACCGTTGGAGCCAGGCTGTGCCATTCGTGGTGCGGATTTCTGGTGACAGCGTGCCTTTTGAAGAATGAGCCTGCGAGTTAGTGATATGTGGCGAGCTTAACCCGAGAGGGGAATGCGTAGCGAAAGCGAGTCTGAATAGGGCGATTCAGTCGCATGTCCTAGACCCGAAGCGAAGTGATCTATCCATGGCCAGGTTGAAGCGACGGTAAGACGTCGTGGAGGACCGAACCCACTTCAGTTGAAAATGGAGGGGATGAGCTGTGGATAGGGGTGAAAGGCCAATCAAACTTCGTGATAGCTGGTTCTCTCCGAAATGCATTTAGGTGCAGCGTTGCGTGTTTCTTGCCGGAGGTAGAGCTACTGGATGGCCGATGGGGCCTAAAAGCTTACTGACGTCAGCCAAACTCCGAATGCCGGTAAGTGAGAGCGCAGCAGTGAGACGGTGGGGGATAAGCTTCATCGTCGAGAGGGAAACAACCCAGACCACCAACTAAGGTCCCAAAGCGCGTGCTAAGTGGGAAAGGATGTGGAGTTGCACAGACAACCAGGAGGTTGGCTTAGAAGCAGCCACCCTTGAAAGAGTGCGTAATAGCTCACTGGTCAAGTGATTCCGCGCCGACAATGTAACGGGGCTCAAGCACGCCACCGAAGTTGTGGCATTGATATTTTTGGTAAGCCGCACCCTTGTGGTGTTGGTTCAGCCGTGTTGATGGGTAGGAGAGCGTCGTGTGGCCAGCGAAGCGGCGGTGTAAACCAGCCGTGGAGGCTACACGAGTGAGAATGCAGGCATGAGTAGCGAAAGACGGGTGAGAAACCCGTCCTCCGAAAGATCAAGGTTTCCAGGGCCAGGCTAATCCGCCCTGGGTAAGTCGGGACCTAAGGCGAGGCCGACAGGCGTAGTCGATGGACAACGGGTTTATATTCCCGTACTGGCGAAAAACCGCCCAAACTAATCCAGTAATGCTAAGCATCTGAATCCTCTAGATGGATCCCTTCGGGGTGAAGCGTGGGGCCTAGCGTGCGACCCTATGCTGGTGCGGTTAGCGTATTAACAGGTGTGACGCAGGAAGGTAGCTGAGCCGGGCGATGGTTGTCCCGGTCTAAGGATGTAGGCCGAGAGATAGGCAAATCCGTCTCTCATGAAGGTTGAGACCCGATGGGTAGTCCTCACGGACGAAATCAGTGATCCTATGCTGCCAAGAAAAGCATCGACGCGAGGTTTTAGTCACCCGTACCCCAAACCGACTCAGGTGATCAGGTAGAGAATACTAAGGAGATCGAGAGAATCGTGGTTAAGGAACTCGGCAAAATGCCCCCGTAACTTCGGGAGAAGGGGGGCCTGAGGCGTGAAGGGATTTACTCCTGGAGCGTTCGAAGGCCGCAGAGACCAGTGGGAAGCGACTGTTTACTAAAAACACAGGTCCGTGCCAAGTCGCAAGACGATGTATACGGACTGACGCCTGCCCGGTGCTGGAAGGTTAAGAGGAACGGTTAGCCGCAAGGCGAAGCTGAGAATTTAAGCCCCAGTAAACGGCGGTGGTAACTATAACCATCCTAAGGTAGCGAAATTCCTTGTCGGGTAAGTTCCGACCTGCACGAATGGCGTAACGACTTCCCAGCTGTCTCAACCGCGAACTCGGCGAAATTGCATTACGAGTAAAGATGCTCGTTACGCGCAGCAGGACGGAAAGACCCCGTGACCTTTACTACAGCTTGGTATTGGTGTTCGGTGTGGCTTGTGTAGGATAGGTGGGAGACTGTGAAGCTTGGACGCTAGTTCAGGTGGAGTCAACGTTGAAATACCACTCTGGTCATATTGGATATCTAACTTCGAACCGTGATCCGGTTCAGGGACAGTGCCTGGTGGGTAGTTTAACTGGGGCGGTTGCCTCCTAAAAAGTAACGGAGGCGCCCAAAGGTTCCCTCAACCTGGTTGGCAATCAGGTGTCGAGTGTAAGTGCACAAGGGAGCTTGACTGTGAGACTGACAAGTCGAGCAGGGACGAAAGTCGGGACTAGTGATCCGGCAGTGGCTTGTGGAAGCGCTGTCGCTCAACGGATAAAAGGTACCTCGGGGATAACAGGCTGATCTTGCCCAAGAGTCCATATCGACGGCATGGTTTGGCACCTCGATGTCGGCTCGTCGCATCCTGGGGCTGGAGTAGGTCCCAAGGGTTGGGCTGTTCGCCCATTAAAGCGGTACGCGAGCTGGGTTTAGAACGTCGTGAGACAGTTCGGTCCCTATCCGCTGCGCGCGCAGGAAATTTGAGAAGATCTATCCCTAGTACGAGAGGACCGGGATGGACGAACCTCTGGTGTGTCAGTTGTTCCGCCAGGAGCACCGCTGATTAGCTACGTTCGGAACGGATAACCGCTGAAAGCATCTAAGCGGGAAGCCGGCTTCGAGATGAGATTTCCATCCCTTCGGGGGAGAGGCTCGCAGCTAGACTACTGCGTTGATAGGCCGGATGTGGAAGAGGGGACTAAAGACCCTCGGAGCTGACCGGTACTAATAAGCCAATAATTTGATAACACACCAGTTTGAATAAGCTGCAAGCGTCCACTATGTGGTTCTCGATGTACGGTCGAGAACAACGCCCCACGGTG
>NZ_SOFA01000048.1:0-2164 GCF_004402835.1 Cryobacterium sp. Sr3 | reverse complement strand
GTCCGATCCTTGAGAACTCAACAGCGTGCACAATGTCAAATGCCAAAAACCTCGGTCGTAGGGCTCCTTTCTAGGGGGTACCGCGGAAGAGATTCCTTTGGAAAACATTTAAACAACAAAGCAAGTCAGTAATGATTTGTTCTGTCAGTTTCAAACTTGCAGATTGTTCGCCTATTCCGGTGGCTTTCTGCACTAGATGTGCCGGTCACTTCGGTGGTCGTGCAGTCAAACATTTACGGAGAGTTTGATCCTGGCTCAGGACGAACGCTGGCGGCGTGCTTAACACATGCAAGTCGAACGGTGATGGGGAGCTTGCTTCTCTGATCAGTGGCGAACGGGTGAGTAACACGTGAGCAATCTGCCCTTGACTCTGGGATAAGCGTTGGAAACGACGTCTAATACCGGATACGACCTTGGAAGGCATCTTCTGGGGTGGAAAGAATTTTGGTCAAGGATGAGCTCGCGGCCTATCAGCTAGTTGGTGAGGTAATGGCTCACCAAGGCGACGACGGGTAGCCGGCCTGAGAGGGTGACCGGCCACACTGGGACTGAGACACGGCCCAGACTCCTACGGGAGGCAGCAGTGGGGAATATTGCACAATGGGCGAAAGCCTGATGCAGCAACGCCGCGTGAGGGACGACGGCCTTCGGGTTGTAAACCTCTTTTAGTAGGGAAGAAGCGTAAAAGTGACGGTACCTGCAGAAAAAGCACCGGCTAACTACGTGCCAGCAGCCGCGGTAATACGTAGGGTGCAAGCGTTGTCCGGAATTATTGGGCGTAAAGAGCTCGTAGGCGGTTTGTCGCGTCTGCTGTGAAAACCCGAGGCTCAACCTCGGGCCTGCAGTGGGTACGGGCAGACTAGAGTGCGGTAGGGGAGATTGGAATTCCTGGTGTAGCGGTGGAATGCGCAGATATCAGGAGGAACACCAATGGCGAAGGCAGATCTCTGGGCCGTAACTGACGCTGAGGAGCGAAAGCATGGGGAGCGAACAGGATTAGATACCCTGGTAGTCCATGCCGTAAACGTTGGGAACTAGATGTGGGGACCATTCCACGGTCTCCGTGTCGCAGCTAACGCATTAAGTTCCCCGCCTGGGGAGTACGGCCGCAAGGCTAAAACTCAAAGGAATTGACGGGGGCCCGCACAAGCGGCGGAGCATGCGGATTAATTCGATGCAACGCGAAGAACCTTACCAAGGCTTGACATATAGAGGAAACGGTTGGAAACAGTCGCCCCGCAAGGTCTCTATACAGGTGGTGCATGGTTGTCGTCAGCTCGTGTCGTGAGATGTTGGGTTAAGTCCCGCAACGAGCGCAACCCTCGTCCTATGTTGCCAGCACGTAATGGTGGGAACTCATGGGATACTGCCGGGGTCAACTCGGAGGAAGGTGGGGATGACGTCAAATCATCATGCCCCTTATGTCTTGGGCTTCACGCATGCTACAATGGCCGGTACAAAGGGCTGCAATACCGCAAGGTGGAGCGAATCCCAAAAAGCCGGTCTCAGTTCGGATTGAGGTCTGCAACTCGACCTCATGAAGTCGGAGTCGCTAGTAATCGCAGATCAGCAACGCTGCGGTGAATACGTTCCCGGGCCTTGTACACACCGCCCGTCAAGTCATGAAAGTCGGTAACACCCGAAGCCAGTGGCCTAACCCGCAAGGGGAGGAGCTGTCGAAGGTGGGATCGGTGATTAGGACTAAGTCGTAACAAGGTAGCCGTACCGGAAGGTGCGGCTGGATCACCTCCTTTCTAAGGAGCACAGCAGTGCCGTCTGTCTACAGCGGAACACCACTGCCAAGCCATTTCGGAGACATACGTTCTCCGGTGGCGCTCATGGGTGGAACATTGACATTGATGCAAGAACGGCTTCTCGCCGCACGGTACGCCTCCTCGGAGGTTGGAAATGCGGCGGGTGGTGAGACTTGTATAGGCACGCTGTTGGGTCCTGAGGGACCGGAACATCCCTGGCTTCGGCTTGGGTTGGACTGTTCCTCTGGACCTTTTCTTGTTCACATCACTTGTGGGCATGAAGGGGTACCGCCCGTACTTTGAGAACTACACAGTGGACGCGAGCATCTTATATTTGACTCTCGTAAGAGAGCAAATTACAAAGATCTAAGCAATTAGATCATTGGTCAATTTCGATCGTGAGACTTTTG
>NZ_SOFA01000021.1:0-1821 GCF_004402835.1 Cryobacterium sp. Sr3 | reverse complement strand
GCCCGGGTGCCTTCGGTGAGCACGAGGTTACGGTTTTGTTCGTAGCTGTCGGTCCCGGCCGCATCCCGCCCGATCAGGACGTCGCCGATCCACACGGTGCGGGCACCTTGACCCTGCAACGCACCCTTGTAGGTGACGCGGCTGCGACTGTTCGGCGCGACATGGTTCACGAATACCTGCTGCTCGAGGTGCTGGCCGGCGTCGGCGAAGTACAGGCCGAGCAGCTCCGTGTCCGAACCGATCCCGGCTAGACGCACCGACGGGTTCACCCGCACGATGCTGCCGCCCAGGCTCACCACGATGTGCTTCAACCGTGCGTCGCGGCCGATGGTGGCGAAGTGGTTCGTCAGGTGCACGGCCGTGTCGCCCCATTCCTGCAGAGTGACCACGGTCAGGTTCGCGGACTCGCCCAGGATGATCTCGACGTTCTCGCTCAGCCGGGCCGCACCCGTGTTCTCCAGGATCAGGATGGCTTGGCTGAACGGCTTGGCCTCGATGATGGTGTGCGCGCCGCGCGCGCCGGAACCCAGGCCGGCACGGGTGACCGTGACCTCCTTGGCCTCCTCGCCGCTGATCGTGATCGCGAGAGCCTTCTCGAAACTCGACCACGCGTTCGCCGACGCGCGTTCCTCGGGCGCCCCGGCCGAACCGATCCGCGGGTCGGTGCGATCGACCCAGGCGACGCTGACCCCGGCGACGCGTGAAGACTCGACCGGGTACTCCGACCCGTCGAGCACACCCGCGGTCAGGTCGGTGAACTTCTTCACCGGCGATAGCTTCCAGACCGCTTCACGACCCGTGACGGGACCGAAGTCGGCCACGTTCACGCTCGCGAACCGGTCCGACCGGGTCTGCACCGGCACATAACCGAAACGGCCGTCCGAGTGCTCCTTGATGCCGTGCTGCTCCGCAGTAGGCATGGCATCCGTTGTGGATGCCGGGGTGGTTGGTGGGGAATTGAGTTGTGCAGAGACGGCGGACATTTAGCCGACGGATCCTTCCATGCCCATTTCAATGAGCTTGTTGAGTTCAAGGGCGTACTCCATCGGCAGCTCCCGGGCAATCGGCTCGATGAAGCCGCGCACGATCATGGCCATCGCCTCATCTTCGGGCATCCCCCGGCTCATCAAGTAGAACAGCTGCTCCTCGCTGACCCGCGACACCGTGGCCTCGTGGCCCAACTGCACATCATCGACCCGGATATCGATCGATGGATACGTGTCCGAACGCGATTTCGTGTCCACCAGCAACGCGTCACAGCGCACCGTGTTCGCGGAGTGGTGCGCCGTGGCATCCACCCGCACCTCACCGCGGTAACCAGACCGGCCACCACCCCGGGCAATGGACTTCGACACGATCGAAGACTGCGTATACGGCGCCATGTGGATCATCTTCGCGCCCGCATCCTGATGCTGACCGGGACCCGCGAACGCCACCGACAGGGTCTCCCCCTTAGCGTGCTCACCCATCAGATAAATCGACGGGTACTTCATCGTGACCTTGGAACCGATATTGCCATCGATCCACTCCATCGTGGCACCCTCCGCAGCCGTCGCACGCTTCGTGACCAGGTTGTAGACGTTCGTGGACCAGTTCTGGATAGTCGTGTAGCGAACGCGGGCATTCTTCTTCACAACAATCTCGACCACCGCAGAGTGCAGAGAATCGGACGAGTAGATCGGGGCCGTGCACCCCTCGATGTAGTGCACGTAGCTGCCCTCGTCGGCGATGATCAGGGTGCGCTCAAACTGCCCCATATTCTCCGTATTGATGCGGAAGTAGGCCTGCAGCGGGATCTCCACGTGCACACCCGGCGGCACA